>JAZOBT010000093.1:0-2386 GCA_045596125.1 Acutalibacteraceae bacterium | reverse complement strand
ATACTTTGTGTATTTCGAGTGAGCGTAACGACGATACAAGGAAAAATTCTTGTTTTTGACCGGTGGGAGTTCGGCTTCCTTCGGCTATAAACCGACGCAACCGAAAGCCTCGCCAAGGGCTTTCGGGCGTCTTGCTTTAGAGTGGAGAATTGTTATGATACGTAGTATGACCGGATACGGCCGCCATCAGCAACAGTTGGACGGCTGGGATGTGACGGTGGAACTCAAATCCGTGAACCATCGTTTCTTTGAATACAGTTCCCGTTTGCCGCGCACCTGTGGCTTTTTGGACGATAAATTAAAGTTGTTTTTGCAACAGCACGTTGCCCGTGGCAAGGTGGAGGTGTATGTTTCGCTCGACGCGGTGGAAACCGCCGATAGCCGCGTGGAAGTCAACCTGCCGCTGGCGCAAGCGTATCGCGATGCGTTGCGTATGATGGCGGAGACGTTGGAAGTACGCGATGATTGCTCGGCAATGGGCTTGTCTCGTTTCTCGGATGTACTCACCGTTCGCAAAAACGAAGCGGATGAGGACGCCATTTGGAATGTGGTGCGTGAAACCGCCGCCGTCGCATTGGAGAAATTTATTGCGATGCGTGAGCGTGAGGGCGAGCGGTTGCGTGAGGACGTGCTGTCCCGCCGTGCGTTTTTGTTGGAACGCGTGGCGATGGTGGAGGAGCGTTCTCCTCAAACGGTGCGCGAACATATGGAGAAGATCACCGAGCGTATGCGTGAGTTGCTCGGCACCGCCACGGTGGATGAACAACGCCTCTTGACCGAAGCGGCACTGTTTGCCGATAAGATCGCCACGGCGGAAGAAACCGTGCGTCTGCGCAGTCACTTGGATCAACTGGAACAGTTGGTCAGCGGTAGCGAATCGGTGGGACGTAAGCTCGATTTCTTGGTGCAGGAGATCAACCGTGAAACGAACACCATCGGTTCCAAAGCGCAGGATCTGCAGTTGGCGCAGGTCGTGGTGGATATGAAAGCAGAGATCGAAAAGATTCGTGAGCAGATCCAAAACATCGAGTAATACGGCGATGTGACACGGAGGGATAACAATGCGTCTTATCAACATCGGTTTCGGAAATATGGTGGCGGCGGGTCGCTTAGTAGCGATCGTCAGCCCGGAATCCGCGCCCATCAAGCGCATCATACAAGATGCCAAGGAACGCGGTTCGCTCATTGATGCAACGTACGGGCGGCGCACGCGCGCCGTGCTCATTACCGACAGTGAACACGTGATCTTGTCGGCGGTACAGCCTGAAACCGTTGCTAACCGCTTCGGTGAGAGTGACGAGGAGGATACCCGTAATGGCGAATAACACAAAACGCGGCTTGCTCATTGTGTTGTCCGGCCCGTCGGGGTGCGGCAAAGGCACCGTGATGGAACGACTCCTCGCCGCGCGCGAGGATACGATGGTATCGGTATCCGTCACAACGCGCGCACCGCGCCCCGGTGATATTGATGGTGTGCATTATTTCTTCCGCACGCACGAGCAAGTGGAACAGATGATTCGTGAAGATGCGTTGCTCGAATACGCGCAATACAACGGCAATTACTACGGCACGCCTCGCGCGGCGGTGGAAGAACAACTGGCGGCGGGGCGCAATGTGATCTTGGAGATCGAAGTGCAAGGTGCCGAAAAAGTGATGAGCCGCTGTGAGGATTACGTGTCGGTGTTTTTGGCACCGCCGTCTACCGCCGAACTGGAACATCGTTTGCGCGGTCGCGGTACCGAAACGGAGGAAAGTGTGCAAGGGCGTTTGGCCGCTGCGCGCGAAGAACTCAAACATATCGGCAGTTATCAGTACATTGTAGTCAACGATGAGGTGGATGCGGCAGTGGCGCGTATTAACACCATCATCGATGCAGAAAAAATGCGGGTATCCCGCAATAAAACGATACGGGAGGAAATAAACGATGTTAAACCCCAGGGATATTGAGAAATTGAAGGGTAACCACAGCCGTTATGCGGTGGTTGTCGGTGTGGCAAAGCGTGCGCGCGATATCGCGCAGGAAGCGGAGAATAACGGTGTCATTCTGATCGAGAAAACCGTCAGCATGGCGATTAACGATTTTGAGGGCGGCGATTATAAAATGATCGTGTCGGACGAAGCGTAAGACCGCATTTTCAAGAGGCGTCCTAACGGACGTCTTTTTGCCGTTTTACAGGTTCTTAAAAAAAGGGGGTGCCGCTGTGTCTTGCGTTGTGCGCGTTGCCGTCGAACAAACGGCGTATCATTTTGATCGACTGTACAGCTATGTAGCGGATACAGGGGTACCTATCCGCCGTGGTTGTCGGGTGCTCGTGCCGTTCGGCAGGGGCAATCGATGCCGCCAAGGTATTGTGATGGCGGTGGATGAACAGGCGGAAGCAAAATC
>JAZOBT010000092.1:0-30570 GCA_045596125.1 Acutalibacteraceae bacterium | reverse complement strand
TCTTTTGCCACTCGGTGTTGACATACAGCACCATTTCGCCGTCCTTGATGTCGTGCGGCTCCAAGCATTTGATCCAAATATCGTAGGCGACACTGCTGATTTCGGAATTGAGAATTTCCTCCATCACGGACGCCCAAATTTGTTTGATTGATTCCATAAATTTTGCTACTCCTCAAAAAGTCATTTTATTTTCCGCACATCAAAAAAGGCGATATAATCACAACTCTAATTGTAGCACAAACCGAGAATTTTTTCAACGATTTTTACGCTATTTGTTGAAAAAAATTCGCCCGTATAGGGTATCGATAAACCAAACGCCCGTTATTTGCCCATTTTACGGGCAAAAATACAATATATGGTAGTTTCATCGGCAATATACCACAAGAACGAAAAAATAATTAAAAAAAACGCGCAACAGACGGAAATTTGCCTTGACTTTTGGGATTTAGTTGGTATATAATATGTCATTGTCAGGCTGTATGCGTGGGATTATCCTCGGCGACAGCATTACCCCGTAACGAAAGGAGGAGTATACATGTTTCGTACCTACCAGCCCAAGAAGCGGCATCGCAAAATGGAACATGGTTTCCGTAAGAGAATGGCAACAGCCAACGGCCGTAAGGTTTTGGCTCGCAGAAGAGCGAAAGGCAGAGCGCGTCTGAGCTATTGATCAAAAAGGCCACCGTTGTGTGGCTTTTTTTCTTACCTCGGACAAGCAAAAAAGGACAAGGAGGCGGTGACGGTGGCAACGTGGATCTCATTGTGCGAAAACAAGGATTTTCGCACGTTGTATTACCGCGGCCGTTCGCAGGTGCATCCTGCCCTTGTCACCTACGTGCGTAAAAATCGGCTGGGTGTGCCGCGTGTCGGCATCACCACGGGAAAGAAGCTGGGCGGTGCCGTGGAGCGCAGTCGTTGCCGTCGCGTGATACGCGAGGCATTCCGCCCAAGCTATCCCAAGGTCGGCGGTTGGGACATCGTGTTTGTCGCACGCAACCGCCTCACCACGATGAAAAGCACGCAGCTGGCGCCCGTTATCGAGAGCCACCTGCGGCAGATGGGTGTGATAACCGATGCGTAAATGGATGTATCCGAAAAATTGGGTCATCGCGCTCATTCGCTTTTATCAAAAACACATCTCCGCGAGAACTTCGCCGGCTTGCCGCTTCTCGCCCACCTGTTCGGCATACGCCATTGAAGCGTTAGAGCGCTTCGGCGTTGTATTAGGCACCGGTCTCGCCTTGTGGCGCATCCTGCGCTGCAATCCGCTTTGCCGCGGCGGGTACGATCCCGTACCCGAGCGTTTCCCCTTCCCGTGGCGGCGAAAAAAATAAGAAAATTCTGTATCGGGCTTCCCGATGATTTGGAGGTATGGAGAAAATGGGTCTTTTCAGTTTTCTCGCAAAGCCGCTGGGCTTTGTTCTGCGGTGGATCTACACCCTGTTACCCAACTATTTTGCGGCGCTGTTTTTGTTCACGCTGCTCATTCGTTTGGTGATGTTCCCCCTGAACATCAAAACGCAGAAATCCGCGGCGGATCGCGCGCGTTTGGCACCCCGTCTGGAACGCATCCAGAAGAAGTATGCCAACGACCGTCAGAAGCTGATGGAGAAACAGCAGGCTCTGTATGAAAAGGAAGGCGTCAGTATGACGGGCGGTTGTCTGCCGTCCATCGTGCAGATGCTGGTGCTGTTCAGCGTTATCGCGGTTATTTATAAGCCGCTGACGTTTATTAAGCAGGTGCCGGATGCCGACGTCAATGCCTGCACCACCGCGGTGGTCGAGGCGATGAAGGAGGACGGCACGTGGGATGACGACAAAAAGAACTCGTCCAATTTCTCAGAGAAGTCCTACTACCGTGAGATGAACCTGATGGAAAAGGTGGACAAGTACGAGGATAAGATTCTCGCCGCGCTGGTCAAGGGCGGCAAGACCGAGCAGCAGGCAGCCGACACCGTCGCGGTGCTCAAAGAGACGCGCGACCAGTTCAGCGTGTTTAACGTGTCCTTGCTGCAACAGCCGTCGTACAGCGGCATTAAGCCGAACTGGCTGTGGATCATTGCCATCTTGTCGGGTTTGACGGCGCTGTTCACCAGTTTGCTGTCGATGCACTACAATAAGGCAAGTATGCCCGAGCAGACACAACCCGGCGGTTGCTCGCCCAATATGATGCTGTATATGATGCCCGTGATGTCGCTGATCATCTCGTTCGGCGTGCCGGCAGGCGTGGCGGTGTATTGGATATTCTCCAACCTGCTCGCATTGGTACAGACGGTGGTGCTCAACACGATGTATAACCCTGCTAAGATTCGCGCGCAGGCAGAGGCGGAATACGCCGAGCGCCGCCGCAAAAAGCAGGAGGACAAGGAGCGCCTGAAAGCCGCGCGACTGGCGGAGCAGGCGGCTTGGCAAAAGGAAGAAAACGAAAAGCGCGCCCAAAAGGCAGGGAAAAAGCCTGCGTCCAAGAAGGACAGCGCACAAACCGAGCAACCCGTGGAGGATACGACCGCGGCGCAAGAGCAAGTGGAGGAATAAGACAATGGCAAGAGAGATTATCAAAGAGGCCGCCACGGTAGAGGAAGCACGCGCGCTGATCGCGGCGGAGCTGAACACCACGGAGGATAAGTTTACGTTTGAGGTTGTGCAGGAAGCCGGCAAGAAGGTGCTGGGCTTATTCGGCGGCAGCAACGCCGTTGTGAAGGGTACGCTTAACGGCTCGGCGGCGGATATTGCCAAGGAGTATCTGGAAAAGGTACTCGCCGCGATGGGCGTCACCGAGTTCACCTGCACCGTCAAAGAAGAGAACAACGGCTGCGTTATCACGCTGGATGGCGAGCATCTGGGCTTTATCATCGGTCGCCGCGGCGACACGCTGGATGCGTTGCAGTATCTGACGAGCTTGGTCGCTAACCGCGTGGACAACGCGTATTATCGCGTGACGCTGGATATCGGCAACTACCGCGAGAAGCGCGGGCAGGCGCTGGTGGCACTGGCACAGCGCTTGGCAGCCAAAACCCTGCGCACCGGTCGTCGCAGCTCATTGGAGCCGATGAACCCGTATGAGCGCCGCATCATACACACCTCAGTGCAAAAGGTGGAGGGTGCCACTTCTTACAGCGTGGGCAGTGAGCCCAACCGTCACGTGGTGATTACCGCGTCGGAGGACAACCCTGTTAAGAGCCGCTCCAACCGTTCGCGTCAGCGCAACAATCAAGAGCGTCCCGCCCGCGGCGAGCGCCGTGCGGATGCGTTGCCGGAGCGTCCGGTGCGCGAGGTACGTAAATTCGTATCGCGCAGCAATCCTGTCAATATCGCTGAGGATTACGCTCCCCCGGAGCGCACCCAGTCCGAGACCGAAAAGACCGCTACGCTGTACGGCCGCATCGATCTGTAAAAAATCGCATTGGAATTGCCCAAGTGTTTTTATAAACACTTGGGCAATTTTATTGGTGCCTTTAGGCGTGGGAATAAACCCCTAGTTTTACCGGGGGAGATAAAAGAGCGGAGCGATTCCTTGCCTCACCTTGTCAGGGGAGGTGGATTTTTGCCGTAGGCAAAAAGACGGAGGGGTAGTTTCGTTATCTCTCCCTCAGTCCTCGCTGACGCTCGGACAGTTCCCTCGTCAGAGGGAGCTGCACGGGTGCTGCGCTTATAACCCGTTTACGGGTGGCAGTGCGAGCGATGCGATAATATAGTTCCTGTGGTAAAGCAGATGCGAACTTCTACCTATGGTTGACATCTTCTGTCTTGAAGAGCTACGGTCACGGCTATATAATTATAATCAGCAAACAGACGGAGGATAGTATGAGAGACTATAGTTTTGGTAATTTTTTGCACGAGTTGAGAGTGCGTATGGGCCTTACGCAATATCAGCTCGGCACGCTCGTCGGCGTTTCCGACAAGGCGGTTTCAAAATGGGAGAACGGTTCTTCCAAACCACAAAGTAGTATTTTATATAAACTCAGTGAAGTGCTCGGAATCAGTGTTGATGAACTTTTGACTTGCCAATATCATTCTTTTGAAAAGAAAAAAGAAAAAGGAGTATTTGCACTGAAAAAGCAATATTGGAACAAAGTTTTTGACTCAATGTTTAAATACTATGGAGATCCCGTCCCCATTGAAATGTTAAACCGATTACTGACAGAACAAGCGGAAATGCAAGAAACAGATATGATCGTGTATTTTGATATGTTATCGGTTCTTGCATCGGAGGCAAGAAAGAAAGGCGAGCATATCTGTGTAACAGGCCGAACGGGAGCCTCTTTTGCCGCCTATCTTTTGGGAGTAACCGAGATCAATCCGTTAAAGCCGCATTATTACTGTTCTGCGTGCCGCAAAGTAATCTTTGATGATAGTGTAGCTGATGGTTGGGATCTTCCAAAGAAGAAGTGTTCGTGTGGAAAAGAAATGCAAAACGACGGGCATAATATACCGTTCGAAGCCTATCGGCACGTTATGAATCGCAATATTATTTTTCATATGCTCATATCGAGGGAATATCTTTTTTCAGCAAAATCTATTGTACAAGACTATTTCAAAGATTGTAAGGTAACGATGGAAGAGCGTGAACCGAATAAGATTGTCACCTTTAAAGTATTATCGGAAAAATCAGAGTGTACTATTGTATTTTACGTGGATGAAGAATTTACACGCTATAAAGAATTGGAGAAAGCAACAGATACCTTTTTTAAAGATGTACGGTTTAATTGCGATGAGGTATTAACGCAATTTCAGCAAGGTAATACAGAGGGAATAATTGAATTTAAAACAGACTTTATGAAAAATATGTTGAGTTCAATTTTTCCCAAATCATTTCGTGAATTGATACAACTCTCAGGCTTGTCACACGGCACAGGTGTATGGGCCGATAATGCCGAAGATCTGCTTTCAGTCGGTTATTCGGCAGGGCAAGTAATTGCCTACTGTGATGATGTGTTTAATTATATTCAAAATACGATGAATATAAAAGGGTTTTTCGACACGGGATTTGCTTACAAGGTAATGGAAGATACCTGCCGAGGAATATATGCTAAAAACGGTATTCCAAAAGATATTAAATTAAATTTAAAAGCAATCGGTATGGGAGATTGGTTCGTCAATTCAATTCGCAAAATCAAATATGTGTTTCCAAAAGCACACGGTATCACCTATATTAAGTTGGCCGCAACATTGATGTGGTATAAGATTCATTATCCAAAAGAATTTACAGAGATTATGTTGTAATTCTCATGTTGTCCAATAATATTTTAAAAGGCACTTGCGTCTATTTTGACGCAAGTGCCTTTGAGTTTAGCTTCTTATACCTTGTTCAAAATTTCGGCAAGGGCGGCGAATTGTTCCATGGATAGTTCCTCGGCTCGCGCCGTGGGGGATAACCCCGCCGTTTCTAAGGCTTGCAGGATAGTCACTTTATCGTAACCCGCGGCACATAGGGAATTGGGCAACGTTTTGCGCCGCTGTCCGAACGCCGCGCGAATCAAGCGGAACAACAACGCTTCATTGCTCACTTGGCACGGCGGAGCATCCCGCAACGGTAAACGGATCACACTGCTGTCCACATTCGGTGCGGGCATAAAACTCCCGCGGGAGACGCCAAACAGAATTTCCGCCTCGGCGTAATATTGTACTGCCAGCGTTACGGCACCACACTCGCGCGTACCGGGGCGGGCGCACAGGCGCTGTGCCGCCTCTTTTTGTACCAATACCGTAATGCAGTGAAACGGCAGACGACTCTCCAGCAATCCCATCAAAATGGGGGAGGTGATGTAATACGGCAAGTTGGCGCAAACCACCACCGGCAACCCCGCGGCGTGTTGTGCCAGTATCGCCGCGATATTCAATTTTAAAATATCACCGTGTACCACCGTCACGTTTTCACAATCGGCCAATGTTTCTTCGAGTACAGGCAACAAACGGTCATCCAATTCCACACTGATGACCCGTGCCGCCACGCGGGACAATTCGCGGGTGAGCACACCCACACCCGGCCCGATCTCCAACACGGCAAAGGCGCCGTCCTCCAGATCGGGATGGCAAGCATCCGCCATACGCGGGCAAACCGACGGGTTAATGAGAAAATTTTGACCCAGCGACTTAGAAAACGAAAACCCGTGTTTGCTTAAAATATCACGTATCACCGATATGTCTGTCAGTTTCACAGCGGCACCCCCTTGCACCTTCAAAGTGACCTCATTGTATCACAAAAGTGCGCTCGTTGCAAGAGAGGGAATTTTCAGAAGATTGCAAAAAATTTCAAATTTTTGTGAAAAATGCGGTGGAAACTGTGAGACGCCATCGCAAAAAAGCCGCTGATTGCAAGGCTCCGCTATAGTTTTCCACCAAGTTGTTCACTTTTCAACAGTACAAAATGTGAAAAATGTGGAAAATCTGATTTTCACAAAAAATGGTTGCCCTTGGCGAACAAAGGCGATATAATAGACACAGATTTGGGAAAATGGGGAAGCAGAACGTATGAAATTTTGCGCAGGAGAATATCAAGTTGCCGTGATCGGCGCGGGCCATGCGGGTATCGAAGCCGCCTTGGCGGCGGCGCGTCTCGGTTGCCGCACGGTCATCTTTACCATCAATTTGGATGCTGTGGGAAATATGCCGTGCAATCCGTCCATCGGCGGTACCGCCAAAGGACATTTGGTGCGGGAAATTGACGCACTCGGCGGTGAAATGGGGAAAGCCGCGGATGCCACGTTTTTGCAATCCCGTATGCTCAATCGCGGCAAAGGACCCGCGGTGCATTCGTTGCGTGCGCAAATTGATCGCCGTGCCTACGGCGCGTATATGAAACATACATTGGAGACCACGGCGGGGCTGGATGTTCGCCAAGCGGAGATCGTATCCATCACCGAGGAGAACGGCAAGTGGCGGCTGACCACGCGATTGGAAGAGGAATATATCACCGATACCGTCATTCTCGCCACCGGCACTTACCTGCAAGGGCGTATTTTTATCGGGGATGTATCGTATGACGGTGGTCCCGACGGATTGTTCCCCGCTTCGGAATTGACCGAGTCGCTGGTGGCGATGGGGATGTCGTTGCGCCGTTTTAAGACGGGCACACCCGCCCGCGTACTGCGTTCCAGTATTGATTTTTCCAAAACCGAGCCGCAACCCGGTGACGAACCGGTGGTACCGTTTTCTTTTGAAACGGGCGGCATTTTGGAAAATCAAGTGGATTGTCATATCACGTGGACGACGGCGGAGACCAAACGTGTTATTTTAGAAAATCTCCACCGTTCCCCGTTGTATGGTGGAAAGATTCACGGTGTCGGGCCGCGTTATTGCCCGAGTATTGAAGATAAGATCGTCCGTTTCGCGGAAAAAGAGCGGCATCAAGTGTTTATCGAGCCGTGCGGCCTGCAAACGGATGAAATGTATTTGCAAGGACTTTCGTCCTCGTTACCCGTGGACGTGCAATTGCAGTTTTTACATACCATTCCCGGTTTGGAGAATGTCAGCGTGATGCGTCCCGCCTATGCCATTGAATACGATTGTTGTGATCCCACGCAACTGACAGCGGCGCTGGAGTTTAAAAACTTCGTCGGTCTGTTTGGGGCAGGGCAATTCAACGGCAGTTCGGGCTACGAAGAAGCCGCCGCGCAAGGCTTGGTGGCGGGCATCAACGCGGTACGCCGCGTGAGAGGGCAAGAGCCGCTTATTTTGGATCGCGCGTCGGGCTATATCGGCACACTCATTGACGATCTGGTGACCAAAGGGTGCTCCGACCCGTACCGTATGATGACATCTCGCTCGGAATACCGTTTGGTATTGCGGCAGGATAACGCTGACGAACGGTTGACGCCTATTGGCCGTGAGGTCGGTTTAGTGGACGACGAGCGTTGGCAGCATTTCTGTACTCGTCAGGAGCAAAAAACTGCTGAGCGTGCGCGTTTGCGCCAAACCGTATTGTCGCCCACCGAAGAGCTCAATGGACTTTTGGTGGAAAGCGGCACCACTCCCGTGGTGACGGGTATCCGTTTGGAAGATTTACTGCGCCGCCCCCAGATCACCTACCGTACCTTGGCGGCACTCGGACAGGATGATGCGTCGCTGGATCCGCTTGTGCATGAGCAAGTGGAAGTGGAAGTGAAATACGAGGGGTATGTACGTCGCCAGCAGGCAGATATTGACGAAATGCGTCGTTTAGAAAACCGACTGTTGCCGCCCGATATCGACTATACCGCGATTACGGGGTTGCGCTTGGAAGCGCAAGAGAAACTGCAACGCATCCGCCCGCGCAGTATCGGGCAAGCATCGCGCATCAGCGGTGTCAGCCCTGCCGATGTATCGGTGCTTATTGTGTGGCTGGCAAGCCGAGGGGAGGATGCCGAATGATCGATAAGGAATTATTGAGCCGCATTACCGCGGAATACGGTGTGCAACTTGATGCTGTGGCGTTGGATAAATTCGATCGGTATGCGGCATTGTTGGTGGAATGGAACCAAAAAATGAATCTCACCGCCATCACCGATCCGATGGGCATTGTGGTGAAGCATTTTGCCGACAGTCTTGCCGCCGTGCCGCTGTTACCATCGGAACAAGGTATCTCGTTGATTGATGTGGGTACAGGGGCAGGGTTTCCCGGTATCCCGTTTGCCATCGTGCGTCCCGATATTCGATTGACTTTACTGGACAGTTTGAATAAGCGGCTGACATTTTTGGAAGAGGTGTGTCGCGAACTCGCGATTCCCGTACAGCGCATCCACGCACGCGCCGAAGAGGGTGGGCGCAAACCACACTTGCGCGAGCAATTTGACGTTGCCACCGCCCGTGCCGTGGCGGGATTACCCGTTTTGTTGGAATATTGCTTGCCGTTTGTGAAACAAGGTGGGTGTTTTATCGCGCTCAAAGGCCCCGACAGTGATGAGGAGCACCGTGCCGCGAAAAACGCGTTGACACGGCTGGGCGGTCGTACCGAAGAGGTACAGTCGTTATTACTGCCCAAGCAACCGTTGGACGGCGTGGAGCAGCAGGAACGCCGCATCTTCGTGTTCCGAAAAACGCAAGCTACACCGCCGGCTTACCCGCGTGCATCTGCCAAAATCGCCAAAGCACCGCTGTGAGGAGAGAAGAATGGATAAGAAACAATTGGAGCGCATCAGCGAGTTGACGCGCATTTCCCGCGAACGGGAGCTGACCGCAGAAGAACTAAAAGAACGTCAGCAACTGCGTGCGGCCTATCTGGCGGCGATCCGTGCGGATATGACAGCAACGCTGAACAATGTATCGATTGCTGAACCCGACGGGACGGTGCGGCCGTTAAAACCGCGCAATACCCCGAAGTCATAATACCCCAAAGGAGAGATACGTATGAAAAAATTGATCGGTATCACATCGCCCGCCTTTTTGTATGAAAGCGAGAACACCAATTTGGATTTCTATCGCTTCAGCAACAACTACAACAAGCGCATTTACGATTGCGGCGGTATTCCCGTGGGCATTTTGCCGCGGGACGGCCGCATTCCGGACGGTGTGTTGGATACGTTTGATGCCTTTTTGATCTGCGGCGGCAAGCAAATGTGGCCGCATCACTTCCAAGTGGTGGATTACGCAGTGAAAAACAATAAGCCTTTGCTCGGTATTTGCTTAGGTATGCAGGCGATCCACCGTTATTTTAAGCTAATGGACGAAGCGGAAAAACGGGGATATACGGGTGACTGGTATGATTTTTTCCAACAGTTGCGTGAGGAAGGTTGGGAGTCGTTGGTTGCTGTCGATAATCACAACCTCAAGTTGGTGCGCGGCCACGAGGACGATATGAAACACCTTGTGAAGTTAGAGCCCGGCAGTCACATCGCGCAGTTGGCAGGTGCGACTGAGATCATGGCGGCGACAATGCACAGCTACTGCGCGTGCGATCCTTCCCCACAAATCAAAGTGACAGGCTATGCCGAGGACGGCACCATTGAAGCGATCGAGTACGGTGACAAGATCGTCGGTGTGCAGTTCCACCCCGAAGTGGATGAAAAACTGCTCTCGCTGTTCTCGTTCTTGTTCAAATAAGTACTCGAAAGGAAGGGCTTGTATGAAGAAAGGGTACATTATTTTAATCGTCGTTGCGGCTGTTGTTGGCATTATCGCTGTTTTACTTTTGTCACCTCTCCCGTTGTTTATCGGCGATATGTTTATGGGGATTACAGGCGGTAATGCCGAGATTGAGATCGACAGTTACCGTTTGTGCCAAGACAACTACGGTGAGGACGTTATCATCGTCAAATATTTGCTGAAAAATGCAGGTAAAGAACCCACATGCCTTTATGTTGAAGGCGATTGCTATGTTTACCAAAATGGTGTTGAGCTTACGGAGTATTATGAAGATCTTCCCAGAGAGTGTAATTACGATTCGGAAGACCAATATAAGAACGTAAAAGGCGGCGTTGAGTATTATGCCGAAATTGCCTACTTGTTGGAATCACGCGATGCGGATGTTCAGGTCGAGGTGGACGATTACGGTTTATTTGAAGATAAAAAAGAAAAAGTGTTTCAGCTTAGATGAAACAATATAAAAAAGATGTGTGGAAGTTTCCACACATCTTTTTTGTTTAACCTTTTTTCAGATACTCAACTAATGCGGTGTCGCCGCGTTTCCAAAAACCGAAGTGGTATACCAGCCGTCCCCATACCAATCGCACGGCGGGAATGAATCCTTGCCAACTCGCAGAGGAACGGAACCATTTCCACTCATTATACGACTCATATTTTTTATTAAGGAAGAGCGATGCACGCCGCGAGTTAGCGGTGAATACGTGCACCATTAGCGGCCACAAGCGGCGGTATACTTTGGGTTGGATATCGCAGAAAATGGCGGGACACTCGCACGAGACCACACGGTTCGCCTCGCGGTCGATGAAGATGGGGCATTTTTCCCACGTGAAATCCTGCTCGGTGAAATGGAACTTAACCAGCATACCGTATTCCGAATATGGTTGCGCACGCTGATAATCCGTATCAAAAATGAAATTGCCCAGCGAATAGAAAACGATTTTATCGCCGACCGTTTCGTAATTCTGCATTACGTGCGGGTGGTGACCCACAACGATATCCGCACCGAAATCAAGGAATCGCAGATACCGTTCACGTACAAAGGGGAGCGGCAAACTGGAAAACTCACTGCCGCCGTGCGAGATCACAATGCACCAACGGCATT
Organism: Acutalibacteraceae bacterium; assembly: GCA_045596125.1. Lineage (GTDB taxonomy): Bacteria > Bacillota > Clostridia > Oscillospirales > Acutalibacteraceae > RGIG3009. The sequence goes on along the minus strand of JAZOBT010000092.1, from coordinate 19,409 downwards.
GCTCTTTGACGCGACGGATGGTTTCGCGGATACGATCGAATTCGTCCCATAAGATGCAACCGGGTTTCGTGTCGCTTGCGCGCAAAAATTCTTTTGCGTTGTGATAGCAAACGCTGAGGATACCGATGCCGCCCGCCACATCAAGGATAACAGGCTGCATGGCTTCATCGGCGTTGCGGCCCGCGCCCACCGTCATACAGCCGTTTTTCGCGGCAAATTCCAGCGTATCCACGAGGCCTTCTGCCTGACAATCGTACATATGATTGTTGGAAAGGTTCCAAACGTTTGCGTTGATCTTACGCAACCAATCCATACACCCCGGCGGGTTGGTGTGGTTGAGCGCTCGTGTGCTTTGAATCGCACCTTCTGTGATGGGGGCCTCAATATTGGGGACGGTGTAGTCGGTGGTGCTCAAAAATTCCACCACATCGTCTGCGATGAGGTCATCGCGTTTCCAACCGTCCGAAAAATATTTTGAAAAAGCAATGTCACCCGTAAATGCAATCGTTGCGATACAGCACCCTCCTTAAGAGAACGAAATGTTCGAAGACAGCGTCTTATCTGCTAAGAACATATACGTTTTACCCGTAGAAAATACCGCGGGAGTACCGTCGGTTTCGGTCACGGTCAGGCTGTCGTCGGTGCGGGTAAACTTGATCTCACGCGCAGTACCGCCCGAAATGAGATAACCTGTGCCCGCGCCGTTGCGGAAATTGTACCACGTGTTTTTGCCTTCTTTTTTCTCCACGTATTTTTCGGCATACAGCACCAATACGTTGGAAACGGTGACGGCGTTGCCTTCCAACGATTTATGTACGTTGTTGTTTTCGAGCTTGCCATATTGTTTGGTATACACGCCCTTGGCTTTGTCGTACACAAAGGACGAGGTGGTGCTGGCGGTATTCTTTACCTGCACTTTTTCAGCGGTGATGGTGCCCGCTTTTTCACCGAAGGTGAACGGCGTTTGCTTGGACAGGGTGGTGGAGAACTTGGATTTTTGAATCTTCTCGTTCATTTTCTCACCGCTAGTGGCAACACTGTGGACATAGTCCATCGCGTTTTTCATCGCATCGTCACGCCAGAACGTGCTGCCGGCGGACAAACCGTTGATGTGATCCACAACACCGGTATCCAGCAACGCGAGCGCGGGTTTGCTGCCGCCAAAGTGCACATACACTGCACCGAGTGCCCGTGCCATATTGACGAACGGGGAACGCGCGCTGCGAACGGGGCCGAGTTTGCTCGGAACGCGGGACGCGTTACCGAACACCGCGAGCAAACGCGGGATGGAACCCTCGGTCTCAATTTCCACATACAGATCGGCTTTATCAATACCCGCCTGCTTGCCATGGGTGGTGCTGTCGTTGGCGACCATAATACCCACGGGGCGGTTGCCCGCGCCTTCCAAGTTGTTTTCACCGGTCAACGCGTTCAGCGAACCGCTTACCGACTGGGTAGTCGTGGTGGTTGAGTTTTGTGTGGTCGTGGTGGTGTCGCCCTCGTTGTCTTTGGGAGCGCAAGCGCTCAGCCCCAACACCATAACAACGACCAACAGCACAGATAACAGGCGTTTCATAAATAAGATTCCTCTTTTCCTACAAAGTTACTGCTCCAGTATACACCTTCTTTCCAAAAAAAACAACCTTCTGTCGAAAAAAGTCTGCGGAAGTATTTGCCTGTTTCGGGAATTGACAACCCGCAAACGGTGCTATATAATAAGGAAATCAAGCCCCCTTAGTTAAATGGATATAATAAACCCCTCCTAAGGGTTAGTTGTGAGTTCGATTCTCGCAGGGGGTGCCAAACGAAAATCCGTTCTCGAGAGAGGACGGATTTTCAATGAATAATGAAAAATGAAGTCGCTTCGCTGATGAATAATGAATAATTATTGCCCCTCCGCCGCTTTTATGTTATAATACACGGGAGGCGGTGAATTGTCTTGAAAATTAAAAAATATATTTTTATTCCAATATTAGTTGTAATATGTATAATTCTTTATGCTGTTTTTGCAAAGCCAGCTATTGAAACACACACTTGGGTGTTATCTATGGCACAAAAAGCAGAGCCATTTTCTGTAGTAGCACATAAAACCGGATATGATTTTTCTGATGATGACAGTAATCTTTTTGCATTTTCTAAAGAAATAGAACTCACCTGCACAGCGAAAGATGGTAAACTTACCATAAGCGACAAAACAAATGGGAAAACCTATGAAGGCACCTACGAAGTCACTTCTTGGGGGAGGTTTACAGGACAAAGTTATGCTGTGGTTATAGATGGAAAAGACGGCACTGCAAATATTAGTTCAAAATTTAACCGCACCTTATTTATATCGGTTGGGGGTTATTATTTGAATTTTGAAATTCAATAATTTATAAAAAATCCTCGGTTTTGCCCGATTCTTTTTCGGACACGAGAGCCAAACGAAAATCCGTTCTCGAGAGAGGGCGGATTTTACTGTTTCCCTTATGTTGCTCACCTTGACAAACGGCGGGGAACGTGGTAAAGTTGAGTGGTAAAGACTGTTAAAAGAGGTGCATTTATTATGGCAAAGCAAGTATTGGTAGAAACTTCTGCTCGTCACGTGCATTTGAGCCGTGAGCATTTGGACATCCTGTTTGGTAAAGACTATGTCTTGACGGTTAAGAAAGACCTTTCGCAACCCGGTCAATACGCTTGCGCCGAGCGTGTAGACGTTGTCGGCCCTAAGAAGACGCTGTCTGGCGTCAGCATTTTGGGTCCCACCCGTCCGTCCTCGCAGGTGGAGATCTCGTTGACCGATGCGCGTTCCATCGGCGTTTCCGCTCCCATTCGTGAGTCGGGTGACACGGCGGGTTCCGGCGCTTGCAAACTGGTCGGCCCTTGCGGCGAAGTCGAATTGGCGGAAGGCGTTATCGCCGCGAAGCGTCACATTCATATGACTCCCGAAGATGCTGCCGAGTTCGGCGTTCAGGATAAGGACATCGTCGGCGTTCAAGTCGAGACCGACGGTCGTGCGCTTACTTTCGGTGATGTCGTGGTTCGTGTCAGCGAGAAATTCGCGCTGGCGATGCATATCGATACGGACGAATCCAATGCGGCGTGTGCGGGCCCCGGCACGATGGGCACCATCATCCGCTAATTAACGTAAAAAAGCCGCCCGTATGGGCGGCCTTTTTGTTCTGTTTAAAAGGAGAGCAACGATGAAAAAACACGAGGGCTTGCAAAAAGTCATCTTTTTGGCGGTGCTGATCACAATGATTGGTTCGGCGGTGGCGGTATCGGTCATTATGGCGTTCGCGCCGACCACGCCCGGCGAAGGTGTGCCGCGTATCAAAAGCGATTATGTGCTGATGCTGTTGCAATGTCTGGTGGGCATTGCGGCGCTGTTTTTGCCGAGTCTGTTGCACAAAAAATTCGGGTTGCTCATTCCCTCGCGTATGATCATTGTATACGCCGTGTTCTTGTACTGCTCCATCTATCTGGGCGAGGTGCGCAGTTTTTACTATCTTATCCCGCATTGGGATAACCTGCTTCACACCTTCAGCGGGGCGATGCTGGGCGCGCTGGGTTTTTCGGTCATCAATCTGCTCAACCGCACCGATCGTGTACCCATCAATCTCAGCCCCGTGTTTGTGGCAGTGTTCAGTTTTTGTTTTGCGATATGCTGCGGTGTGGTGTGGGAAGTGTATGAGTTCCTCGCGGACGGTGTTCTGCACACTAATATGCAGAAATTCGCCTCGGCGGGCGGCGCCGATCTCATCGGTCGCGCGGCGCTCTATGATACGATGATCGATCTCATCGTGGATGCGTTGGGCGCATTCGTCGTGTCGCTGGGCGGCTATATTTCGCTGAAATTCAAAAAAGGTTGGATCGAAAAAATACTGCTGAAACGCAAGAAAACGGAGGAAAAATAATGAGACGCAGCCATATGTGGTCTATGGTCGAGGGCATTTTTTGCGGTGTCCTTCAAGTGCTGGCGGTGGAGTTCGGCGCGTCGGTGTATTATCAAACATATCCGTTTTGGCGCATCGTGGTGCCGCTGCTTGCCGTAGCGTTATCCACCACGTCCTTTTATTTGTTGATGCGGCGGTATCCCGCGGTGAAAGCAGGGAAATTCGGGTATAATGTGTTCGCGTTTGTTGTGATCTTACCCGCGTGGTTCGTATATCGAAGTGTGTTTCAGTGGCAGATTTTCCCGCGATACGAGGTAGCCGAAGCCGCATCCAAGGGCGCGATGAAACTGCTTGCTGTTTTCATTATTGGGTATATCATCACCCGCGCGGTCATCATCACACTTTTCTACATACGCAAAGTAAAAAAGAAAAAGCAGAAGCAAAACTAAAAAACGTCACGCCGTGCGGCGTGACGTTTTTACTTGTAGGGTGTAGGATCGTCGGTCATACCCGCAAGAAAGTCAATACTGGTACCGTAAAATTTGGCAAGCTTTATAAATACCTCTATCGGTACATTTAATTTCCCGATTTCATAATCGGAATATGTTGTTTGATGAATATTCAAAAGATCTGCCATTTGGGACTGCGTCAGATCTTTATCTTCGCGCATATCACGCAATCGTTTAAACATCGCGATCACCCCATAGCATAAGTATGCCTTAAGGGAATATGCCTTATTGACTTTTAAGGGAAATTCCCTTAATTTCGGAAATGCTCTTTAGAAAAACACAGGCAGTCAAGAAGTTCACTTTTTTATCGTAACATCGGTGTAATAGTGTTTGAGGATCTCGTCGTAGGTGAACCCTTGGTCTGCCATCGCCTTGGCGCCGTGTTGGCTCAGTCCCACGCCATGACCGTATCCCTTTACGTCAAAGGTGAAACCGTCTTTTCCGTGTTTGACGGTAAAGCAGGCGGAGCGCAATCCCAGTGCGGAGCGCACTTCGCGGCCGGTAAACGTCTTGCCGCCGATGGTGATGGCGGTCACGGTCCCCGCCGCAGAGGTTTCGGGTGTGCCCGTGATCCAATCGGCGGCGTCACCGCTGAGGGCTAAAGCGGGGAACGCTTTGGCAAAATCGTTGTCCGCGATGGTGACGGTGGATGCCATCGCGGAGGAGAGCGTATCGCCGCTGCTTGGAACTGATTGCAGATAGGCGTAATCGCTGCCCCACACGGTTTTGGCAGATTCGGTTCGGCCGCTGTTGCAACTGTGATAGGCGGCAAAGATGGGCTTGCCGTCGTACTGAATTAACTCACCCGCCACCGCGTCCACGGCGGTGGTGATCTTTTTGAGATTCGTGTCATACGAATCGCCCCACCGTTTTTTGAGTGCGTCCACCGAATACGATTCGGGGAACGCGGGCGCATCCGAAAAATGGGCACCTTGCATCCCTTCGAGTTTGCGGTTCTTTTGATAGGTGTAATACGTGTAGGTAGCAACCGCTTGTGCTTTGAGCGCCTCTTCGGGGTAGGAGGCGGGCATTTCCGCCGCGACCGTGTAGATAAGGAAGTCCCGCTCGGTAAAGGTGTAGATGACATCGGCATCCGCGTCCAACACTTTAAACACGGCGGCGGTTTGCGGTTTGGTGGTTGTTGTGGTGGTCGTGGTGAGTGTGGTTTGCGTTGTGGTAGTGGTGGGGGACGGCGCGGGCTCGTCCGCCGCCGTGCGTAAAAACGGCAACGGAATGAGCAAAAACAACACATAACAAAGCGCACATAACGAAAGATAAGAACGCATAAAAAATCCTCCTCGGATGAATACGGTGATGGGGAGTTGTCCTTTTCCACCGTATGCGGAAAGATGGTGGAAAAGAACCGATTATTCCAAAAGAAATGTGAGGATTTTTAAAACCGTGGTTGATTTCACGGAAATTTGTGGTACAATAAATCCGTATAACCGAAAAAGGAGGAATGTGTATGCCGTGGCGATACGAGCTGGCCTGTTTTGTAACAGTGGCGGCAGCCTTGGTGCTGACTGTTTTGCAGCTGGGCAATCTTTCTTATGGTGTAGTTTTGTGTATCGCTGTACTCGTGGCGCTCGCACTCTTTCTCCTTTGCGGATTCAAACGGCAAAAATCGATTGCCGTGGCGGGGGTGCCCGCGCAACTTACGGCAGGTGCCGCGGCATTGACAGGTATGGCGATGCTGGTCAGCGGTATCAGCGACAGTCTGGATCTGCTTGGTGGGAAGTATCCGTATCCGCAGCCTCTTTCGGTCACATTCGCCGGGAAACTGCTGGTGTATATGATGTTGGCGGGTGCGATCGGCGGCGGTTTGTTTTTCTTGTGGCTTGCCGTGCGCAGTTTTTCGGAACGCCGTGTGGAGAGTGGGCAGTTCGGCGTGATCTCCTTGCTTCCCGTTGTGTGGTTGTGGGGAAAACTGCTGTGGTATATGACCTCGTTTGTCAGCGCAACCGATCGGTTCCGTGCTTCGATTGAGGTTGCGATGATGCTGTTTGAAATGCTGTTTTTGTTATCCTTTGCGCGGTATGTATCGGGCGTGGAGGAAAAGGAACCGCGGTTTGCCGTGCCGCTGGCGTTATGTACCGCATTTTTTGGCCTTTCGTCGTGTATGACGCGGTTTTCCTCTTTTGTGTTGCAGGACGCGCAAACTTTTTCTGCAACAGCGTTAGTTTCTTCCCCTGATTTGGGCATTGTATTATTGGCACTCCTGTTTGTGGTGAGTCAGCGGTTTTGCAAACCGGCACCTCCGCAACCCGTTTTTGAAGCGGAGGAGGAGCCGGTTACCCCGCAAGAGACGGTAGAAGATGATTCGTTTTTGTTGACCGAAGAGGTGTTTATGCAACAGCAAGAGGTACACGAAGAACCGATCGCAAGCGAGACAGAACGCCGACCGTTGGAATTGGAAGATATTCTTAACGAAATTATGAACGGAAACGTGTGATTTTTCAAAATTGTGCGTTAAAAAATTATCAAAGTTCTTGAAAAACCGTGCAAACGGTGGTAAGATAATACCAGAATTATTATATTGGAGGAATTTGGTTATGGCAGTTAAAGTAGCAATCAATGGTTTTGGCCGCATCGGTCGTCTGGCTTTCCGTCAGATGTTTGGTGCTGAGGGTTATGAAATCGTTGCGATCAACGACCTCACCAGCCCCAAGATGCTGGCACACTTGCTCAAGTATGATACGGCGCAAGGCCGTTACGATGGTCACACCGTCGAGGCTGACGACACTTCGATCACCGTTGACGGTAAGAAGATCGAGATCTTGGCTGAGAAAGATCCCGCCAACCTGCCTTGGGCAAAGATCGGCGTGGATGTTGTGTTGGAGTGCACCGGCTTCTTCGCTTCCAAAGAGAAGTCTCAGGCTCACATCAACGCGGGTGCGAAGAAAGTTGTTATCTCGGCTCCTGCCGGCAACGATCTGCCCACCGTCGTGTTCAGCGTAAATGAGAACATCCTCACCAAAGAGGATAACATCATTTCCGCCGCTTCCTGCACCACCAACTGCCTCGCTCCCATGGCGAAGGCTTTGAACGATTATGCTCCCATCCAGAGCGGTATCATGACCACCGTGCACGCTTACACCGGTGATCAGATGATCCTGGACGGCCCGCACCGCAAGGGCGACCTCCGTCGTGCTCGCGCCGGCGCTGCGAACATCGTTCCCAACTCCACCGGTGCTGCTAAGGCTATCGGCTTGGTTATCCCTGAGCTCAACGGCAAATTGATCGGTTCCGCTCAGCGCGTGCCGGTTCCCACCGGTTCCACCACCATCTTGGTGGCGGTTGTCAAGGGTAAGGACATCACCAAGGAAGGCATCAACGCGGCTATGAAGGCGGCAGCTTCTGCTTCCTTCGGCTACAACGAAGACGAGATCGTTTCTTCCGACGTGATCGGCATCACTTACGGTAGCTTGTTCGATGCGACTCAGACAATGGTTACCAAGATCGACGAGGAGACCTATCAAGTTCAGGTCGTTTCCTGGTACGACAACGAGAACTCCTACACCAGCCAGATGGTCCGCACCATCAAGTATTTCGCTGAGTTGGGCTAATCTCTCACCTTACGAAAGCGACAGGCGCACCCACACGGGTGTGCCTGTTTTTAATTATTTCGTTGCATATACTACGGATATATGATACAATACTTCGGAGGGGTTCGGGGGAATTTAACGAGGTGAAAGAAAATGAAAAATAATCAGTTGATGAAACGGGCGGTTCGCTTGTACGCGCGCACCTTGCTCACGTCGGTGTTGGGCGCGTTTATGTATCTGTCCATCGGTGTCATTGCCCACGCATTGACGCCCGAAAACAAAACGCTGTCGGGGGCGGGTTGGTTTGCAATGAATGCCGTGGCGCTCCTCGTGCAAGGCTTTTTGTTCAGCACGGTGGTATATTCCGAGTCGTGGCGCCACGGCGATAAAGACGGCGCACAGAAAATCTTTAACAATAAAGAGGGCAGCCCTCATTTCGGGTTGAAAGTGGCGCTGGTTGCCACCATCCCCGCATGGATCTCGTTTATTGTGCTGATTGCCGAAAAGCTGTTCGGCTTCTGGCCGCAGTATACGATGTTGTACCGTGTGGCGCATTTGTCGCTTTACCCGATCATCGTGTGGTCGATGGGTTCGATGTGGAATGTGCCGGCGGGGGATATCTCGTGGGGCGGTATTTTGTGTTCTGCCTTGCCGACCGTTATCACGGTCGCGATGACGTGGCTTGCCTACAATTTGGGCTATCGTCAGATCTCGGTGGGTCAACGCATTATGTACGCCGATAAATTGCGCAGGAAATAATTTCACGCTTCCCTGCATAGTATGGCGGGGGAGGCGATGTGTATGAAATGGGACTTCCGTTCCACCGTAACGGATATGGCGATCGTGTTGGTGTGCGGTGCCTTGGCGGTGACTACCGCGATGGGAGTGATCAACCGCCGTGCAACATCGGTTTCACCCCAAACGGTACCGTATATTCTCATTGATCCCGGCCACGGCGGGGCAGACGGCGGCGCCTCGGGTGCCGACGGTACGCTGGAAAAAGATTTGAATTTAGCCATCTCTTTTCCGCTGCGTGACTTGCTCACCGTCATGGGGTACCGTGTGGGAATGACCCGCACCGAAGATGTGATGATACACACCGAAGGGACATCGCTCCGTGAACGGAAGATCAGTGATATCCGCAACCGTTCGGCGATGGCACAGCAGGCGGATCTCACGGTCAGTATCCACCAAAATAAGTTCCCGCAAACACAGTATTACGGGACGCAAGTGTTTTATTCGGGCAACACCGCCGAAAGTCAAGCACTGGCTGACAGCGTGCGCACGCAGGTGGTGGAACTGTTGCAACCGAACAATACACGCCAGCTCAAGCGCGGCACGTCGGATGTGTATTTATTGCATCACGCCACGCGCCCGATGATCTTGGTGGAGTGCGGCTTTTTATCCAATGAAGCCGAGCGTGAGAGGCTTAAAACTCAGGAATACCAACGGCAAATGGCGTTTGCTGTCACAGCAGGAATAATAACATATATAGGGTGAAAGCAATGGCAGGAAAGCAAAAAACCGTATATGCTTGCACAGAATGCGGCGGTCAATTTCCCAAATGGGCGGGTCGTTGCCCGCAATGCGGGGAATGGAATACACTGCACGAGGAGATCGCCGTGTCTTCGTACGCGAGCAGTACCGTAGGGCGCGCTGAGGTGTGTCGCATCGATGCAATCGACACACAAGCCGAAGCGCGCTATCCGACCGGCATGAATGAGTTGGATCGCGTGCTTGGCGGCGGTATTGTCCCCGGCGGGATGATGCTCATCGGCGGTGACCCCGGTATCGGTAAATCCACGCTGCTTTTGCAGATCTGTGGGTATCTCAGCCAAAGTTACCGTGTGCTGTATGCGTCGGGCGAGGAATCCGCGCGACAGATCAAACTGCGCGCCGAGCGGCTGGGCGTGGATAACGGGGATATCCTACTCTTGTGCGAAACGGATATGGATGTCATTTTAAATGCCATGGTTACCGAAAAACCCGACATCATGATCGTGGACTCCATTCAAACAGTGAGTTTGTCGGCGGTGTCGTCGTCGCCCGGCAGTGTAACACAAGTGCGTGAATGCACGGGTGCGCTGATGCGCGCGGCAAAGCGCGAGGATATTCCGGTGTTTATTGTAGGCCACGTCAACAAAGACGGCGCGATCGCGGGCCCGAAAGTGATGGAGCACATTGTGGATTGCGTGCTGTACTTTGAGGGCGACCCGCATAGCAATTACCGTATGTTGCGTTGCGCGAAAAACCGCTACGGCTCGACCAACGAGATCGGCGTGTTTGAAATGCGTGACAAGGGCTTGTATGAAGTGGAAAATCCGTCGCTGATGCTGTTGTCGGGTCGACCGAAAAACGTCAGCGGTACGTGTGTGGCGTGCACGATGGAAGGTTCTCGTCCGTTGCTCGCGGAAGTGCAAGGATTGGTCTCGCCCACCGGTTTCGGTAACCCCCGCCGTATGGCAACGGGGTTTGACAATAACCGCTTGGCGCTGTTGCTCGCGGTACTGGAAAAACGGTGCGGGTATTTCTTTTCCAATTTGGATACCTATCTGAATGTCATCGGCGGTTTGCGACTGGATGAACCTGCGGCCGATCTGCCCGTGGCCTTGTCGCTCGTGTCGAGTTTGAAGGACAAGCCGGTGGACGAAGGTGTGGTCGCGTTCGGTGAAGTGGGGCTCGCGGGCGAACTTCGTGCCGTATCGGGTGCAGAGATGCGCATTGCCGAGGCGGAGCGGCTGGGTTTTACGCGCATTATCGTACCGCAACACACGCTGAAGTCACTTTCGGGTAACCATACCATTGAAATTGTGGGTGCCGCGACACTGCGCGAAGCCTACGAAAAATTATAAATTTTAGAAAAGCTTTTCCTGCGGGGAAAGCTTTTTTCTTTGTGCGTAAAATTCCCCTTATAATTTCCTGTTTCCATCAAACACTAGTGCTGATGGAGAAAGGAAGGATGGTATGAAAAAATACCTTATTTTAGCCGCGGCGACCATAACCGCGGTGTTACTCATGGTGGGCATCCGTGTATACACCACGCCGCAAACCATACCTGTGCAACTGGTGACGGTGGAAGCATCGTCGGTGCGGCAGACGGTGGAGTGCAATGGCAAAGTGCAAACGGCGGGAAGCAGTGATGTATTTGTGGAGATGCCGTGTATTGCGCGCGACATTTATGTGCGCGAAGGGCAGCAGGTAAACAAGGGGGATGCGCTGTTTTCGGTGGATGTGGAGGCGACCCAACAGGTACTCGCACAACTCGGCGGCGGAAATTATAACGTTACCACGCAGGACATCAAGAACACCGTAACAGCACCTGTGTCGGGTGTGGTTACTTCGCTGAATGTGCGTTCGGGCGCGGTGACGGATAGCGCCAAGCCTTGTGCGGTGATCTCATCCGATAACAAAGTAAACATTGCGGTGACGGTGCGTGAAAAACACATATCACAGATTGCAGTGGGGCAACCCGTGGAGATCAGCGGCGTAGCGTTCAATAAAGAAGTGTATCACGGCACCGTGACGCAAATTTCAACGGTGGCACATCAGGAATACATCGGCAGTGTTTCCGAAACGGTGGTCGATGCGGTGGTGTCGCTTTCGAAAGAGGAGATCGATGATTCTCTGCGCGTGGGGCTCAACGCGCGTGCCACGGTGGTAGTGGATGTGTTGGAAGACGCGTTGCTCGTGCCGTATACGTGTATTGCACAAGATGAGGAGGGGACAGAGTATGTCTATGTCTATCGGGACAACGACACCGTCGTGCGACAAGTCCCCACATTCGGCAAGGAATGCGGCGACGGTGTTTTGGTGGTGTCCGGGTTGGCGGCAGGCGAACGGTTGGTACAAGATCCCGAATCCCTATCGGGAGATACCGTGTCGGTGCAGGTGGAGTGACGTATGGGTGAACTGATCAAAAACGCGTGGCGCAGTTTACGGCGCAAACGCAACCGCTCATTGCTTACGGTGGTTGCCATCGCCGTGGGCGTTACGATGGTGGCGTGTGTGTCGGTCATCGGTACGGCGGGTCGCGCGTTTGTGGATAATGAATTGGACAGTATGGGTGTCAACGGGCTTTCGGTGATGGCGCAAACGGGCGGGGAACTTATCAGCGAAGAAGCGCTTAACACCATTCGTGATCTGTCGTGTGTTGATTCGGCAATGCCGCTGATGGTACAATTGGGAACGGTGTTTACGGCAAACGCGTCGAGTGATTCGGCGCTGTGCGGGATCGATTCGGGTGCCGATCAAGTGATTAGTTTGTCGTTGCGGCACGGCAGGCTTATTTCCCCCGGTGACGTAGCGTCTTCCGCACGCGTGTGCGTGTTGGATGAAGAATTGGCGCGGCGGTGCTACGGGCGCAGTAACGTGGTGGGTAAAACCGTGTTTGTGCAATTCGGGTCGCTTGCCGAAGAACTCACCGTTGTGGGGGTCACCGAGACGGGCAGCAGTCTTTTGCAAAATTTTACGTCGATGATTCCGGGGATGTTGTATATACCGTACACCACGCATACGGTGATTACGGGGCAGACGGCGTTCGATCAAGTGGCCATTCGTGTGGGGATGCAATCCGATGTGGCGAAACAGCGCGTGGAGCGCACGCTGGATCGCTTATATGACGGCGCCTCGCCGTTTCGCACCGACGATCTGGCGGTGCAGAAACAACGGCTGGAGGGACTTGTAGATATCGTGGCACTTACCCTTACGGCTATCAGTGCTATTTCGCTGGTGGTGTCGGGGTTCGGTATTGTGACGGCAATGCTGTCTTCGGTGAGCGAACGCACGCGGGAGATCGGTATTAAAAAAGCCATCGGTGCTACGCGCAAACACATTTTGTTGGAGTTTTTGGCCGAAGCGGTCATACTGTCGCTGGTGGGCGCGCTACTTGGTATGATTCCCGCGGGGATCACAGTGCTTATATTGGAAGGGATGGGTTTCTCCGTTCCCGTCACACCGGCATTATTCGGCGGTTTGTTACTGTTTTCGCTGTTGGTAGGCAGTGTGTTTGGCGCGTATCCTGCGTATAAAGCATCCCGCTTGCAACCCGTGGAAGCCCTTCGCAGTGAATGATGTGAAAAAAGTCTTTGATTACGCGCGAAAGTGTGCTATACTATAGGGTATGGTAAAAGGGAGGCGAGGATATGGATGTGATAACGCATCGTTTATGCGACGGCGTGGAGAGCGTGGTGTTGCCTGACCCGCGCTTTAAAACCGCACAGATTACAGTGGGGTTGTTCTTGCCGTTAGCGCGCGAGACGGTGGAGGAGTATGCCATCCTGCCGCGATTGCTCACCCGTGCCTCGGCAACCTATCCCGATTTCACGGCGCTGAATCGCCGCTTGAACGAGTTGTACGGTGCCAACGTTACGGGGCAAGTGACGCGGGTTGGTGAAGCGCAAGGGTTGTTACTCACCGCGGAATGTACGAACGATCGCTATGCGCTCGGCGGGGAAAAAATTATCGCCTCGTGTGCGGCATTGTTGTGTGATATGTTGTTTTGTCCCGCTTTGGAAAACGGAATGTTCCGCACGGAAGATGTGGAAACGGAACGCCGTTGCTTGGCGGAGGATGTGCGTGCGCAGATCAACGAAAAGCGGTGGTATGCGCGCCGACGTGCCGAAGAATTGCTGTGCCCTGATGAGGCATACGGTATCGGCCAATACGGTAAAGCCGAGATTATTGAAACGTTAACACCCGAAGCGGTGACCGCCGCGTGGCGGCGGATGTTGCGGCATGCTACCGTGCGGTTGACATTGCAAGGTGCTGATGCGATGCCGCAGGTGGAACAAGCGTTTGCTAATGGATTTTCCGCCGTGGAGGGGCGCGAGCCGCTCCCGTGCCTTACCGATACAACGGCACATTTGCCCGCTTTGCGGAGGCACACGGAACGGATGGCGATCAACCAGTCCAAATTGGTAATGGGGTTCCGCACCGATTGTGCCGAGCCGAGTGCCGATGTCACGGCGGTACGGTTGATGAATGCCGTGCTGGGCGGGACACCGTCGTCATTGCTTTTCCGCAATGTGCGGGAAAAACTGAGTTTGTGTTATTATTGCTCGTCATCGTATGATCGTATGAAAGGTATTTTGTTGGTGCAAAGCGGTGTGGACGAAGCCAATGCCGCGCGAACGGAACAGGAGATCCTGCGGCAGGTGGAAGCACTGGCGGCAGGCGAATTTACCGAGGATGATCTCGAAGCGGCGCGCCGTTGTGTCATACAAAGCTGCGAAGCGGTGGGGGATTCCCAATCCGCCGTGGCGGGATGGTATGTGGCACAGACGTTGTTGCCGCAACTCAAGACCCCCGAAGAGATCCGCCGTGAAGTGGAAGCCGTGGATCGTGCCGCCGTGATCGAAGCGGCGCGGCGGTTGCGGTGTGAATGTGTATATCTGCTGGCACAGGAGGAACAAGCCGATGGCTGAATGGAAAGAGATCCGCTGTCAGCGGACGGGTGAGACGTGTTATTATCTGAGGCATTCATCGGGTTTGCCGATCTATGTGTGGCCTAAGCGTGACTACACCACCGCCTATGCAGTGTTTGCTACCAAATACGGCGCCATCGATACGGCGTGTGTTGCCGATGGAAAGCTGATCGAGTTGCCTGCGGGCACCGCGCATTACTTGGAGCATAAATTATTTGAAAACGAAGATTGCGATGCGTTTGAACGGTATGCCGAGACGGGCGCCAACGCGAATGCGTTTACCTCATTTGATCAAACGGCGTATTTGTTCACGTGCACGCAGAATGTGACGGCGTCGCTGGAGATTTTGCTGGACTTCGTGCAAAAACCGTATTTTACCGAAAAAACGGTGGAAAAAGAACGCGGCATCATTGGACAAGAGATTCGCATGGGTGAAGATTCACCGTTTCGGTGCGTGTTTATGAATTTGCTGACGGGTTTGTACGCAGAGCATCCCGTACACACCGACATTGCGGGCACGGTGGACTCCATTGCGGAAATTACGCCCGAATTGCTTTACAATTGTTATCATACGTTTTATAATTTGCATAATATGGTGCTTTCGGTGGCGGGCAACATCACGTGCGAACAAGTGGTAGAAGTTGCCGATCGTCTGTTACAACCGTGTGAGCCGCTTTTGCCACAACGTGCCGCCATCCATGAACCGCGCCCCGCGGTGACGCCGCGTGTGGAAGTGGCGATGCCGGTTGCCGTACCGCTGTTTTATTTAGGCTATAAGGCACCGATGGATACGGCACAAGGGCTGAAAGGGGAATTGCCCACCGCCTTGGCGGCGGCCGACGTGTTGGAAGAATTGCTGGGCGGCAAAGCGTCGCCGCTGTACACCTCACTGATGAAGAAAGGGCTCATCAACGCCTCGTTCGGTGTGGAATATTTCAGTGTTCCCGGTTCCGGAACTTGGATCGTGGCGGGTGAATCGCGCGATCCTGATGCGGTTGCAGAGGAATTTCGCAAAGAGATTGCCCGCTTGCAACGTGACGGTATCGCGGACGCCGATTTCGTGGCGGCGCGCAACGCGGTGTACGGGGATCTTGTCGCTCAGCAGGATAACCCCGAAGCGTGCGGTGATCTGTTGGTGGATGCGCACTTTGAGGGCTACGGCCCGTTTGATCCGTTGGAGGCGGTAGCGTCGCTGACGGTCGAGGATGTTCTTAAACGGCTGAACACCGATTTTGACGAGCAGGCATCCTGCTTGTCGATCGTTAAGCCGCTATAAAGAAAGGATGGTCAGTATGGATTCGTATGTTTCGTTCCCCAAATTGGGCTGGACATTCCCGGTGCGAGAAGAAATCTTCACCATCGGTAATTTCTCACTCAAATGGTACAGCGTGCTTATCGCGCTCGGCCTGTTGCTCGCTGTATGGTATGCGTTCCGCCGTGCGGATGAATTTAAAATCAAGAAAGATCCTATGATCGATGTGGTGATGGTGTGTTTCGTATTCGCACTTATCGGCGCGCGCTTGTACTATGTGCTCTTCGCCGAAAATCGTGCGGAGTATTTCGCCGACCCATTGAGTATTTTCCGCGTTTGGGAAGGCGGACTGGCGATCTACGGCGGCGTCATTGCGGCATTCGTGACGGCGCTGTGGATGTGCAAGATCAAAAAGGTGGATACCTTGCGTATGTATGACCTTGCCGCGCCCGGATTTTTGATCGGTCAAGCGGTGGGACGCTGGGGTAACTTCTTTAATCAAGAAGCGTTCGGCGGCAACACCAATCTCCCGTGGGGTATGACGGGAAGTGAGATCTCCGACTACTATAACGCGTCGGGTTACGATTATACCTTGCCGGTTCATCCCACCTTTTTGTATGAATCGCTGTGGTGTGTGCTCGGTTTGATCTTAATACATACGGTTTCCAAAAAAGCGTACCGTTTCCGTGGACAGTTATTCTCGCTGTATTTGATCTGGTACGGTAGCGGACGATTTTTCATTGAATTGCTGCGCACCGACAGTTTGTATCTCGGCACGATGCGCGTGTCGTGCTTGGTGGCGGTATTGGCGGTCATCGGCGGTATTCTTTTGTATTTTGTTTTGAAGGGCCGCGAAGAGCGTCTGCCGAGCTTTGAGTTGGAGGAAGAAACGGTGGCGGCCGAAGGGGAGGTCCTTCCCGAAACCGAGGAAGAGATCGCAGAAGACAGCAATGTACAGGAGGAACAAGATAATGGCGATTCGAATTGACGGTAAAGCGATTGCCGCCGCCGTGCGGCAGGAAGTGCGTTTGGAAGCGGAAGCGATGACCAAACAAGGGAACACTCCCGGCTTGGCTGTGATTTTGGTGGGCGACGATCCCGCTTCCCGTGTGTACGTAAACAACAAGAAAAAAGCGTGCGCCGAAGCGGGTATCCATTCCGAAGAGTTTGCTCTGCCTGCCGATACCACGCAAGAGCAGTTACTCGCGTTGGTGGAAGAACTCAACAACCGTGCGGATATCCACGGCATTTTGTGCCAGTTGCCGCTCCCGAAACATTTAGACGATAAAGCGGTGATCGCCGCCATCTCGCCCGATAAGGATGTGGATGCGTTCCACGCCGCGAATGTGGGGCAGATCTTGATTGGCGATTATACGTTTTTGCCTTGTACTCCCGCGGGTGTGATGGAGTTGTTGCACCGCACCGATATTTCGGTGGAGGGTAAGCACTGCGTGGTGATCGGCCGCAGTAATATCGTGGGCAAACCGATGGCGATGTTGCTCTTGCACGAAAATGCCACGGTTACCATCTGCCATTCCCGTACGCGCAATTTGCAGGAGATCTGTCGGGAAGCGGATGTGCTGGTTGCTGCCGTTGGTCGCGCCGGTTTTGTTACGCCGGATATGGTGAAGCCCGGTGCCGTTGTGATCGACGTGGGCATTAATCGCAATGCCGAAGGCAAGCTGCGCGGCGATGTGGATCCCGCCGTGGAAGAAGTGGCAGGATATATCACGCCTGTCCCCGGTGGCGTAGGCCCGATGACGATCGCGATGCTGCTTAAAAACACCATTACTGCCGCAAAAGCGCTGGCAAAATAAAAACGAACAAATTTTCGATTTTATATTGACAACCCCGAAAAACGTGCTATAATGAGAACAAAGAAAACATTTGTTCGATTTTTAAAGCACCAAAAAAGGGGGGCACACGTATGTTTTTAAGTTTGTTAGCGGCGGCGCTGTTTGCCGTTGTATCGCTGAATATGATGGCAAAGCAACGCAAAACGCTATCTCGCCGTATGGCCTGGATTCCGGGTGCGATGGCGGCAATGGAGCTTGCGATGTGCGGGGCTCTTTTGTTGTGGGAATATCCGATTTTGACGGTGATCCTAATGGCGTGCCGACTGACGGTGTTGGCGTGTTGTTCGTTGGCGCTCAAGAAAGATGCGGTGTGCGCGCGTAATCGTCGTCGCCGTCGCGAAGTTTGGCGCCGCGTAACGGCAGACCTGCAACGTGATGTGCAATCCAATGTCATCCCGCTGCGTCGCTGCGCCTGATTTGTTACAAGTAACCGCCCTGTGCGTTTTTCGCACAGGGCGGTTTTGTCAAATTTACCTCTTGTACAGAGGGGGAAAGTGCGGTACAATAAACAACGTACGAACGGAGGGCGCGTATGCAAAACTTTTTAACGGTATTACAGCAAGTGCTGATTTTATTTATACTCATTTCAATTGGATACTTGTTAGGAAAAAAGCAAATTATCGAGGAGCGCTCTGCAAAGACGCTTTCGGACATCGCGCTGTTGTTGTCCACACCTTGCGTGATTGCGCTGTCGTTTGAGCGCGAGTTTTCGTGGGAGACGCTCAAAGACCTTGGTCTTGCGGTGTTGGTGGCGGTTGCCATTCACGGTCTTGCCATCGGTATAGCGCAACTGCTTTACCGAAAGGATACTTCTCGCAATCGCGTTTTGCGTGCGGCGGCGGTGCTTTCCAACGCCGGTTTTATGGGTCTACCGTTACAACGCGCGGTACTGGGAGATGCGGGTGTGTTTTATGGATCCGCTTATGTTGCGGTATTTACTCTCACGTTGTGGAGCTACGGTTTGTTCACAATGGATCGCACAACCCGTCGTTTATCGGCGCGCAAATTGTTGCTGAATCCCGGTGTGTTGGGATTGGTAGTCGGTCTTATCATTTTTGTGATACCGGTGGATCTCCCTGAGATCTTGCGCGCCCCCGCCGCACATTTGGGCAATTTAAACACACCCCTTCCGATGCTGTTCATTGGGTATAGTTTGTCCAAGATCAAATTATCCCAAGCGCTCCGTACGCCCTCCTATTATACGGCAAGTGCCGTGAGGTTACTGCTGGTTCCCGTTGTTACGATCGGTATTCTGTACCTACTCGGTATTCGAGGTACGATGCTCTGTTCGATGGCGATTGCGGGGAGTGCTCCTGTTGCCGCCGCCGTGTCGATGTTCTCCGATCGGTACGGTCAAGATACCGAAACGTCGGTCAATTTGGTTGCCTTGTCCACGGTTTTTTCGGTTATCACAATGCCCGTTTTTGTGGCGTTGGTGCAAGCCATCGCATAAATAATATCTCAAAACGCCCGTTCGGCATTTTGAACAAGTCCAGTAAAAACGGACAATAGAAAAAACCACCCCCTTATGGTAGAATTAAGAAACTACCATAAGGGGGAATTTTTATGTCAAGAGGATATGGATACATTAAGCAATTTGAAAATGAAATATTAGAAATGAAAAGTAGAGGGTTAACACAAAGAGAAATTGCAGATAAATTAGGTTTTAGTAAATATCAAATAAAAGAGTTTTTTCACAGATACAATAAAAGCCAAAGAAAACTTGCAGCAGGAATAGCAATCAAGCCTAAAGGCAGACCAAGAAAAGACGGTAGTGCTTTGCCGCCATCCGTACAACAATTGAGCAAACTCACCCAGTTACAATACGAACTCGCAATGAAAGAGCGACACATTAAGCGGTTAGAGATGGAAAATGAATTGATGCGGGATTTTCTCTTGCTCGCAGAAAGGAAGTGAGAACAAGCGTAAAATATATGGTGATCTATCGTC
>JAZOBT010000091.1:0-7060 GCA_045596125.1 Acutalibacteraceae bacterium | reverse complement strand
GAAAAGCAGCGCGGTATTTCGGTGACCTCTTCGGTGCTCCAGTTTGAGTATGATGGGTACTGTGTGAATATTTTGGATACCCCCGGTCACCAAGACTTTTCGGAAGATACCTATCGTACTCTGATGGCGGCGGATTCCGCCGTAATGGTCATTGATGCTTCCAAGGGCGTGGAAAAGCAGACAGTGAAATTGTTTAAGGTGTGTATGATGCGGGATATTCCCGTGTTTACCTTTATCAATAAGATGGACCGCGAAGCGCGCGATCCGTATGAATTGATGGCGGATATTGAGAGCGTTTTGGGTATCGAGACGTATCCTGTTAACTGGCCTATCGGCTCGGGCAAGAACTTCAAAGGTGTGTACGAACGCGATCACAACCGTGTGCTTTCGTTTGTGTATAACGGTATCGGTCACGCGGCGGATGCGCAGGTTACCGATTTGGATGACCCATCTTTGCAAGGTCTTTTAGGCGATGAGTTGTATCAAACGTTGATGGATGACCGCGAGTTGCTGGATGGCGCAGGTGGCGAATTTGATCTTGAGCGGGTACGCAGCGGTAAACTGTCGCCGGTGTTTTTCGGTTCGGCACTTACCAACTTCGGTGTACAACCGTTTTTGGAGAATTTCTTGAAGATGACCACACCGCCGCTTTCGCGTCGTTGTACTGAGGGCGAGGTTGAACCGTTTGACGAAGATTTTTCGGCGTTTGTGTTTAAAATTCAAGCGAATATGAACAAGGCGCACCGTGACCGTATTGCGTTTATGCGTATTTGTTCAGGACGTTTTGAAAAAGGACAAGAGGTTTTTCACGTACAAGGCGGGCGTAAAACCAAACTGTCACAGCCGCAACAGATGATGGCACAGGATCGTGAGATCGTGGAGGAAGCCTATGCAGGCGACATTATCGGTGTATTTGATCCCGGCGTGTTCTCCATTGGTGATACGGTGTGTGCTTCTTCCAAAAAGGTGCGTTTTGAGGGGATTCCCACGTTCGCACCGGAGCATTTCCGTTTGGTGCGGCAAAAGGACACAATGAAGCGTAAGCAGTTCATCAAAGGTACTTCGCAGATCGCACAAGAGGGTGCTATCCAGATATTCCAAGAACTCGGCGGCGGTATGGAAGAAGTTATCGTCGGCGTGGTAGGTACCTTGCAATTTGATGTGTTGGAATATCGCTTGAAAAACGAATACGGTGTGGATGTGATTATGGAAGGTTTGCCGTATTCATACATCCGCTGGATCGTCGGCGAGGATGTAGATGTGAAGAATTTGGATCTGACATCCGATACGCGCCGCGTGCAAGATCTTCACGGTAATCCGCTGCTGTTGTTCACCAGCAGTTGGAACATTCAATGGGCGTTGGATCATAACAAAGGGTTGGAATTGCAGGAATTCAGCCGATCATAATGGAGATTGCGTATGAATATTCAGATATTCGGTCGTTCAAAGTGTTTTGATACCAAAAAAGCAGAACGGTTTTTCAAGGAACGGCGCATTGCGTATCAACGCGTGGATGTGGATAAATACGGTATCCGCCGCCGTGAACTGGAAAGCGTTTGCGCTGCTGTCGGCGGTGTGGATGCGGTGGTTGATCCCAAGGCCAAAGAGGCGACGCTTGTGCGTTATTTGGCATATGAAGCCGATAAGGTGGAAAAGCTGATCGAGACGCCGCAGGCGTTGCGTACGCCGATCGTGCGCAACGGTAAATTGGCGACGGTTGGATATTGTCCGGAGGTTTGGGAACAATGGCGCGACGCGTAAAACCGATCGAGGGTATCGCGCAGCCGCTCGTAAATTGGTATTTAGAGCACGAACGTTCCTTCCCGTGGCGCACGGAGCCGACGCCGTATCGGGTGTGGGTTTCTGAAATTATGTTGCAGCAAACGCGTATTGAGGCGGCGTTGCCGTATTTTGAACGATTTATGCAAGCCTTGCCCACTGTGAAGGCATTGGCAGAAGCGTCGGAGGATACACTTCTCAAATTGTGGGAAGGTTTGGGGTATTACAGTCGCGTGCGCAATTTACAAAAGGCGGCGCAACAGGTGATGCGCGAGTACGACGGCGAGTTACCGTCAGAATACAGTGAACTTATCACGTTGCCGGGAATCGGTGAGTATACCGCGGGTGCGATCGCCTCCATTGCTTTCGGTAAGCCGACGGCCGCGGTGGACGGCAACGTATTGCGCGTGATGGCGCGTTTAACCGATGATGACCGTGATGTGATGCAGACGGTGTCGCGGCGCGAATTGACCGCGCTCACCCGTCGCTTAGTGCCGGTGGAAAACCCCGGTGCCTTCAATCAAGGGTTAATGGAATTGGGGGAGACGATTTGTATCCCCAATGCCGCTCCTAAATGCAACGAGTGCCCCATACGTGACTATTGTGCTGTGGCAGGTACCGAACGGGCGAAAGATCTACCCACGCGCGCGGCACCTAAACCGCGCCGTGTGGAAAACCGAACAGTGTTGACGGTTATCACCAACGAACCGCAACCGCGGGTGTTGTTGCATAAACGTCCGTTACGAGGACTTTTGTCGGGTATGTGGGAACTCCCGAATACTGTTTTGGAAGATAAAACGGTTGCTGAATGGTTGAGAGCTCTCGGGATTGAAGTGTATGACAGTACCGTTACCGCTTCGGGTGTGCATATGTTTTCACACGTGGAATGGCGGATGAACGGGTTCCTGGTACGAACTGATGTGTTTACCCCTTGTGAGGGATATTGTTTGGTTACGGCGGAAGAGTATGCCGCTGTTGCATTGCCCAGTGCTTTTCGCATATATACCGCCGATATACCGGTGTTATTGGAGGAGGAAGTTCAATGAAACGCGAAGATTATCTGTCGTGGGATGAATACTTTATGGGAGTAGCACTTTTGTCTGCGCAACGAAGCAAGGATCCCGGAACGCAGGTGGGCGCATGCATTGTCGGTCAGGACAACAAGATCTTGTCGATGGGATATAACGGAATGCCCATCGGTTGTTCCGACGATGAGATGCCGTGGGACCGCGACGGAGCGCCGCTGGATACCAAGTATCTGTTCGTGTGCCACGCGGAATTGAATGCCATTTTGAATCACGGTCGTGCGGGGTTGGAGGGTGCTAAAGTGTATACCACCTTGTTCCCGTGCAACGAATGCGCCAAAGCCATCATCCAATCGGGTATTCGCGAGGTCATTTATTTACAGGATAAATATGCCGATACCGATTCGGTGATCGCCTCCAAGCGTATGTTTGATATGACGGGGGTCACGTATCGTCCGTTTGAATCGAACAGCAAATCGGTCACGTTGGAGTTGTAAGCTATGAAAACCGTTTTGATCACGGGAGCGTCGCGCGGTATCGGTGCGGCGGCGGCACGGCTGTTTGCGGAAAACGGGTACACCGTAGCGGTGAATTATCGCGCTGACCGCGATGGTGCGGAAAGTCTGGTACAGGAGATCATTACCGCGGGTGGTGATGCGTTTGCGGTGTGTGCGGATGTCGCAGATGAGTGTGCCGTAAACGATATGATCGCGACGGTGCTGTCGCGTTGTGGTCGAGTGGATGTACTTATTCATAATGCCGGTATTGCCAAGCAGGGTTTACTGACGGATACCACGACCGAAGAATGGCATCGTATGATGGGTGTGCATCTGGATGGTGCGTATTACTGCGCACGGGCACTGGTGCCGCAAATGGTGCAACGACAAAGCGGCTGTATACTGACGGTATCCTCGATCTGGGGTGAAGTCGGCGCGTCGTGCGAAGTGGCCTATTCCGCGGCAAAAGCGGGACTTGTTGGTTTTACCAAAGCATTGGCAAAGGAGCTTGGACCGTCGGGGATTACCGTGAATTGTGTTTCTCCCGGTGTTATCGATACCACGATGTGTGCCTCACTGGATGACGAAACACGCCGCGCTTTGGCGGAGGAAACGCCGCTCGGTCGGTTGGGAACGCCCGAAGATATTGCCGAAACGCTTTTCTTCTTGGCATCCGATCGTGCTTCGTTTATTACGGGGCAGGTCGTTGGCGTGAACGGCGGATTTGTTATTTAATACGTAAAAGCCTCTCTTCTGCGGAAGAGAGGCTTTTATTTTGCTCATATTTTGCCTTTTTTCTTGCATACTACGAAAGAGAAAGGGTGATTGCCATGCAAAAACGATTGCCGCGTGGTGCGGGGATTTTGTTACCAATCAGCAGTTTACCGTCACAGTACGGTATCGGTTCTTTGGGAGATAACGCATTTCACTTTGTGGATTATTTGAAGGCAGCGGGGCAACGATACTGGCAAGTGCTGCCGATCGGTCCGACAAGTTACGGTGACAGCCCGTATCAATCCTTTTCGGCGTTTGCGGGGAATCCGTATTTTATTGATTTGGATAAATTGTCAGAGCAGGGTTTGCTGACCGAAGAGGAATTGGAAGCGGAACAATCATCACCCGGTTGGATTTCGTACGAACGATTGTATCGTACTCGTTTTTTGGTGTTGCGGTGTGCTGCCTCGCGTTTTACCGATACGGAAGAATTTCTTGGCTTTTGTGAAAAAGAATCGTTTTGGCTTGAGGATTATGCGCTCTATATGGCGATTAAAGGGCAAAACGGAGAAGCGGAATGGACAAAGTGGAAAACTTCATTGCGCGATCGGGAGAAAAAAAGCCTGCAAATGGCGCTCGAATCTTTGCGCGACGAAATACGGTTTTGGAAATTCTGTCAGTACCAGTTTTTTTGCCAATGGGATGCTTTGAAACAGTACGCAAACAAACAAGGAATTTGGCTTGTTGGGGATATCCCCATTTATGTTGCGCAGGACAGCGCCGATGTATGGACCCATCGCGACTTGTTTGAACTGGATGAGGAGGGGAATCCTGTTAATGTGGCGGGTGTACCACCCGATTATTTCTGTGCAGAAGGTCAACGGTGGGGCAACCCATTATATCGATATGAACGTATGCAAGAGGATGGCTTTGCGTGGTGGCATCAACGCGCGTCGATGTGTGCGCGGTTGTTTGATGTGATACGCATTGACCATTTTATCGGATTGTCGCGTTATTACGCGATACCGGCGTCGTGTGAAACCGCAAAAGCCGGTGAGTGGCGCAAGGGCCCCGAAAAGACCTTGACCGATGTGCTGGACAGCGCGGCGGGGGAGGTGCGCATTATTGCGGAAAACCTAGGCGTTTTGCATCCATCGGTGGAACGGTTGCTGAAAAAAACGGGATATCCCGGTATGAAGATATTGCAGTTCGCTTTTGATGGGGATCCTCAAAACGATTACCTGCCGCACAATTACACACAAAATTGCGTAGTATACGGCGGCACGCACGATAACGAAACCATTGTCGGGTACTTGAAAAAATTACGCAGTAAACAGCGTCAATATATTAAAGCGTATTTAAATGTGCGGCGTATCGCGGATATACCGCGGGCGATGTTACGGGCGGCCTATGCCAGTGTGGCGGATGTGGCGATATTTCAAATGCAGGATATTTTGGAATTAGATAATTCCGCACGGTTGAATACGCCATCCACATTAGGCGGGAATTGGCAATGGCAACTGCAATGGGAGCAGCTCAATTATGAAACCGCACGCAATTTGCAACAATTGGTGCGGCTCTACGGCAGAGAAAGGAACGAATACGATGACATTTGAAAACGAAGTTTCCACGCTTCTTCAGTTGGATAGTCATACTACCATTGAAAACGCATCCGTCAAGCAATTGCATGAAGCTGTATCTAAGGCGGCTCTGTCACGCGTATATGACCGATGGCAATGCAATGATGCACCCAAACGCGTGGCATACTTTTCGGCGGAGTTTCTTATCGGCAGAATGATCGAGTCAAATCTACTCAATCTCGGTTTGTTGGATGAAACACGCGAGATGTTGAAAAAGCACGGTGTGGATCTGTCTATCTTCGAAAACGTTGAGGATGCCGCTTTAGGCAACGGCGGTTTGGGACGTTTGGCGGCGTGTTTCTTGGATTCAGCCGCAACACACGGTATTCCGTTGGATGGCTATGGTATTCGTTATCGATTCGGTTTGTTTCGCCAACGGTTTGAAAATGGTTTCCAGCGCGAAACGGTAGATAATTGGTTGGAGTTCGGTGACCCGTGGTCAGTTCGCCGCGAAGAAGAGCGGGTGAGTGTATCCTTTGCGGATGGAGAGGTGTGGGCGATACCGTACGATTCGCCGGTGATCGGGTACGGTGGCAAGACGGTAAACACGTTACGCCTGTGGCAAGCAGAGGCGGTGGTGCCGTTCGATTTTGAGTTGTTTAACAATCAGAAATACGATAAAGCGGTACGCCAGCGTGATAAAGCGGAGCGCATTTCAAGTGTGTTATACCCGAACGACGATACCGTAGCAGGTAAAAAACTTCGTTTGAAACAACAATATTTCTTCTCGAGTGCTTCGCTGCAAGATATTCTCAGGCGGTATAAACAGCAATACGGCAGTGATTTTTCGCAACTGCCGCAAGCGTATGCGATTCAGCTCAACGATACGCATCCGACGGTGGCGATTCCCGAATTGTTGCGTTTGCTGTGTGAGTGTGAGGCGATGCCGTTCAACGAAGCTTTGGGGTTGGTGAAGCAGACGTTTGCGTATACCAATCATACCATTATGCCCGAAGCGCTGGAGACGTGGAATGTGGCGTTGTTTCGCTCGGTCATTCCGCAGGTGTATCGCTATGTCCAACGAGTGCAAAAAGCATTGGTTGCAGAACTCAAACAGCGCGGAATTACCGATACGAGTGCGTATAACATCATTGACGGTGATCGTATTCATATGGCGCGTATGGCGATCTTTGCAACACACACGATCAACGGTGTGGCGCGATTGCACAGCGAGATCTTAAAGACGACTGCGTTGCCTGAGTGGTATCGCGTATACCCCGAACGTTTCCAAAACAAGACCAACGGTATTACGCAGCGGCGGTGGTTGGCGCTGGCGAACAGGGGATTATCGCAGTTGATCACCGATACGATCGGTAACCGCTGGGTGACCGATCTTGCGGCGTTGAAAGCATTAGAGCCATACGCGGATGATCCTGAATTTTTGGAGAGATTTCTAAGTATTCGA
>JAZOBT010000090.1:0-4327 GCA_045596125.1 Acutalibacteraceae bacterium | reverse complement strand
AGCGGCGACGGAGATACCCCGTCGGGGAGCGCCGTGCTCTTTACAGCCTCGCCCAACGGAATATCCCGACCTCCCTCACCGCCCTCGGCATCACGTTGTTCGGTGGCAATGTGTACCAACCCGTCATCCGTCATCCATCGTTCCACCATCGTGCATAACGAACGCCACGTGTCCCCGCCGATCAGGCGAAAAATCAACACCAACAGCAAAATCACACCGCACACAATACTCTGCACCGCCAGTAACGACAGCCGCGATCGCTCGCCGTCGCGGTGTTTTCCCGCCATACGCATAAACCTCCCGTTTAAACGATAATACAGATGAGTCCGTTGCACCCCTCGTTGATGATACGTTCCACCGTATCCTTGATCTTCAGCCGCGCCTCGCCCGGCATACGGTACAACTTGTTATGCAACCCCTCGTTCACCAACCCATACAAGGACGTGCCGAAAATGTTGGAATCCCAGATCTTAGACGGATCTTCTTCAAATTCGCGCAAGAGGTAATTCACCAATTCCTCGGATTGCTTTTCCGAACCCACAATGGGTGCTACTTCGGTGGTGATATTGGCTTTCATCATATGAATGGACGGTGCCGTCGCACGCAAGCGCACGCCGTAGCGTCCGCTCTGCTTGATGATCTCTGGCTCTTCGAGTGCCATTTCATCCAGCGACGGCATCACAATACCGTAACCGCCGGCTTCCACTTGATCCAACGCTGTCTTGATCTTATCGTACCGACGGCGGATCGCCGCCAGCTCGTTCATACGCGTCATCAACTCGCCCTCATCCGCCACCGGGATCCCCGTGGTTTCGCTGAGCACTTGATAGAACAACTCAGGCAAAACCGATACCGACACCACACCGCAACCGCTGCCGAGGTCCACACGGTCAAACGCCGCACCCGCCACGTATTCGCACGCACACAACCGCTCCTGCACGGTGTTCAACTCGCGTATTTTTTGGATGTCGCCCACCGCCTCGCGTACCGCACCCACAATACTCCGGCGTACGGGATGCGTGCGATCCAAAGCCATCACCCACGGCGGCATCGTGAATCCGATCTCGCGCACGGGGAACTCAAACAGCACCGTCTCCAAGATCTCGCGAATCTTTTCTTCACCGATATCCAAACAGTTGACGGGGCATACCGGCACACCGTACTTAGCGCTCATTTCATCACATAAAGCGCGCGTTGCCTCGCTGTTCGGCTCGGTGGTGTTGAGCAGTACCGCAAACGGCTTATTGAGCGCCTGTAATTCCCGAATAACACGTTCCTCCGCTTCGGCATACTCCGCACGCGGAATCTCAGTGATACTGCCGTCGGTGGTCACCACCAAACCGATGGTGGAATGCTCCGTGATCACCTTTTGGGTACCCACTTCCGCCGCCATATTAAACGGTACCTCTTCATCAAACCACGGGGTCTTCACCATACGCGGCGCGTTTTCTTCAATGTAACCGAGTGCCGACGGCACAACATAGCCGACGCAATCGATCATACGCACCTTCATCCCCGCCGCACCACTGACGGTAATTCCCACCGCTTGCTCGGGAATGAATTTCGGCTCCGTCGTCATAATGGTGCGCCCCGCCGACGATTGCGGCAGTTCATCCACCGCCCGTTCGCGGCTGTATTCACTGTCGATGTTCGGAAGCACCAACGTATCCATAAATTGCTTGATAAAGGTGGACTTACCCGTTCGCACCGGACCAACCACGCCAATATAAATATCTCCACCGGTCCGCGTGGCGATATCTTGATATATAGTTTTGCTCGTTGTCATATTCCTTCCTCCGCTCACATCATTGTTTGTACATTCCTATGAGCGACCTTTGGCTTTTATGACAAGCTAAAATTTGCATTATGTTAAGACATCACAAAAAACTACCCGAAAAAGAAAAGTAACATCCTTTTTCGGGTAGCTTTGGTATGGTAATATGAACTTTTTATATCAGTCATCCATAATATTTTCTCTAACGAACAGCGGAGAATCAAAAAATTCGCCCAAAGTGATCTCAAGCCCCTCGCAGATCTCATAAATAATGCGCAGTTTCACACTGGGAAAAGTACAATTAATTATGGTACTGAGCGTGGATTGAGGTACACCGCTTTTGAGAGAAAGTGTATACTGCGTCATATTTCTTTCTTTGCAAAACTCGGTTATTCTTTTCGAAACAGCTTCATTCAACTTCATACATACCACCGTGCGTTAATTTCTCAGCAATTAAAGAAGGTATATTCTTTAAATAGTTTTCACTCCACACCACGTTTGTACAAGCCACGCGTGAACGCCGACGGCGGCGTACCGCCGCTTCGGTATTCGCACAACACCTCTGCCACCCGTGCGGGCGACTCATCCGTAAAATGCAAATAATAAAACGGCAACGACGGCAATTCGTGCAAGCGATCTGCCCAGTAAAGTGGCACGGAATTGAGCAATTCACTGCACCCGCCGTGGCAATGTACAGGGAAATGCGCACCCGTGCGATCAATCAATTCGCTCTTTCCCGCACAAGCGGCACACCCTTTGGAAACGGAAACCGGGCACGCACGCAACAGCATCAGCGGTTGTCGGCCATACGCGAACAAGCCGACACACCCCTTATCTTGCGCAAACTGCATTTGCGGGAACGTGAGTTCGAACGACAATATCGCCGCTTGTGCGCCGTCTTGTGCCGCCGCAGCAAGTGCTTGTTCGTTGGTTATATTCCAAAACGCGCCTGCCAGCGGTGCGAGCCCCGCTTCGCGTGCGAGCGGCACCGCCCCCACATTGTTACACAACGCAAAGGTCGCTCCCGCCTGCACCGCGCGACGGAGTGCGGTGCGCACCGCATCCTCCCCGCCAAACAACCCGCGCGGGATCTCCACGCCCCAACGAGCAACCGACGGATAACATCCGAGCGGCACGATAAAGCAATCCGCCTCACCCGTAATCTGCTCTTCCCGCTCCACACGGGCAACCAGCCCTTGCAACAGCCTACACGCCAACACCGCATCGGGCGGTTGCAGTGCGGCATCATACGGTATAGGATGTGTCTCCCCACGTTTCTTACACAGCGCCTCCAACGCTTCGCGGCGCAAGGCATTCAGCGCCGACAAGGGCACAGCAGGTGACACCGCCGTGTCCGCCGTGGCAACAAACGGCGTGCCACCCGTTTTACACAACTGCGCTTTCACGCGTTCGGGATCCAGCGCACGATCCAAAACAGGCACATCCGACGGCGCCGTAACCGATACCGTATTTCCTTCTTCGTCCGTAGCGGTCAAGGTGAGCGGTTCTTCCGTCAACCGCAGCGACACCGCCACGCGCGGTGTTTCTTTATCGTACAACCGCGCCAACCGTGAAAGCACCGCCGACGACGCAATATCTTCACCCGTTCGGGTGCCGAACAATTGCGCATCACGCTTGCCGACAAAATAACCATCGGTAAACCCCGACCGCGAAAAAACCGAACGCAGATCCTCCCACAACCGAGCATCGGGCGTTTCGCCGTCCAGTAAACGGCGCAGCACCGCCGTTGCCGCCGCCACGTATTCAGGGCGCTTCATACGCCCTTCAATTTTGAGGGAAGCAATGCCCATCTCCCGCAACGGTTCAATATGATGATATAAGGAATGATCTTTTAAACTGAGTGCCGCTTCACCATCGCGCGGCATATGGTCCACCGCAAACGGCAAGCGGCAGGGTTGCGCGCACAAACCGCGGTTGCCGCTTCGTCCGCCCAACATCGCCGAAAGTTCGCATTGCCCGGACACGCTCATACACAGCGCCCCGTGCACAAACACTTCCAGCTCGCAACCAAGGTCACGGCACGCCTCGATCTCGTCCCGAGACATTTCACGCGCCAACACCACGCGTGAAAATCCCGCGTCCCGCAACGCCAAAACCCCTTGCGGTGTATGGCAGGAAAGTTGCGTCGATGCGTGCAGCGGCATCGTCGGCGCGGCGGAATGTATCATCCGCGCCAAGCCGCGATCTTGTATAATGAGTGCATCCGCACCACACGCACACGCGTGCTCGGCAATTTTCAGCGCTTCGGGCAACTCACGATCGCGCACCAACGTATTCAGTGCCACATGCACTTTCACGCCGCGTGTATGACAAAACGATACCGCATCGCTCAACGAGCAGGCGACATCGTCGGATGGTTCTATCGAAAAATTACGGGCATTGCGGCGTGCATTAAACATACCGACACCGAGATACACGGCATCCGCACCCGCACGCACGGCGGCCACTAACGCATCGTACGATCCCGCAGGCGCTAACAATTCGGGTTTATACACGGCGCTCACCTTCCCAAAATTTTTTACTTATGGTATT
>JAZOBT010000089.1:0-61921 GCA_045596125.1 Acutalibacteraceae bacterium | reverse complement strand
CCGGCACCGAACAGAATGTTAATCTTGTGTTAAGTACTATTAGAGAAGCCAAGAAAAAAGAGAAGGTCACCGCAGAGCTGCAACTCCACAGTGACCAAGGCTTTCAATACACATCCCACGGGTATTTTAAGCTAACTCAAGAATACAATATTACGCCGTCAATGTCAAGACGTGGTAATCCGTATGACAATGCTTTGGCTGAAAATTTCTTTTCTATTCTTAAAACAGAGTGTATTTACCGAACCAAACTTCAGACCTATGAGGAGGCTCGCCTCCTCATAGGTGAGTACATCCATTTCTACAATCATCAGCGCATTCAACTAAAAACAAAACTGACACCACTTGAAAAGCGATGCCAGTTCGTTGCTTAAAATTTAATTTTCACTACCATAAAGGCGGTTTTTGTACTGTCCGCACAAATTGGGGCAGTTCACTTTTGAGGGGCGGTGATTTTTTATTACCGAAATCACAAATATTTCGGCCAATATAACGATTGCTTTCACGCAAAGAAATGCTATACTGAAGACAAAAACCGACCGAGAGGAGCAGAGAATATGCAAGTAAAGAAAGTCTTGGCACTGTTACTTACGATACTGATTACGGTAGGGTTGCTGTGTAGCGGCGCGGCAGTTTCGGCAGAGGAAGCAGTGCCGGTGGAGAGCGCCGATCTGAGCCGAAAAGAGTTGATCTTGTTTCCCGGCGGATCGTTTTTGATCAAATATCAAGCATTGCCCGTAGGCTGTGATATGGCGGGTACAACGTGGGTGTCTGACAACGAGGAAGTGGCGATTGTATCCGATGGTATGGTAACGGGTGTGGCAAAAGGTGAAGCCACCATCACGGCGACTACGCCGAACGGCTTGAAAGATACGTGCAAGGTGACCGTGGTTAGTGGCGACGTTCTTTTGAAGAACAGCACGTTCGCACAAGCGGGTCAAGCGGCATGGTCGACCGAGGACGATGCTGTGTTTGAAACTGCAGGCGGGTGTGGTGATTCGGTATGCGCCAAAATCGGTTATCAAAGCAGCCTCAAGCAAACGCTTCAAAATTTGAAAGCCAATACGACGTATACCGTAACATTGGCGGTTCGCGGTAGCGAAAAGTCGCAAACCACGGTGAAAGTTATGGCCGGTGACAAAGAAGTGGGGCAAGGCACACTCGATGTGACCACCGCTTGGATAACCAAATCCTTTGATTTTACAACCGACGCCGCTGTGAATGGCGAAACACTGGTATTTCAGAACGCAAATACCGAAGGTGCCATTGTATACGTCGACGATGTTGTGGTTGCGGAGAAGCCTTCGGCGGCGGATCTGACCGTGGAGAAGGTGGACTGGACGGGCGGCGACGGACAGGTCAAACCGCGTACGAAACTCAATTTTGTTGTTACGGTTAAGAATGTGGGAACGGCCGATGTGACGGATGCGGTGGATGTGGACATCACGTTCGGCGATAAAAAACTGTTCCGTTTGACGCACGAGGGCGGTATTAAAGCCGGCGAGAGTGTTACGCTTACTTCAAAAACGTGGAAAGCCAAGAAGGGCGATTTTATGATCGCCGCGCATGTCAATCCGGAATTGTCCGTATCCGAAAGCAACGGAATAAAAAACAATGTGTATCAAACCAATCTCCGCGTGGACAAAGAGGCGATAACGCCGGCGCACGATACGGTGGCGGATATTGTATCGCAAGCGGGAATGGTCGATCTGACGTTCAGTGAGGACTTTAACGATCTTTCCGGCGTGGATATCTTGGGAAGCGGTGACAAAGGCTATAAGTGGTACACGGCTCGCCAATGGAATCAAACCGATATGACGCGGGAGGACTACTTCGTCAAGGATGGCGTTTTCACCCTTCAGTACGCGGATACCAAGTATTCGCTGGGTGCCACCACAGCAGACCCCGATACCCATATCGGGTATACGTTTAATAAAGGCTATTTGGAAGTCAAGTTGCGTATGCCCGTCCCGGAAAAGGTGAGAAGTATACCCTCTATCTGGTCGCTGCCGTTGGAACGTTGGGTGGAGTTGGAAGGTCACAGGCACAACAGTCATTGGGTGGAAATGGATTGGTTGGAGTACCTCGGCGACGGCAAATACACCATTACGATGCACGAACAAGAAAAGGTGCCGGGTGCCGATACGAACTGGTATACCAGCAGAGACAACTTCCGCAAGGGGTTAGACGACAAAGAATGGCACGTGATGGGTTGGTTGTGGGAAGAAGGCCATTTGCAATGCTTTATGGACGGCGAACTCGTCCGTGAGCAGGAATGGAGCAAAGATTCTTTCCCGATTCCGATGCACGATAACAAGAAAGGTGAAGTGCGCATGGAAGGCGTATTTGCCGAAATGGATGCGCAGAATATGGTGCTGTACATATCCGGAAGTCGCTATATGCCGATGGAGCTGGATTATGTGCGCATTTGGCAAAAAGGCGCAGAACAACCGACGATCGATCAACCGAGCGGCGGTGTTAACCCGCTGGTGATTGTTGTCGCAGTTTGCGGCGCGGCGATAGTGGCTGTTGTTGCGATTTCCTTTATCCGCAAACGCAAGCTCAAAGCATAATACGCAAAAGGAAAGTAAGCGTACCGTTTTTCGAAGAAAGCGGTACGCTTTTGTTTGATTGCTTGTAAAAAACGAGAAATGTTGCATGAATTTGTATAATTAGTTGATTTTTTTTGTAGTGTATGCTACAGTATATTTGTATACCCCTATTTAAGGCAAGTGTATGCGGAAGGAAGAGTATCGTATGAAGAAGCATATGATCAAGGCGTTTATGGCGAGCGTTGCAGCATTCGCCATCGTAATTTCTTGTTTGTTGGCAGGGTTGGCGTTGCCTGTTTCAGCAGCGGCAGTCCCCGATAGCTTTGTGCTTTCGACCACGGAGACGCTGTATCTCCTGTCGGAGCACGGAACGAAAACCCGCACTTATAAACTGGGCGGAGGAACGGTGACGTATACCGATTCCACCACAAAAACGTATACCGCCGCGGAATTGGAGTGGAAAGTGGGTAACAGTGCCCTTGCGACCATTACCAATGGTGTCATTAAAGCGGGAGCAACAACAGGTACCACTACGCTCACGGCGACGGTACCGAATTTGACGGATGCGAACGGCAACGCGTTGACTGCGACCCGTACATTAGTCGTGGTTGACGGGTCTAAATATGTCTATTCTTCTTCGAGATACACATACGGTGACGAAATTATTGTGCATGGTGATTTTGAAGAGTTCGGAAGCAGCTGGAAAGCTTCAGCACCGATTGTGGAGGGCGTAGGAAAATCCGGTAACGGTTTGCAGTTGAACAAAAAAGCAACGATATACTATCAACCGTCGATCTCTGCCTCCTTTGTTCCCGGCCGAGTGTATGAGTTGCGGTTTGATTACAAGGCATACAAGCAATCGAAAGTTACAATGTACTCCGGTG
This sequence comes from Acutalibacteraceae bacterium, assembly GCA_045596125.1. Classification (GTDB taxonomy): domain Bacteria; phylum Bacillota; class Clostridia; order Oscillospirales; family Acutalibacteraceae; genus RGIG3009. Next base: position 58,488 of record JAZOBT010000089.1, on the reverse strand, counting down.
TGTTTAATATGAATAGCATTGGACCTACAATGACCGACTCCGACGACGGAGAAACCTGGAAAACGTATACACATATTTTCAGGGCAGACGTGAATTTGTTTTTTTCAAAGAGCTATGATTTGAGATTTGATAGCCCGGCAACCAATAGCGAGTATCCGGTGGTGGTGGATAATTTCTCGATAAAAGAGGCGTTTTCAACCGAAACCTTCACCGGTGTTACGTTATCCCATACACAGGCAACCGTCCAGCCGGGAAAAACGTTGATTTTAAAGGCAACAACGCAACCGTTTGATAGGTTTGCCAACCAATTGCAGTGGACCAGTAGCAATCCCGGTGTTGCGATAGTGAACGGTGGGTGTGTAACGGCTGTCAAAGCTGGCACTACCACTATTACGGTAACAATAGGCGATGTCTCGGCATCCTGCGTGGTAACAGTGCCGGAGGATCCGTCGCTATTAAAAAACGGAACATTTGAAGACAGAACAGACACATCTTGGAGCGTTTTATCCTCTGCCTATACCGCCGGTGCCGGTTACTGTAAAAGTCAGGCGCCCAAAATTGCAAACGGTAAGACGCTAAGCCAAACGTTTACCGGATTGCAACCCAACACGACTTATTATCTGGCTTTCTATCTGCGGCGCTCATCCTCGCAGGCTGTTCAGACGGTAGTTACCAACGGCGAGAACACTTTGCTGGATGAGTCTTCCGGAGGCGCGAGTATTGGTCACAAATTAATAAGTTACAAATTTACAACACCCTCTGTGGTGGAAAATGAAACAACGTTGTGTTTTACAAACACGAAGAATACATACGACGCGTACTTTGATAACGTAGTGTTGTTCCCCCATGTGGATTTGACTGTAGACTCGGTAGGGTGGACAGGTGATAACGGGGAGGGTCAAGTACCCCCGGGTAAGCCAATCATGTTCAATGCGACCATCAAAAATACCGGTTCTTCTGCTGTGCCGGCAGGTAAACCGATTACCATTGATATTGCTTCTAATGGCACGGTACTGCGCACACTCACCTATACCGGTGGTATCGCTGCGGGCGCTACTGTCACCGTGACGGATACCGAAGCGTGGACGGCGGTGGCAGGCGATCATATGATCTCAGTGCGTGTAAATGCCTCGTGCACGGTGGGCGAGATTGATACGAACACCAATAACACGCATCAACTTAATCTGCGTGTAGCAAACGACCGCGTAGCCCCGACATACGATGCTGTGGCGGATGCTGTCGAGCAGGCAGGTATGGACCGCTTGACGATGAGCGATGACTTTGATAGTTTGGATACCATTGACACCACAGGTGGCGGTAAAGAAGGTTATCGGTGGTATGTTAATCGTATGAATGGGATACCGACACTGACCCCCAACGACTATCGCGTAGATTACGAGCAAGATGGCAATGGCATCCTCACTGTAATGAACGAGGTGAACGGTTATAATGCCTCGTTATATAGTGCTGACTTAAAAACCAAAAATGGTTTCTTGTTTAACAAAGGCTACTTGGAAGTCAAAATTCGTATTCCGCGTCCCGATTGGTGCGAAGAAGACAAAGGATCGCCGGCTATTTGGTCGTTTACCGAGAATAAGGCATTGTCGGGAAGAGGCGACGGATCGCACTGGGTAGAGCTGGACTGGATGGAATACTGGGGCGTATCGGGAGGCTTTCCGGAAGGGTACTATACCGTTACTACACACGATACAACCACAAACAGCAACTACAGCAACAGCAACTACAGTATGCACGGGTTGGGCGATGCCGAGTGGCACGTGATGGGCTGGCTGTGGGAAGAAAACAGCATTCGCGCGTTCTTGGACGGCGAAGAAACGATGGCGCTGTTCTTTGACGAAGATATGCCGGCGGCTCCCGCACAGTATCCCGAAAAGGATTATACGATTATCGGTACTTCAAGTGATCCCGGGATTTTCTCGTTGGCAAATGAGATGAAATCCATCTTGTATTTGGGCGGCTCCAAAGACGTACCGTTGGAAGTGGACTATGTGCGTATTTGGCAACAAAGCGAGTCTACCACTGTGTCGGACGAGATGGTCTTGGACAAGACCGAGATTACGCTGTGGGAACGTGACCACGAGCGTTTGACCGTGACGGTGCCGCAAGGTGAAGATGCCGGCACGCTCACGTGGGAAAGCAGCAATCCCTCTGTAGCCACGGTGCACGGCAACGGCGAAGTGTTGGCGCGTTCCGAAGGCACGGCTGTCATCACTGCCACCAACGCCAACGGCATTTCGGTGATGTGCACCGTGCACGTTAAACACAATGTCATTGTCGGCGGCGATTTCGAGTGGGAAAGCGATTTGCTGTACAGACAATTGACGACGAAGATCCTTGCTTCTTCCAAATTTTCAGTTGTTCCGGAATCGCCCGATAATCATTGCTTGCAAATCGAGCCCAAAGCGGGTGCACAGTATTATTATCATCTCGGTGTAGTAAAGGGCGCTACGTATCGGTTCACCGGCCGTTTTAAAAACGCAGATACAATGTATTTTTATTTCCCGTCTTCACGCGTTACAGCGGTCGATGATTTGAACGACGACAACGATTCAAAAAAGAGCGGAGGAAGAAATTTAAGTGGTGTTGACATCGGTGACACAGGGTGGAAACGGTTTGATGCGCTTATCACCATTTCAGAGAATAGCTTAAACAACGGTGACGATATTTTTGGTTTTGCAAACAGCTCCTCCACACCTCTGTACGTTGACGATCTCGTACTGACCCGTGGCGAGGATACGCAACAAGCGCAGTACGCACTTACGGTGGACGATGTCGAAAACGGCTCCTTGCAATTAACGGTTGACGGCAAGGAAGTGCAAAGCGGCAGCTTGGTCACGCCCGGCTCCAAAGTGGTGGTGACGGTGAAACCGAATGAGGGTTATTATTTGGAACTGGGCAGCTTGCAGTACAGTTACACGCACGCGACACGCAGTGGGCCGAAAACCGAGACCCGTAAAGTACTCAATAAGGACAGCGGCGATTTCGGTGCGGGAGAGGGGAATAGCTTCTCCTTTGTGATGCCGTCGTCGGCGACCACATTGTCTGCAGTGTTTGCAGACACCGGTCTGCCGGTGGCAACGCTTGGCACATCCGTGTATGAAAACGAAAACGGACAGTTTACCGGCGTGCGTTTCTTGAATCGTTTGTACTACACGGCTGACACAAGCTTCGAAAGCAACAATATTTATGTAATGTATAACGGCGTAAAACGTGAAGTCGTGGAATTCGGTACGCTGCTGAAGCGTTCGTCTAGCGAAACCGATCTTACGCTCGCCAACTACGAAATATATAAAAATGCAGGAAGTTCGTCTCGTATCTGGAAAACCACAGCGTACGATGAGGGAGACACGATCACATTAGTCGATTATACCAAAGGGTATATGGACTTCACCATCGTAATGACATCGTCGGTGGCGAATCGCTACTCGTTCCTTTCCCGTGAATACGAAACGTGTGCGTATTTGATACTGGATAACGGCGAAGAGGTCTATTGCGAAACATTTGTTGATTCGGTGCTCGGCGCGCAAACAAGGCGATAAGTATGGATTAAGAGGAACGGGAAATAGTAATACCGTGCGGTGAAGAAGGGAGCAATCATGGCGAGAGAACGATATTTGGTCGGTGTCGATCTGGATGAATTGAAAAAAGGAGAGACACCAACACCCCCGCAAACGCCGCGCGGGAAATGGGAGAATTTTTGGTATTACCACAAATGGAAAGTGATAACGGTTGTCGCCGTCGCGGCGGTGCTCGCTATCCTGTTCGGTCAAAGTCTTTCGCGCAAAGATCCGGATTATATGATCTGTATGGTGACCACGCAGCCGGTCAGTACGGAAGCGGAACAGCGGTTGGAGGAGTTGCTTACGGAGTGTGCCGATGACCGTAACGGCGACGGCAAAACGTATGTCGAAATTCAACTTTTGAACGTTGCACCCGTTACAAATAATATTCCCAATTCCGACGCGAACGCGAACCAACAGGCGGTGATTGCCCATATGATGGTGCGCGATATTGATCTGTGGGCGGTTTCGCCGTCGTATTATACGGATACGTTCGGCGCCGCATTTGACGGTAATCCGGCGAGTTTCTTCATCCCGCTGGACGATATGGCGCAAACGGTCAGCGGCGTCAGCGAAGATCACGCCTATTGGAATTGGAAAGATATCAAGATTCTTGACAAAGACGAAAAATTATCCACCATGCAAAAAGAACTTTACTGGGGTGTGCGCGTAATGCCGCAAGACCCCTCGGATGAAGTGAAGAAAGCGACAGATGCTTCGCTCGCTTTTTTGAAGAAGTTTGCGGAGTTGCAACAAAAATAACCGTATAGAAATCCCTCCCGCGGCAATACTATCGGTGACACCGTTGGTGTCAACAACAATCCAAGGGAGGCTACCGGTATGTACAACCAGGACAACCAGAACAATCAGAATCAACAGAACAAGCAGAACAACCAGAACCAGCAGAATAAGCAAAACCAGCAGAACCAACAGAATAAGAAAAACGAGCAAAACAAGCAGAACAATTATTAAGCACTCAAACTGCAAAGAAAGAGCGTTACCGAGCGGTAACTCTCTTTCTTATATTGCCCCTTGCGTTTTGAAAAAGAAAGTGATAAAATAACGTGTAATATATGGTAAGCGACCCACGCTTGCAAAAAGGAAGGTGCGGCAAATGAGCAAACAGATCGGTTTCAAAACCAGTTTTCGCGGCTTTTCCCGAAACGATGTCTTAACATATATCGATCAACTGCGCGTGACACTGCAAGAAGAACAAGATTCCCATCGTCGAGAGATCGAAGCCCTCACCGCGCAGATCGATTCTCTGCGCCAGCGAGAATCGCAACTCGTCGCCGAATTGGAAGAGGCTCGTCGGGCATCGCAAGAGCAACCGAAGGCGGAAGTGTCCCCCGTCGTAACGCAGCAACCTGCCGAAGAGGAAGAAGCCCCCACGGCAGAAGAAGTGCCCCCCGCCACGCAGGAAAATTCACTGAAAAAACAAATGGAACAGTGGTTGTTTTAATTAGCCGCGCATATACTGTACCGAACTATAATAAAGGAGTAATGAAACATGGCAGAACTGAAGTATGAAGTTGTAAAAGAATTGGGCGTGCTGTCCGAATCGCCTACCGGTTGGCGTAAAGAGATCAACCTCGTAAGCTGGAACGACCGCGACCCCAAATACGATATCCGCGATTGGGCGCCCGACCGCGCCAAAATGGGCAAAGGCGTCACCCTCACCGCCGACGAAGTGATCCTGCTGCGCGACCTGCTCGGCGAGATCGACCTGTAAGGTGACGGTATGGAAACGATAGGGGAAGTCCTCAAAGCCCTGCTCCAAGGCGTGGTGCAAGGCATTACCGAATGGTTGCCCATCAGCAGTACCGGTCACTTGATTCTGGTCGATCAATTCCTGCCGTTTTCCTTTTCGCAGGATTTCTTTGACCTCTTCAAAGTCCTCATTCAGCTCGGCTCCATTCTGGCGGTCCTCGTTCTCTATTTCCGTAAACTGAACCCGTTCTCTTTGAAAAAAACGTCCGCACAGCGCACCGATACGTGGAAATTGTGGGGCATGGTCCTTATCGCCAGTCTCCCTGCACTGGTTGTCGGTGTCCCGCTTGATGACTTGGTGGACGGCATTTTGTCCGACCCCGTCGTCATCACCGCCACACTCGTGCTGTACGGTGCACTGTTTATCTGGATGGAAAACCGCCCGCACACCCCGCGCGTGCACACCCCCAACGACGTTACGTGGCGCACCGCGCTCGGTATCGGTTGTTTCCAAGTCCTCGCACTTATCCCCGGTACATCCCGCTCCGGCGCAACGATTTTGGGTGCCGTGCTTCTCGGTTGCTCACGGTACGCCGCCGCGGAATTCTCGTTCTTTATGGCAATCCCCGCCATGGCGGGCGCCAGCGCTCTCAAAATCCTCAAATTCTTGCTCGACGGCCTCACCCTCTCGGGTGCGGAGTGGCTCACACTCGCCGTCGGTATGCTTGTGTCGTTTGTCGTGTCGGTGCTCGTCATTCGTTTCTTGATGGCGTTTATCAAAAAACACGACTTCAAACCCTTTGGTTGGTATCGCATCGCCCTCGGCGTTTTGCTCGCGGTATTGCTTATCACGGGCATCCTCGATACACGCTTTGTATAATAGGTTATAAAAAACGGCGGTTTTGTGGCACGCTTCGCAAAGAAGCGTGCCACAGTTATATTGGCTTTTTTAAATTTGTCGATATTTTTGTGAAAATTCCTCTTGATTTTTGTGCCAAGATGCGGTATAGTAGTTGTGGAGATATATCCGCGACGGGATAAGTGCCCCCAAAAGCACCCCTGCGGAGTATGAAATAACGGAGGAGATAAGTATGAAAATGTCACGGCGAATTCTTTCCTTGGTGTTGGCAGCGGCGTTGCTGATCGCTTGTGCTATCACCGGTCTTGTTCTGCCCGTCTCGGCAGCCGACGCGACGGAGTATTTCCCGAACGGCGATTTTGAACAAGGTGCTGTCGCTCCTTGGGCCAATTTTGTTGAGTCGCCCAATTGGGAAATCGCAGAAGGCTATGGTATGGATGATTCTTGGGGTATGAAATGGGCCCTTGAAGAGGGCAACCTATTGTCAAACCCGAGTAAGGTCTATGCCAACTTCGAAAATGCAATTAAGATCACCGAGCCGGGCACCTATCGTTTTTCGTTTTCGGCCACGGTGGTCAATGCGACGGGTATTACGGTCACGCTCGAAACACTGAGCGGTGCAACCTTCGTTAACGGGACAACTAATGCCATAACCTTTAAATGCGCAGTCGATAACCAAGGCGATTGGGCCACGTATCACGCCGACTTTGTGGTGACCGAAGAAACTGTCGCTTTTGCGGAGCAAGGTCTTTCCATCCAAGTCAGGGTCTCTAATGTGCAAAAGTATATTTCCCAGTACGGCCTGTACTTTGACAACTTCTCTTTGAAGAAGTGGGATGAGAGCGAAGGCTTGATTATGGACGGCGATTTCGACAACGCGGTAGATTCCGCTTTCTTTGGAACGGCTTACCAGCAGGATGCCAGTAATAAATATAAATATTCTTGGCTTGGCTATATAGCAGCAGACGCAGACGGTAACGCTACGGCAGGTGCAACCATCGTTGATCACCCTGACGGCAGTGCTGGCAACCGCGTGTTGAAACTTATCAGTGATGCGCGTTATTTCGGGGCGAAGAAATCCGGCTTACAAGCAGGAAAGAGTTATTTGGTAAAGTTTGACTATAGCGGTGCTGCGTTCCGGTTGTATGATGGTACCAATGGTAGTTGGTTTACTCCTACTCAAAGCAATTCAACAATAAATGTGCCGGCAACGAACGAGGACGAGTGGGAGACATTTGAGCTTGTATATACGCCCGGCTCTGACTTAGGTTATTTGTTGTGCTTTACTGGCATCACGGATACTACCTATATCGATAACTTCAACATCTACAACTACTACGGTGCTCCGGAAATCACGATTGACGATGAAGTGACCGGCGGTACCATTACCGTTGTGACAGACGAGATTGCTGCCGGTGAGGCGGTGACGGTGAAAGCAGAGCCTGCGTCCGGCTGCGTGATGGTTCCCGGTTCGCTCAAATACACCTCCGAGAGCAAACCTGAAGGTGTAAAGATCTTGAACAAAGCAAACGGTAGTTTTGGCGAAGGCACCGGTAACGAGTTTGCTTTTGAGATGCCGGATGAAGATATTACGGTAACGGCTGAGTTCGTGGAAACGGCGGCGGTTACGAACGGCTTCATTATGGATTCCATCGGTGCGTCGGTGCATACTGCTACCAACGGCACGCAGGACGGTATCCGTTTCCTCACGCGTTTGGCGTTGGTGAATGGTTTCGATAGCGATATTTTTGTGGTGTATGTAGGCGGCGAAGAGCACTACGTTATGGAAGTCGGTACGTTGCTCAAGCGTACCTCCAACGCGGCAGAGTTGACGCTTGAAAATTACGAGTTGTACGCTGAAGGTCCCAGCGCGACCCGCATTTGGAAAGGTGTCAACTACAACGCCGATGATGATGCTTACAAACTGGATGACTACACCGGCGCGTATCTCGATTTTGCGACCGTGATGATGACAAAGAATGCCGATGTGTCGTATACCGCTGTCGGTTATATAACCTTGATGGATGCGGAAGGCAACTGCTCGACTTTGTACAGCACGAGTTCCCAAGCAGGCAGTATCACCGAGGTCAACACCGCTCTGAATCAAGCCGGACTTTAATTCAAAAGGAGGAAGATGAGAATGAAAACGTATCAGAAGCCCCTTTTGGAGGTTTTGGAGCTGACTGCCGATAAAACGATCGCCGCTACGATCAATCAGAGTGATTCCGTTGTGTGGGATGACTCGGATACGGAGCAGCAGTCGCTCGGTGTGTGATCGCACCCCCAATGAAATAAAAGGGAATGTCCCCGTTCGGCACACTGTGCCGAACGGGGATTTATTTTTTGCCCGCGACACATCGCCGTCGCACAAAACAAAACATTTGTTCGTTTTTTCGCAAAAGCACTTGATTTCCGTAGAAAAATGCGATATACTGGGAGCATAACGATACGAGCACGCTGCAAAGCGGTGCGGAAATGAGGATGAAGAGATGGCGGAAAAGAGAAGAGCGACGGAGAGCCCGGCGCCGGCGAGTAACAAGCAAAAGGCGTTGGAGACGGCGCTCGCACAGATTGAAAAGAACTACGGCAAAGGCGCGGTTATGCGCTTGGGCGAAAATGTGAATATGAACGTGGAGTGCATCCCGACAGGGTCGCTGACATTGGATATGGCGCTCGGTGTCGGCGGGTTGCCGCGCGGCCGTATCACTGAAATTTACGGGCCGGAGGCATCGGGTAAAACGACGCTTGCCCTGCACGCGGTAGCGGAAACGCAAAAGCGCGGCGGCGAGGCGGCGTACATTGACGTCGAGCACGCGTTGGATCCCGTGTATGCGCGCGCACTCGGTGTGGATGTGGATTCGTTGCTCGTGTCGCAACCCGATACAGGCGAGCAAGCGCTCGAGATCGCCGAGGCGCTGATCCGTTCCGGCGCGATTGATATGTTGGTTATCGACTCGGTGGCGGCACTCGTGCCGCGGCAGGAGATTGAGGGCGAAATGGGCGACTCGCACGTGGGTCTGCAAGCGCGTTTGATGTCGCAAGCGATGCGTAAGCTCGCGGGTGCGGTCGGCAAGACGGGTTGTGTTGCCATTTTCATTAACCAGTTGCGCTTGAAAGTGGGCGTGGTATACGGTAACCCCGAGGTCACCGCGGGCGGTAACGCGCTGAAATATTACGCGTCGGTGCGGTTGGATGTACGTCGGCAGGAGACGCTCAAAAACGGCGGCGTGCCGTACGGGTCGCACACCCGCGTGCGCGTGGTGAAAAACAAGGTAGCCCCTCCGTTTAAAGAGGCGGAGTTTGATGTGATCTATGGCAAAGGTATCTCGCGGATGGGCGAGCTTCTGGATCTTGCAATCGAGTTGGATGTGATTCAAAAGTCGGGTTCGTGGTTCTCGTACCGCGAGGAGCGTTTGGGCCAAGGGCGCGACAATGTGCGTGATTTCCTGCAAGCGAACCCCGATCTGAGTGCGCAGATCGAGGAGCAAGTCATTGCACAAATGCAAGCCAAAATGCAAAAGGAAAAAGCGGAATCGGCGCCTGCGGTGGAAATCCCGATTGCGGCGGCACCGCAGTATACGGCGCGTTCGGCGCGGGCATCCATTGACATTGTGGTGGATGACCAATGAGGATCGCGGCGGTGTACCCTGTGAAAGGGCATCAGCGGCGCATCACGATGGAGGACGGTACGGCGGTTCTCATTGATACGACGGTATGGGAGGAATCCCCCTACGGGGTGGGTTCCTCTTTGTCTGATGCGGAGTTGGAGGACTTGTGCGCGGCATCCGAGCGGCGGCGAATGGAGAGCAAGGCGGTGTTTTTGTTATCCAAGCGCGATTTGTCGCGGCGGGAGCTGGAGCAGAAGTTGTGCCGCGAGAAGGGGCGTTACCATCCCGAACGGCACGAGCAGGCGGTGTGGGCGGCGGCGCGTATGGAAGAGTTAGGGTATGTTCGCGACGCAGAGTATGCGCACCGATTGGCGCAGCGGTATGCGCGCGAAAAACTCTATCCGCGGCGGCGCATTGAGGACGAGTTGTTGCGCAAAGGCATCGACCGCGAAACGGCACGCGAGGCGGCGGGTGCGGTGGAGACCGACGAGACCGAAATGGCACTTGCTTTTCTGGCGAAAAAACGGTATACTGTATCTCGGGACACAAAAGAAGTACAAAAGATTGCCGCGGCGATGGCGCGGCATGGGTACAGTGCGGCGGTGATCCGCCGTGTGTTACGGGAAGAGGATCTATCGGATGAATAGAGTAGGAATGGTATCGCTGGGGTGCCCGAAAAATCAAGTGGACGCCGAGCTGATGTTGGCAAAACTGCAAGAGACGGGGTTTCATATCACGGCGGATTGCGAAGACGCAGACGTGGTGGTCATTAACACCTGCGGATTTATTGCGGATGCCAAGCAGGAAGCCATTGAAACAATTCTGGAGTTTGCCGATCTCAAAGCGCAGGGGCGTATCCGCGGGATCGTGGTAACGGGGTGCTTGGCACAGCGGTACCGTGAGGAATTGTGTCGGGAGTTGCCCGAATGTGATGCGGTATTGGGTCTCGGGGCGAACGGAGATATTGTGCAAGCGGTGCGCTCGGTCTTACAGGGTGAGCGCGTAGCGACGTTCCCGCCGTTGAGTAAATGGGCGTTGGATGGGGATCGTTTGCAGACGACGCCGTCGTTTTACGCGTATTTGCGTGTGGGCGACGGGTGCAACAACCGATGCACGTATTGTGCGATTCCGCTGATTCGCGGCGGGTTGCGCAGTCGCGACCCGGATATATTGGTGGAAGAAGCGCGAGCATTGGCGGTCGCCGGTGTGAAAGAGATCACGTTGGTGGCGCAGGATACCACGGTGTACGGGCAAGATTTGGCGGGGCATTCGTTGTTGCCGGAGTTACTTGTGCGGTTGTGCGAAATTAAAGGACTGGAATGGATACGGTTGTTGTACTGTTATCCGGAACATATTAGCGACGAATTGCTCGACGTGATCGCGCGGGAGCCGAAGATCGTGAAATATATGGATATTCCGATTCAGCACGCGGCGGGGCGCGTATTACGAGCGATGAATCGCACAGGGGATCGCGCATCGCTTACGGCGTTGATGAAGCGGATTCGCGAGCAGATTCCCGCGATGGTGTTGCGTACCACGGTGATGGTGGGTTTCCCGGGTGAGACCGAGGAAGATTTTGAAGAGTTGTGTGAATTTATCCGCGATGTGCAGTTCGAGCGTTTAGGGTGTTTTGCCTATTCACCCGAAGAGGACACGCCCGCGGCAAGAATGCCGTTGCAGGTGGCGGAGGATGTCAAAGAGCGGCGGCGCGACACGGTGATGGAACTGCAAACGCGGATCGCGGATGTGTATAACGATGCGCAGGTTGGGAAAACGGTGACGGTGTTGGTCGAAGGGTTTGATCGCGATGTGCAATGCTGGTACGGGCGATCGGCGGCAGATGCACCCGAAATTGATCCGAAAGTGTTTTTCGGGACCGAAGAACCCGTGCAAGCGGGTGAATTTGTGCAAGTGCGTATTACCCATCGTTTTGATTGGGATCTTGTGGGGGAACGGATATGAATTTACCGAATAAACTGACAGTAGTGCGCATCATCTTGGCGCCGCTTTTTCTGGTGTTGACGTTGGTGGAATTCCCGTTCCATCATTTGGTGGCGGGGCTTGTATTTGGCGCGGCGGCGCTCACGGATATGTTTGACGGCCGCATTGCGCGTTCGCGCGGGCTTATCACCAATTTGGGTAAATTTTTGGACCCGTTAGCGGATAAAATGCTTACAACAGCGGCGTTTTTGTCGTTCCTTGCTACGGGGCATTTGGATGTTTGGGCGCTGATGGTGGTGCTCACGCGCGAGTTTATGGTGACCTCGGTGCGTTTAGTTGCCGCCAAAGACGGTACGGTGATTGCCGCGAACATTTGGGGAAAACTGAAGACAGTCGTGCAGTTTGTTGCCATTTTGTTTGAGCTGGCGGCACTGGAGTTTGCAGATTGGCAAACGGGTATTTTGGCAGGCACACCTTTGCCGGATGCGGTGTTCCGAATTCCGCTCATCATCGGCTATGTACTCTTGTGGATTTCGGTGGTTTTGACCGCCATTTCGGGTGTGCAATACGTTTGGGCGAATCGCAAATTCTTTGTGGACGCAAAATAATTGAAAAAAGGGTAGATTTTTTAAAAAAATCTGCTATAATAGGGTTGATAAATGCAGTGATCGGGAGAAGTACCCGCGGTTACTCACAGCAGAGAGGAAGCGTCATCGGCTGAAAGCGCTTTCGGTGAGACGGCGGTGAAATGCACCCGTGAGCAGGCAGGGGGAAGAGCCATCGGCTTGGTATCCCTGCACGGCTGCCACCGTTATCGGGCTTCGAGTGAAACGCGAAGTGGAACCGTGTGAGAGCACCTTCGCCGCGCCTTTGGCGCGGCAAGGGTGCTTTTTTTGATAAGGAGAGAGGGTATGTTTGAGCGATTTCGCGAAGATATCGCGGTGATCCGCGATAAAGATCCGGCAGCACGCTCGACAATGGAGATCGTGTTGCTGTACAATGGCTTTAAAGCAGTGCGCTCGTACCGCAAGGCGAACTGGTGTTATCGGCACGGAATGAAGTTTTTGGCACGTGCCATCTCACAGCATTGTGTGCGGCGCACGAATATCGAAATACACCCTGCTGCAACGATCGGGCGCCGGTTGTTCATTGACCACGGTACGGGCGTGGTAATCGGTGAGACGGCGATCATCGGGGACGATTGTACGTTGTACCAAGGTGTGACGCTGGGCGGTACGGGTAAGGATACCGGTAAGCGACATCCCACGCTCGGCAATCACGTGATGGTGGGTGCCGGTGCGAAAGTATTGGGTCCTATTGAGGTGCACGATCATGCGCGCATTGCCGCCGGTGCGGTAGTGCTGAATGATATTCCCGAAAACGCTACGGCGGTGGGTGTCCCCGCGCGCGTGGTGCGTGTCGGCGGCGAGAAAGTCGTGGAGCAATTGGATCAGGTGCACGTACCCGATCCGCTGATGCAAGAGATCGAGGCGCTGAAAGAGCGCCTGAGCCTATTGGAATCTTTGAAAAAGGAGAATGACAAATGAGAATTTACAATACGATGGCGCGTGAAAAAGAAGAACTCGTCACATTAGAACCCGGCGTGGTGCGCATTTACGCGTGTGGACCGACGGTGTACAACTACATCCACATCGGTAACGCGCGTCCGTTGTGCGTGTTTGATGTGCTGCGCCGTTATTTGGAGTGGCGCGGTTGGGAGGTTCGTTTTGTTCAGAACTTTACTGACATTGACGACAAGATCATTCGCCGTGCTAATGAGGAAGGCGTGGATTACAAGACGATCTCGGAGCGCTACATTGCCGAGTTTACGGTGGACGCCAAGGGGCTTGGTGTGCGTGAGGCGACGGTGCATCCGCGTGCTACCGAAAATATGAACGAGATCATCGACATCATTCGTACATTAGAGGAAAAAGGATATGCATACCGTGCCGATAACGGTGACGTGTATTTCCGTACGCGTCGCGATGAGGGGTACGGTAAGCTGTCGCATCAACCCATTGATGATCTGGAGTCGGGTGCGCGCATCGGTGTGGGTGAAGAAAAGGAAGATGCGTTGGATTTCGCGTTGTGGAAAGCAGCGAAACCCGGCGAGCCGTTTTGGCCGTCACCGTGGAGCGAAGGACGCCCCGGCTGGCACATTGAATGTTCCGCGATGGCGCGCCGTTATTTGGGCCGTTCCATTGATATTCACTGCGGTGGTCAAGATCTAATCTTCCCGCACCACGAAAACGAAGTGGCACAGAGCGAATGCTGCAACGATGCACCGTTTGCGCGGTATTGGATGCATAACGGTTACATCAATGTCGATAATAAAAAAATGTCGAAATCGCTCGGCAATTTCTTCACAGTGCGTGACGTGGCAGAGAAATTCGGGTACGAGCCGATTCGGTTCTTCTTGATCTCCTCGTCTTACCGCAGCCCCATCAACTACAACGATGAGAGCATTGAGCAGGCGACGGCGGCGTTGGATCGCTTGTACAATTGCCGCAACGGCTTGGACTTTGCGTTGAAAAACGCGCCCGTGGGCGAGGCAGATGCGGCCGTCGAGGCTTTCTGCGAGAGACGCCGCCAGCAGTTCATTGACGCGATGGATGACGATATGAACACCGCGGATGCCATCTCGGCGTTGTTTGAATTGGCGAAAGATTGCAACCTGATGATTGCTAACGATCAGCCGACGGCGGGTAGCTGCGAGACGGCGCTCAAAGCGTTTAACGAGTTGGCGGGTGTGCTGGGCTTATTGTACAGCCGCGGAGCCGCGAGCGAGGACGATGCGGAGATCGAGGCGCTCATTGAAGCACGTGCCAAGGCGCGTGCGGAGAAGAATTGGGCAGAGTCGGATCGCATTCGTGATGAACTGAAAGCACGCGGCATTGTGGTGGAAGACACGCCGCAAGGCGCCAAGTGGCATCGTGTTTGAATAACCGTGTAAAAACGAGGTATACTACCCTGTGAAAAGGGGGAGTGCCTATGTTTTCGAAAGCCGAATCCATTACAATGAAATTGGACGGTGTGCACGATGCCGCGACGCGCAAGGCGGCGGCACAGGTATTACGTGACATACCGGGTGTGCGATCGGCATCGGTGCGGCGCGATGCGGCAAATGTGTCGTTTTATCCCGATAAGACGACCGTGTCGGAAATGACGACGGCACTTGCCAACGCGGGATTTTCTGTAATATAAAACTGGCGTAGTGTTGTAAAGGACACTACGCCAGTTTTATTTGTCTCAGGTAAGTTATATCACTCCGACGATAATCGGAATACAACTGGAAAAGCGCTAGCGATTATGCTATGGTTGAGATACAATAGGGACAAAATGAAAGCAGGGAATTAATCCCTGCTTTCATCGTTACCGTTTGATTTTTTCTAAACACGCTTGTGCTCGTTCTTCTTCTCTTTTTACTTCTATATGGTAACCATCTTTCTTTAATGAATCAATGATGAAAAGCCAAGTATCATATGCTTTTTTATAATCTCCCATTTCTTCAAAGCAAAAAGCTTTTGAATATACTGCATCAAGATATTCAGAATTAAGTTTTTAAGTTCTATTTTCCGCGTTTGTTATCTTTTTGTGAAACGTGGAAAGGCTTGATTTTATGCGGTTTTTTGATGTTCGTTCCTTGGAACGCAGGATGAAATCTTGGGGTTTATGAACCCCAACAAACCCCAAATAAACCCCAAAAAGATTGTGATGGTTGTCTTTGCTTGGCGTTGCTCGCCTGTTTGCCTTTTAGGCGCTTGCTTAGTTTGGTAATCTCCTTTGATGGCTGAAACAAGAAAACGCGAAATTTGGGCAATTCTAAGCAAAGTACGGGCATTGTACGTAGATTTGCGGCGCTATTTTTAAAGCGTTGCCTATGCTTTGTTTCTTCTCCCTCACATATTCTCGTTGTCATTGCTCACAAAGTACGGTGTGGTGCGGCTTTACGGGCTTTTTGGCGTTTCTCATTTCCCGTGAAACAATAGTGCGGAACAAGTGGTCTATTTTCGCCGGCACAAAAGCAAAACCCGCTCACGATCGAGCGGGCTTTTTTATGCTCTTTTCACCGGGTGGAGGATGTCGCCCAACAGTGCGGCGGCTCGCTCATCGGCGGACTGTATCGCGTGGGTGTAGATATTTCCGGTCGTGGTTAGGTTGCTGTGGCCGAGGCGTTTTGACACGGTACGCAGATCGGCACCGGCGGCGATCAACAACGTGGCGTTGGTGTGGCGCAGACTGTGCAGATGGATCGGCGGCAGATCATTGTGCTTGATGAAATCCGAAAACCATCGCGTCAATGTGTCGGGATGAATCGGTTTACCGTCCCACTGCGTGAAGATCTTGCCACTGTTCGTCCACCGATCACCGAGCAGGATCCGCGTCTCGGCTTGCTCCTTCCGATGTTCCCGCAACAGCTCCAACGCCTCCGGCGGCACTTTGATCACACGGCGTGAGGATTGCGTCTTAGTTTCATCATCGAACACGCCGCGTCCGGTGATATACAGTGACGATCGGGAGATGTCCACAAGGCAGTTTTCGAAATCAATGTCCGACCATTCAAGGCCGCACAGCTCTCCGCGTCGCATTCCGGTATACAGCAGTAGCGTCACGATCGAGCGGTACTGTAACGGCTCGTTCTGCAAACAGAGCAAAAGTTGCCTTGTTTGTTCATCGTCGAGGTATACAGCTTCTTTGTGTTCAAGTTTGGGGGCTTCCACACGTCGGCATGGATTGGAGAATAAGACTTGCCATTTGACGGCTTTCTCCAGCATCGAGGAAAGCAGCCGATGATAGTGCAGCACGGTGTTGCCGGATAGGGAGCGGTCACGCTCTACGACCGCAAACAGATCTCCGAGCGGTAGATCCAGCGCCGCCGCGATCCCTTGTGCGGATCTCTTGGAGATCGGAGCAACACCGCGAAATGCTTGGGCGACCGTTCCCTTTGGCAAACCGCTCGTCTGTGTAATGTCCTTGTGCCGCAATCCGCGCTCCTTTGCCAACGCCGACAGATCTCTTTTCGCTGTGTAGGTGAGACCGTTGAGCCGTCCTTCGGCGGCAAGCTCGTTGTAAAATTCCATTAGGTGGCGGGGCTGTAGTCGGTCAAGACGGATATTTCCCAACGCCGGCAGGATCCTGTCGATCATCCGCTGATAGCCGTGTATGGTGGAGGGCCGCAACTGCTTCTCGGCGTACTCATTCATCCAATATTCGGCGAACTCGGCAAAGCGGATCGAACCGTCAAGCACTTGCCCGCTCATAACCTTTTCCTCAAACAGCACGGCCTGTCGCTGTACCTCTTTGGTGATCTGCCGCTCCGTCATTCCCGGCTCGGGCGTCCACGTCATTCGGCGGCGGATCTGTTTGCCGTCCATCGCGTACCCTGCCGACACCACGATCCTGTAAGTGTTTCCACGTTTTTCGATAGTTGCCATAATAAAAATACCTCCCTGGCTAAAATTAGGTTGTAATTTCAGCCGGAGGTATGTTACAATAACAGTGCCTTCTAGGGTGTACTGTCATAGGGTGATACCTCCGGCGGTGTGGTCCCGTTCCTGTTGGCGCAGGAGCGGGGCCTTTTTTATTTGCTTTGAGTGGGTTGTTTCATCGCACAAGACTGGTAAACGCCACGGCTTTGCCGAGAATGCGGATGGTGTCGAGCTGTGCGTCGGTATATACCATCGGGGAGTATTTGGCATTACAGGGGACGAGCTGCACAACTCCCTCGGATAAATATACACGTTTCAATGTCGCTTCATCCTCGATGAGAACCGCGGCGATCTCGCCGTTTTCCACCTGTGGTTGTTCGCGGATATATACCACGTCGCCGTCCATGATCCGCGCGTCGATCATACTGTCGCCTTTGCACCGCAGCGCAAACGTGCAATGGATATCGTCGGCTACGTCAATATATTGCTCCACGTTCTCCACGGCCGTGATCGGCTCACCGCAAGCGATGGTACCGAGCAGGGGAATCTTCCGCGTTTTGGGGAGGGGGAGGATGTTGCTCGGCAGAGCGGGAGCGGCGGTGCCCGTGCGCTCTCTTTCTATCAAGTCGGATTTTTGAATAGCAAAGTATCTAGCTAGCAGTTCTATTCTATCAATGCGGGGATATTTTTTTGCGGTGATCCACTCCGACACGGTGGAATATTTAAGGCCGAGGGCGGAACATAACTGGTTCCGGTCTACGCCTTTTTTCTCCATATAGCGTTTTAAATTATAGGCAAAAACGTCTTTGTTTCCTAAGTCGCTCACGGTTGATCGCCTCCTCTTGTGATTAGATTATACGCCTAAAATGTAAAAAAGTCAACACGAAATCGAAAAAATTACACTTTTAGCGTTGACAAAAGAAATGTAATTATGCTATACTGAAATTACGCTTTTAGCGTAAATTGGAAAAGGAGGTGGAGAAATGAAGGTGACACTGAAAGCGGCACGCATCAACGTGGGTATGACGCAAGCTGAAGCAGCAAAGAGCATCGGTGTGTCGCGCGAAACGCTTGTGAATTGGGAGAGTGGGAAGTCGTTCCCGGCAGTTTCCAAAATTCCGGAGATCGAGCGTACATACAGGGTGAACTATGATCAAATCAATTTTTTGCCCTAAAATTACGCTTTAAGCGTAACCGAACAGAGAGGAGAAAAACCAAACAATGAGCAGAGAGAAAAAGGCGCCAACGACAGAAAACACTGTCCCGTGGATAAAACTCGACAGCCGAATAAACGATCTTGAATATCTTGCAAAAACATTCAGCGTTTTGTGCGATCACATTTTGGATATCGACGAAGATCTCGGTGCGATTCTTATGTCGCCGATCGACGAGCTGATGCATATTCAAACAGATCTCCGCAAAGCGTTTGATACGTACCACGACGAGAAAAGCGCTGAAAAGGAGCGGGGCAACCAATGAACGTAGCGAAGGAGACGGCGCAGCGGGTATTACTGGAGCACGGAGACACGGAGCTGCCGATTAAGACGTATCCGATATGTGAGAGTATGGGGATCTCCAGTAAGGTCTACTATCCGACCGACGATAGCAACGGCTGCTATGGAATACGAAACGGAAAACCTCACATTTTCACGAGTAAGCGAAATCCCTCAAGGAACGGCGCGGGGTATTGCACGATCTTGAAAGGGAAACCGTACTCGTTTGTAGATAACCGTAATTGTATCGAGTACCAACGGTTCACTGTGGCGCACGAATTGGGGCACATAATGCGCGGCCACGCGGGGTCGTGGCAGTGGGTGTCGGAGGATGGCGCGGCCCACGTTGTAACGGGCAGGACGATTTCCTACAGCCGAATGGAGCAGGAGGCGGATGCGTTTGCCGGCGAACTGCTGATGCCGGAATGTGTGCTGATGCTTTGCGGCGCTGAAACACCGGAGGAAATTGCACTGCTGTGTAAGACATTGCCGGAGGACGCCGAGCCGGTGGCTGAGCGGATCCGACAACGTAAGCGGAGCGGACAACCGCTCACCCTAACAGAACTGCAGATCGTGCGGCAGTTTGCCGGGTACATACAGCGCACGTGCGCGGTCACGTGCTGAAGGGAGAAGAAAATGCAGACAAATATCGGGCAACGGCTGAAGGAGATGCGCGGATCCGTCCATCGAGAGCTGTTGGCGGCCGCGCTGGGTATCAGCGTAGCAGCGTTAACTGCGTACGAGCAGGGAGAACGTGTGCCGCGCGACGAGGTAAAAGAGCGGTTTGCACGGCTCTTTGGAAAAACCGTGCAGGAGATTTTTGGGTAGGGAGGAAAACGGAATGAGGATGAAGGAATTGCGAACAGAAAAAGGATGGTCACGGGAAGAATTGGCAGACAGGGCAGGAGTGACAGCCGCCCACATTGCCGAGCTGGAGAGCGAGAACTGTGTAACCACTACGCACACGATGCTGAAGGTAGCGGCCGCTCTCGGTCGTACCGTGGACGAGGTCTTTCTGTACTGAGGAAGGGTGACAAAATGAACTATCACTTTTTAGATAAGGCGGAGCAGATCACAAAGCATTACGGGGTCCGTCCTTCGATCTTTGAAAGCGCACTTCCTGTATATGCGGTGGTGATGCTTCAAGATCCCGATATCGTTGTGCTGTGCTTTGTCAAGCATCCGGCAGCGGTGCAGTATTGCATCCAACGGGAAAGGGCATATTTCGGGAATGACAGTGTGGAGGAATAACGATGCTTGAATGGGACGGCCCGATCACCTCGACGGTGCAGGGCGATAACGAAGATTACCGCGCCGGTGATCTGCTTTTGTTTATCAATGCCGGCAACGTGCGCGGCAACGGCGAGCGGGTACTTGCTGAGTACGCCGGGCGAAAGATCCTCGGGAATCTGTACATAGAGGACGATCGCGAGCGGTTTGTGCCGATGGATCCGAAGGAGCCGGCAATCGAGTTGTACGGGTACGATCGGGATCTTCTTCGTGTGATCGGTGTCCCTGCTGTGCTGATACGTCAGCTGATATGAGAAAGGAGAGCGAACAATGATTCGAGTACGAACGATCCCCGAAGCGGTGCGCGAGCTTAAGGCGGAGGATCCTGCAACGCCGATCACGGAATGGGCGATCCGCCAACTGGTGAAGCAAGGGAAGCTCCCGCGTATTCAGATCGGCAAGAAAACGCTGATCAATATGGACGTCTTGGAACAGTTCTTGTCCGACAACTGCGTGACAGCTCCGCCGATGAAAAGGGAGGTTATCGGATGGCCGCACTGCTGATTGCCTTATGTTGGCTGCTTGTGTTCCTCGTGCTCGCGGCGGCCGCTGAACGGTGGATCCCCGATCGCGTATGGGACAAGCTGTTTCGGGTTTTGAATGTTGACGAGCAAAAGGAAACACCCCCGCGATAAGCGCCGAAAACGCTCGCAGGGGTGCCGAACAGTAGAGGATAAACCTCTACCGTCAAGTATAGCCGAGAACGGCGAAAAAGTCAAGCCGTGGGGGGCGTGCTGTCGGAGACGGCGGTGCGCCCTCTGTGGTATCGGAAGGGAGGGGAAGACCATATACAGCTACGACTATATCAAGGAGCAGATCAAGGAGCGGGTCCCGCTCGTGGAATTGATCGAACGGTATACCGGCGAGACGATCAAGCGCGACAAAATGTGTTGTCCGTTTCACGGAGAGAAGGACGCGTCTTTTACGATCTACCCGAACGGCACATATTATTGCTTCGGGTGCAGTGAGAGCGGCGACGTGATCACGTTTGTGCGGCGGTGGTTTCGGCTCGGGTTTGCCGATGCGCTGCGTCGAATTGACACGGATTTTGCACTCGGGTTATTTGGCAACCAAACGTTGACCGCTCGGAGACGTGCACGCACCGAGCAGGAGCGCCGGCAAAAGGAACGGCGGGAGCGGAAACGGGCAGAGGAGCAAGCGACCGCTCACTATTGGGAAATGTTCGATTTGGTGCGACATTACGAGACGATCATCCAAAACAAGCGGCCCACGCGTTCCGATGAGCCGCCGTGTCCGGAATTTATCGACGCTATTACGCATATTGAGCGGGCGCAATACCGCTTGGAGGAATTAGAACAGGAGAGGAGAAATATCATTGACAATCACAGAAAAACAGATCGGGGAAATGACAGCAGCACAACTGCTCAGTGAGGATACCTTCGACGCAATTTTTGACACCACGGATGAAATCACAAAGACAAGACGGCTGATTGCTTTGCAAGACCGTGCGGATTTTCTCGGCTGCAGCAAGGCGGCCCGCTCGCTGATCGGCGCGTACCGCACTGAGGAAAATAAAATGTTTGAGCAGTTACCGCAACGCAAGATCGATTTCCCGATCGAGTACGATCGGCAGGGGAAGATCCGCCGCACGGTCAACAACTTCGAGCGGATCATACAGAACGACCCGTATTTTGCGGGGTTGCAGTATAACTTGATGGCAAACACGATGGAGATCATTGAAGGCAGTAGGGTGCGGCTGTGGACGGATGCCGACGATGGCCTTGCTATCAGCTACATTGAACGGGAATACAAGATCTACAGCCCACAAATGTGTATGATGGCGCTCGCCAACGTGGCACACACACGCTCGTACCACCCCATCAAGGATATGATCGAAGCAATCACGTGGGACGGTACCCACAGGATCGAGCGGTTTTTATGCGACGTGCTCAAATGCGAGGACGATCTGTACACGCGCGAGGTGAGCCGCCTTATTTTCGCCGGCGGAATCCATCGCATTTATAACCCCGGCTGTAAATTCGACAGCGTTCCGGTGCTGATCGGCAAAGCGCAGGGCGAGGGCAAAAGCACGGTCGTGCGGATGCTTGCACTGGAGGATCGCTTCTATTCCGACACGTTCACGATCGAGGGCAAGGACGGCATGGAGACGATCACCGGCAAATGGATCTGCGAACTCAGCGAGCTGTTGGCGCTCACCAAAGCGAAAGAGGTCGAGGCGGTCAAGGCGTTCCTATCCCGGCAAAGCGATTACGTCCGGCGCTCTTATGACAAAAGACCCGCCGACTATCTCCGGCAAAACATATTCATCGGAACGACCAACCGCGAGCAGTTTTTGACCGACAAGACGGGCAACCGCCGTTTCCTGCCGGTGACGGTACACAGCAACGGCTACGAGCTGCACAACCGAGAGCAGGAGATCCGCGCTTATATTCGGCAGTGCTGGGCTGAGGCAAAGGCTCTGTTCGATCGGGACGAGCTTCCCGCCGTTCCGAACTACGCACTACTGTCGCAGATCGAGAGCGCACAACGTAACGCGGCAGAGGAAGATTACCGTGTCGGGTTGATCGAGGACTACCTGGACGGCCGCAACGAGATCTGTATACTGGAGCTGTGGAAGGAAGCGTTGATGAATGAGTACGCACATCCCACTCGGAAGGATAGCAATGACATTGTGCTCATTATGCAAAATATGCCGGGGTGGGCAAGGCAGAACAAAGGGAAACGGTTTACCGGGTATGGCTACCAAAAGTACTGGAAGCGAAAATAAGTGAAACTAAGAAAAGGCCAGCGCCCTATTTTTGGGGCGCTGGTTTCAGTTGGTTTCACTCTGGTTTCACCCCGTCAACCCTTGGTATAACTGGGATTTTCCGCTTTTAACTTCTTCTGAAACTATGAAACCAAGGAAAAAACAATATAAAAAATTTTAAAAAATATTAGAGAAAAAATATATATTTGATAATTCGCGTATAGGAAAATTAGTTTCTTGGTTTCAAAAAAAGGGCGGGAGAGGGCCTAGACCCTTGGTGTTACTGGGTTTTCGGCTGAAACCGAGGTGCAACTAGCACTATTTTTGTTGGTTGCACCCCGACAAATCCGACACCATAAAAAGAAAGCCGCAAACGTGATCCTGTTTGCAACGCTGCGGAAACGCAGCGCACGTTGCCCGCTCAGCTGATCGGAAAACAAAAGTGCGCCACTGGTGGCGTAAACACCAAACACCAACGAGCCAAGCCGCGGCAAGGCGTGAACGGTGATTTTCCGCGCTGTTGGTTTTAGGGTTGCGCCGCTTTGCAGTCAACTGCACAAAGGCCGCCTTTTTTGTAAGAAAAAATATTGTGAAGGGTATCTCTTTACCCTCCCCCCCCCGGGGTGCGGGAGGGGTGCCCCTTGTCCCTCTTGCCCGTTTGCAATGGGGGACCCTTTTAAGTTTTGCTCAGCCCACCCCTTCACTAAGAGAAGACACGAAAGGAAGTAGATCACCATACAACGAAGTTGCAGATTATGCGGTGAGATCTTCACCGCTCCGGAGGACAAACCGTTCGCTTGGTTCTGTTCGGCCGAGTGTGCTCATCGTGCGCGGAACAGAGGGAAGACACGGAGCAAGAAGAAACCTCCGGCTCCCGCTCCACCTGTGCCGGCGCCACATCCCGACAGCGCGATGACGATCTCCGAGGTGGTCCGTTGGATCCAACGCTATGAGAAACGCACAGGCAAGCTGCTGTCCTACGGCAGAGCTGTCCCGCTCATCGAAGCCGAACAGCAGGCCAAGTCGGGAAAGAAACGCCGCGGCACACAGCACGATCCGCGCCGGTGACGGGGGAAAAGTGTACGTTTTTTATTGAGTAAACCCCAAATAAACCCCAAACCAACTAAAACTTAACCGTCCTACACATACAAAGAACCGCCCACCAATGCCAACAAAAGGCTTGGTTGAGCGGTTTTTTGCTTGGTGCCGCTGACCGGGGTCGAACCGGTACGGTATTGCTACCGAGGGATTATAAGACATATCACTATATTTTATTGCATCATCAAATTTTTTCAGTGCTCTGCAAACATAACTTGCAATATCATAAATCTCCCATTTATCAGAAAACTTTTCATTCGTTTTTATAAAACTTTCATAAGCCTCTTTATATTTTCCGGCATAATAATAGGCATAAATCAAAACAGTCCATTCCATATAATCATCTGCACAATTTTTTAATCGGTTTTCTTGGTTTTGACATATTTGCTCTGATTGCCCTATTTCAATATAATAATGTATTATTTGATATCGGGTTTTCCAATAAATTTTATTTTCGGGTGAAATATTGTTTTCTTTTTCAAATTCATTGATGATATAGTTGAAATTTTCAATTGCCAACCATTTGCAAGAACACATCATTGATGAATGAATTACTCCGTGTATTCGACAATCTTCAAGTGTATAATTACCTAATTTCTTAAGTCTATTAAATTCTATATCTGCATTTAAATAATCTTCGGCTTTATGTGTAAGTTCGTAAACACTGGCAAGCCTTTGAGCATAATTTTCATATGCTGATGAGTCTTCTTTAAATAAGTCATCAACTGTCACACAATAAAGTCGTGCAATTTTTGGTAGCAACATTATATCGGGGTAAGTTGTATTACATTCCCAGCGAGAAATTGTTTGAGTACTTACACCTAAAACCTCTGCAACTTGCTCTTGAGTAAGATTTTTTTGTAATCTTAATTTCTTTAGATTATTGGAAAAAATGTTATTCATTAAAACGGCTCCTTTTCGTTTTGTTTAGAAGCTTCTAATTTAATTATACTTATGCTTGCGATAAAGTCTATATCTTATTTTGCGAATAAACTCTCAATAACTGTTTAGTGTAAAAGGCAAGGCAGGAATAACCGTCATACTTTCGGCGGTTTTACTGCTTAAAAACAAAGCTTTTAACGGCGTTTTTTGATATGATTTTTGTCATACCATCAAAAATAGAGTTATCTCGTTATTTCGGGATAACTCTATTTGTATACATAATTTGAAAATATCAGCGAAAAATGTTATATTAAATACAGAAAAAGGCTTGTTCTTATACGAGCCTCCCTTTAGGCAAGGGAGGCTATATTCGTCCCTAATTTAACACAAGCATATAATAGAATCAGTGGGGTGATTTTGTTGAAGCAAGCTCAAAATAATTTTCCGGAATGGTATTGGATGCACGGGCTTCACGATGCCCACATTATTTCAGCTACAAAAAAGGAATCAAATTGGAATCCGGAAGATAATCGCTTAATACTAAAGATTGATTGTGATGGCGCTTTGTTTGAGGCAGGTATAACAGAAATTCGTTTCTATAATTATAAAATCAAAACAAGCGAGTTTGACATAAGTTTGCTAAATGGTGGTTGGTGGTTATCAGATGAAATGGTAAATAAGGGAGACCATTATCTGCTGAATTTGAAATTCGATACTGTTAAATGTAAAACAAAGCATTTGGAAATTTCGTTTCGGCGTGCAGAAGTTGTTAGAGAATAAAAACATTTGTTTGATAGGCAAAAGGCTGTGTAGAAATTTTCTACACAGCCTTTTACTGTCCTTAAGAGCACAACGATTATCCGTCTCTGTTTCTTGTTTTATGAGGAAAGGCGGCGGCGCAGTTCGCGGAGGATGACACGTTCGCGGCGCGAGACTTGCACTTGTGTCATTCCCAAAACTTCGGCGGTGTGCTGTTGCGTGCGGCGCTGGAAATAGCGCAGTTCAATGAGCGAGCGGTCGTGTTCGGAGAGTTCCGACAACACTTGCCCCAGCGCCAAGCGATCGGTGATAGATTCTTCGGGTGCCGCCACGGGAACGTCGATCTCATCGCCGTCATCATTGTCGCCGCTTCGCGTGAGCGACAAGGCGGGGAGCGCTGCACCGAGTGCTTCCACCACCTGTTCGCGCTCCAGCGACAATACGTCCGCTAATTCGCTGACGGTGGGCTCACGGCCTTCGCGCGCTTGAAAGGCATCGCGCTCTTTGCATACACGCATCGACAGTTCTTTGAGCGAGCGACTGACTTTGACGGTACCGCCATCGCGAAATAAGCGGCGTATTTCGCCGAGTATGACGGGTACGGCGTAAGTGGATAGGCGCAGTCCGCGGCTTTCATCAAAGCCGTCCACTGCTTTGACGAGCCCCATACAGCCGGCTTGATACAGATCATCGTACTCGATGCCACGCCCCACAAAGCGGCGCGCGCAGTTGTGGACGAGTCCTAAATTGGCACAGATGTATTCGTCGCGTGTCACACTGCTTTCGCCTGCCGTTCCCGCACGGTTATGTATTTTTCCATTGTGACGGTGGTGCCGCGACCGGCGCGTGATGTGACGCGCAGGCGGTCGGTAAAGCTTTCCATCACGGAGAAGCCCAATCCCGAGCGATCGTCACCGCCTGTTGTGAACAGCGGTTCCATCGCTTGCGGCACGTCGGGAATACCGCAACCGCGGTCACGGATCTTAATGACGGTACGGCCGTCATCGTACAGACGCATTTGGATCGTGATGTTGCCGATGGTATCGCGGTAAGCGTGAACGATACAGTTGGTCACTGCTTCGGATACGGCGGTGCGCAGGTCGGCTAACTCGTCCACGGCAGGATCGAGTTGGGTGAGGAACGAGGCGACCGCCGAGCGGGCGAACGCCTCGTTTGCCGAGCGACTGGGAAACGTGAGTTTCATTTCGTTGATCGGTTGTTTCATTTACGTGTTACCTCCTTGTGTTGTGTATTCGGTGCAGCATCCCACACCGGTAAGCGGTCGAGCCCTGCGAGTTTCATCACGCGCAGCAAGCGTTCCGAGGCGCCTGCCACTGTGAGCGTACCGCCGCGCGATTGCATTAACCGATAGCGTCCCATAATGAGACCGATTCCCGAACTGTCCATAAACGTGACACCCGAAAAATCCAATCGCAGGTGCTTTGCTGATGAACGCTCCACGGCGGCATCCACTTGTTCACGTAGGGTGCGTGCCGCGTGATGGTCGAGTTCGCCCGAAAGCCAGACGGTTAATCCCTCCGGCTCGGTTCCCATCCGTATTACCATAATCATACCTCCTTATACATATATAATACGAGCTTGTCCGCGCGATTAAGCGGGAAACCTCGTGTCGTTCAAAAAATTGTGGTGTCGGAATCTTTCTTTTTATTAAAAAACCTGCGATTTATGCGGAAAAAGGGAAGTTATAAAAATTTTCATACACAATATATTGTGTTTGCCATTGACAAGGAGACCGATATGTAGTAATATATAGTGGCACGGCCGCTTTTTAGTTGCGGCACGTGGTATTCAGAGGAAGTACAGCAATGAGGAGTGGGGAATGTGATCGAATCGATCCGGAAACGTAACGGTGAGACCGTTGCTTTTGATTCCAATAAGATTAAGGAAGCCATGCATAAGGCGAACATTGCCGTGGCAGATGAAAAGATTTCGGCGCAAGCGTTGGTCGAATTGACTCAGCAAGTCGTTGCGTCGATTCCCGCGGGAGAAATTCCCAGCGTGGAACAAGTGCAAGACTTGGTTGAAGAGCAGTTGATTGCCGCGGGATACGGTAAAACCGCGAAGGCGTACATTTTGTATCGTGCGGAGCACGCGAAGATCCGTCAATCCGAGGCGGATTTGATGGATATTTATAAGGAGCTGACTTTCTCGTACGCAAAGGACGCCGATATCAAACGCGAAAATGCGAATATCGATGCGGATACCGCGATGGGTACGATGCTGAAATACGGTTCCGAAGGTTCCAAATATTTTATTGATAATTATATTTTGCCGAAGGATATTGCCGCGGCGCACATTAACGGTGACATTCATATCCACGACAAGGATTTCTATATGCTTACGGAGACGTGCTGCCAGATCGATCTGCTCAAACTGTTCCGCAACGGTTTCTCCACGGGTCACGGTTGCTTGCGTGAGCCGAACGGTATTCAAAGCTATTCGGCGCTGGCGTGTATCGCCATTCAGGCGAACCAGAACGAAATGCACGGCGGGCAGAGTATCCCGAACTTTGATTATGCGATGGCACCCGGTGTTGCGAAAACCTACCGTCGGGAGTATTTCCGCGCGTTGGCAGAGTATTTCATTGTGCGGTTCGGTATGAGTGCTACCGATGCGGAAGCGTTGGCGGCGACGGCACGCGAGTCGTTGGGTGTCGAAGTGAAGATGGGCAACACCGAGGATGTCGGGCACGTATTGTCGGTTTGGTTGCCGAAAAATTCGCAACCGGCTGTTTCGATCACGACCGAGCAAGCGGTGGAAGCACACGATTTTGCCGCGGCTACCGCGTGGAGACAGACCGACCGTGCGACGTTCCAAGCGATGGAAGCGTTTGTGCATAACTTGAACACGATGAATTCGCGCGCGGGTGCACAGGTGCCGTTCAGCTCGGTCAACTATGGTACCGATACGTCGCCTGAGGCGCGGATGGTGATCCGTAATCTGTTGGTGGCGACCGATGCGGGCTTGGGTAACGGTGAGACGCCGATCTTCCCCGTGCAGATCTTCAAGGTGAAGGAAGGCATTAACTATAACGCCTGCGACCCCAACTACGATCTGTTCAAACTGGCGATGAAAACGTCGGCGAAGCGCTTGTTCCCGAACTTCAGCTTCTTGGATGCGCCGTTCAATCTGCAGTATTATCGTCCCGGTGATTACAATACCGAAGTGGCGTATATGGGTTGCCGCACGCGTGTTATGGGTAACGTACACGATAAAGAGCGTGAAGTGACTTGCGGTCGCGGTAACTTGAGCTTCACCTCTATCAACCTGCCGCGTATCGGTATTGAGGCGAAGGGCGATATCGATAAGTTCTATCGTTTGCTGGATCAACGCATCGATCTGGTGTGCCGTCAGTTGTTGCATCGGTTTAAGGTGCAATGCGGCAAGAAAGTGCGCAACTATCCCTTCTTGATGGGACAGGGTGTGTGGATCGATTCCGAACATCTCGGACCCGATGACAGTGTGGCAGAAGTGCTCAAGCACGGTACGCTCAGTGTGGGCTTTATCGGTTTGGCGGAGACGCTCAAAGCGCTCACGGGTAAGCATCACGGCGAGAGTGAAGAGAGCCGCAAGCTTGGTCACGAGATCGTTACGTATATGCGCAACCGTATGGACGAGCAGTCCAAGCAGACGGGCCTCAACTTTACGTTGTTGGCGACGCCGGCAGAAGGACTCAGCGGGCGTTTCGTGCGCATTGATAAGAAGATCTACGGCGAGATCGCCGGTGTGACGGATCGCGATTATTACACCAACTCGTTCCACGTGCCGGTGTACTATTCGATCAGCGCTTACAAGAAGATCGCTATTGAAGGCCCGTTCCACGCATTGACCAATGCGGGTCATATCAGCTATGTGGAATTAGACGGCGATACCTGCAAGAACCTGGAGGCGTTTGAGGCGGTGATCCGTTGCATGAAAGAAGCGGGCGTGGGTTACGGTTCGGTGAACCATCCCGTTGACCGCGATCCTGTTTGCGGATATACCGGTGTTATCAACGAGGTATGCCCCCGTTGCGGACGTCGCGAAGGTGAATCGGTAAGTGTGGAAAAATTGAACGAATTGAGAAAATTGTATCCGCATATGCCTCATTTCTGCGGATGTGAATAATCAGACGCAGTTCTTATACAATAGAATTTAAAAAAGGAGTGTTTGACAATGGAAAAGAAAGTTTGTGTTACCGAAGTAGGTAAGGATATGAAATTTGAGCGTATTCGCCGTATTACCGGCTATTTGGTCGGTACGACCGATCGTTTCAACAATGCCAAGCGCGCCGAGGAGAGAGAGCGAGTCAAGCATGGCCTCAGTGATTGATGTTTGCGGTATTGAACCCGAATCGATCGTAGACGGACCCGGATTTCGCTATGTGGTGTTTGTGCAAGGGTGTCCACACCATTGTGTGGGGTGCCACAATCCGCAATCGCACCCGTTCGGGTGCGGAATCAAACGTACCGTGGATGACTTGATCGGTGAAATGCGGGAGAACCCGTTGCTTGCCGGTGTGACGTTGTCGGGCGGAGAACCGTTTTGCCAAGCGGAAGCGTTGTGTGAGCTGGCACAGCGTGTGCGCGAGATGGGAAAAACTGTGGTAGCGTATTCCGGTTACACGTTGGAGCAATTGTTGGAAAAAGGGAAGACCGACCCGTGGGTGATGCGCCTGTTGTGGTTGGTGGATACCTTGATCGATGGTCCGTATATTGAGGCGCAACGCGATTTGGAATTACAGTTCCGCGGTAGTCGCAATCAACGCGTTATCGACCTGCCTGCATGGTTTGCAGAGCACAAAGAAGCATAAAAAAGAACCTGCACCGATCGGTGCAGGTTCTTTTTGTTACAAACTTTGGATGAGTGCGTCGGCACAGCGAATGCCGTCAACAGCGGCGGAAGTGATACCGCCCGCGTAGCCCGCGCCCTCTCCGCAAGGGAACAGGCCGCGTACCGCAGATTGGCATCCCTCGTCACGCGGGAGGCGTACAGGGGAGGAGCTGCGCGATTCCACGCCGGTCAGCACAGCATCGTAGCGGTCAAATCCGCGGAGCTTTTGACCCAAACGCGGCAAAGCGCATTTTAGTGATTGCACCACGAACGGCGGCAGACATTCGCGCAGATCCGATGGTGTGACACCGGGGCGATACGATGGTTCTACATCACCGAGCGATCGACTGGCGCGACCGGCGCACAAGTCACCAACCAACTGTACGGGGGCGTGGTAATTGCCGCCGCCGAGTGCAAAGGCGGCGCGTTCTATTTGCCGTTGTAGGTCGATGCCCGCTAACGGGTGAGGGTTGTGGAGATCGGTGGGGGCAACACCTACCAGCAGAGCGCTGTTGGAGTTGCGGGCATCGCGGGCAAACACGCTCATACCGTTGACCGCGACACCGCCTTCTTCGGACGCGGCGGCGATGACCTCACCGCCGGGGCACATACAGAACGTGTAAACACCCTTGCCGTCGGGCAGGGGAATGTTCAATTTATAATCGGCGGCACCGAGAGCGGGGTGTCCCGCGGCGGCGCCGTATTGACTGCGATCGATCATTTCACGGGGATGCTCAATACGCACCCCTACCGCGAACGGTTTTTGTTCCATCGGGACGCCGCTGTCGTGCAACATCGCCATGGTATCGCGTGCGCTGTGACCGATGGCGAGGATCGCGCGGTCACACGGGAGTTCTTCGGTGCCGTGCGGGGTGCGCAAGGTCAAACCGACAAGGTTTTCTTGTTCAATGCGTACACCGACCACTTGTGTTTGGAAACGCACCGCCCCGCCCAGCGATAAAATTTGCTTGCGCAGACCACTGACGGCGGTGCACAACCGATCGGTGCCTACGTGGGGCTTGGCTTGCCACAAGATCTCTTCGGGTGCGCCCGCGGCAACCAGTTCTTCCAGTACCAAGCGGCAACGCGGGTCACGGATGCCGGTATTCAGTTTTCCGTCGGAAAAAGTCCCCGCACCGCCTTCGCCGAATTGTACGTTAGACTGCGTATTGAGTACGCCCGTGGCGCGAAAAAGCGAGACGTGCTGTTGCCGTTCTTCGACGGGGTGACCGCGTTCCAACAAAATTGGTTGCAAACCCGCCCGCGCGAGCATCAATGCCGCGAACAGACCTGCGGGACCACTGCCGATGACGACGGGGCGCAAGGCGGGTTTTCGGGCGGGCGCGGAAATTGAAAAAGAAAGCGGCGCATAACGCTTAATGCCGGGTTGACGGCACGAAGCGAGAACCGCCTCCTCGTCGGGCACTGTGACACCGACGGTAATTTCAAAAAATAGGGATGGCTTTTTTCGTGCATCTACTGAGCGGCGATGTAAACGGCATACAGTGATGCGTGCGGGTGCGATGCCCAATTTCTTGGCAGCAGCGCGCATCAGGTCGTTTTGCGTGTAGGAAAGGGGCAGACGCAGACCGCTGATCTCGATCATCGCCGTGTCACCGCCTTTGCCGCTACGTAGGCGGAAGCCCACGCCCATTGCAGGTTAAAACCACCGCAATCGCCGTCCACGTCCAGCAGTTCGCCTAAAAGATACAGGTTCGGTACGCGACGAGACATCATCGTGTGCGGATCGACATCCGCTGTGGCGATGCCGCCTGCGGTGACTTGTGCGCCCGCGAGGCCTTGTGTGCCGACAACGGGCAACGTGAAGTGCTTTATCGTGGCAACCAGTTTGCGCAGGTCGTTGGCGGAAAGCGAGGACATCATTTGATCCAGTGCAAAGCCTGCGGCGCGGCATACGGTTTGGCCGATGCGTTTATGCAATATACCTGTGAGGAAATCCGCCGCCGTGCGCGAAAAGGAGCAACGTGTTTTCAATAAGCTGAGCAAAGCGGGTTCGTCCACGGTGGGTAACAGGTCGATCACGGCGGTCATAGCACCGTTTTTGCGGCGTTCCCAATCGCCGACAACGCGGGAGATCTGCATCACGGCGGGACCCGAAATGCCGTATTCGGTAAATAATAACTCTTCGGTATATGAACACAAGGGTGTGTTATCCAAGCAGAACGTGACGGTGGCGTTGGTGCGCAGTCCTTTCATAGCACGTACAAATGTGGTATCGGTGCGCACCTGCACGATGGAGGGGAACAGGGGCGTTTTGCGATGTCCCAGTGCGGTAGCCAGCGCATATCCGTCGGACGAACCGCCGAGCGAGGGAGAAGCCGCACCGCCGGTACACAGGAGCACGGCGTTTGCGTGAACGGTATCGCCGTTGGACAGGGTAAGAGCAAAGCCGCCGCCGCGCGGTTTGATAGCGGTGACCGCGGCGTCACATTGTTCGGTCACGCCCTGTGCGGCGAGTTCCAAACGCAGGCAATCCAACACGGCGCCCGCTTGTTGGCACAAGGGGTATTCGCGACCTTCCTCACGCGGGGAGCACAACACACCGAGGGAGTTGAAAAACGAAAGGCACGATTCGGCGGGAAAGGCTGTCAACGCGGGCGTGACAAACGATTCCGCTCCGTCGCCGTGATAATGCGCGGGTGCGGCACGGCGATTGGTGAGATTGCAGGTGCCGTTGCCCGTGGCGAGCAATTTTTTGCCGACACGCGGTTGTTTTTCCAGCACAACGATGCCCGCACCGTTCCCGCGTTCGCGCGCGCAAAATACCGCTGCCGCCAAGCCCGAAGCTCCGCCGCCGACGATGGCGATGTCATACGAGTGTGTCATACAATCCCTCCTTGCCAACAGTATACCAGTGTTTGGGGGCAGGGTCAAGTTGTAACGTGATACGTGACGGGTACGCTTTCCCCTTTTTTTAGGTTTTTATTGACAAATATCAAAAAAACGAGTATACTAAACAATGGTTTTGACAAAAAAGCCGTTTATTTTGTACTATCAGTCAATCGCTTTTTTTGGTGTATTCCGGGAAACACTAGTTATATATTGAGTAGTGTGAAAGGGGAATACAGTGATGTGTGGCATCGTAGGATATCAAGGGCGGCAGCCTGCGGCGGCGTTGTTACTGCAAGGGTTGTCACGATTGGAGTACCGAGGGTATGACTCGGCGGGAATTGCGCTTGCGGATGAACGAGGACTTGCGTTATACAAAGAGGCGGGCCGATTATCGGTGCTCACGGCGCGGTTAAACGGTGGTGAGGGGTTGCAACAAACCACCGGTATCGGGCATACGCGGTGGGCAACGCACGGGAAACCGAGTACGGTGAACGCGCATCCGCACAGCAGTGCGAACGGGCGGTTTGCTGTGGTGCACAACGGCGTCATTGAAAACGAGGCGGTATTGCGTCGGGAATTGATCGAGGCGGGTGTTACCTTGCGTTCGGATACCGACACCGAACTGGTGGCGCATTTGCTGGAGCGGGAAGAGTGTGCGGATATATGGGAAACGCTTCGCCGCGTTACGGCACGGCTGACCGGCTCCTTTGCGCTGGCGATCGTGTGTGCGGCACAACCGCATACGGTGTATGCGGTGCGACAGCATAGCCCACTCGTGTTGGGTGTGGCGGATGACGGTGTTTTTTTGGCTTCGGATATGCCTGC
This sequence comes from Acutalibacteraceae bacterium, assembly GCA_045596125.1. Taxonomy (GTDB): domain Bacteria; phylum Bacillota; class Clostridia; order Oscillospirales; family Acutalibacteraceae; genus RGIG3009. The sequence continues at coordinate 24,599 of JAZOBT010000089.1, read as the reverse complement.
CGTGATACCGTATACCGATCGGGTGATCCCGTTGCAAGACGGAGAAATGGTATGTTTGTCAAACGAGAACTATGAGATCCGCGATGCCGACGGCAACCGTATTGAACGAGCGATCGAGACGGTGGCGTGGCGCGTTGAGCAAGCGGACAGCGGCGAGTACGCCCATTTTATGTTGAAAGAGATCCGAGAACAGCCGGAGGCGCTGGCGGAGACATTGTTTCCGTTTTTGTTGCCCGATGGGTTGGTATCCGAGGAGGTTTTACCGCTCGCGGCAGATGAGGCGGCGGATTTGCATCGTGTTGTTTTGGTGGGATGCGGTTCGGCTTACCACGCGGGCATGGTGGGAAAACAAGTCATTGAGCGACTTGCCCGCATCCCTGCCGAAACCGATCTCGCTTCGGAATTTCGGTATCGGGAGCCGCTCTTGGATGCACATACCTTGGTGATCTTCATCAGCCAATCGGGCGAGACTGCCGACACTTTGGCGGCACTGCGTGAGGCGAAGGCTCACGGGGCACGGGTGCTGTCGATCGTAAACGTAGCGGGCAGCAGTTTGGCGTCGGAAAGCGAGTTGGTATTGCTGACGCGTGCCGGCCCTGAGATCGCCGTGGCGACTACCAAAGCGTACACCGCGCAGTTAGCGGCACTCTATTTGATAGCGATACGTTTGGCGGTATTGCGTGGGTGTGTGGATGCGCCGCGCATACAGCAATTGACCGCGTGCTTGCGAGAGTTACCGTCGCAGATGGGGCAGCTGTTGGATATCGCCGATCCAATGAAGACGTTGGCCGAGACGATGGCAAAGTTGAAGGATGCTTATTTCATCGGGCGCGGGTTGGATTATGCCACGGCGCTGGAAGCGTCGCTGAAACTGAAGGAAATCAGTTATATCCATTCCGAGGCGTATGCCGCAGGCGAGATGAAACACGGTAGTATCTCACTCATTGAAGAGGGGACTCTTGTGGTGGCGATCGCGTGTGAGCCGTCGTTGTCATCCAAAACCATGTCGAATGTACAAGAGGTATGCGCGCGCGGCGCGCGGGTGGTGCTCATCACCACGCAGGCACAAGCGGGGCAGGATGTTTTTGTGATCCCGCAGACGGATCCGTTGTTTCAGGCGTCGCTGAGTATTGTGCCGCTGCAATTGTTAGGGTATTATACAGCGCTTTTCCGTGGATGTGATATTGATCATCCGCGTAATTTAGCAAAAAGTGTAACAGTGGAGTGAAGAGGCAAATGGTATTGACAAAAGAGTTGTTTGATGCAACAAACAGCATAGCGGGTGAGATCCTGCTGACCTACACCTATCCGTGGGAGATATTGCCCAACTTGGGCGAGCATATCCGCGAGCTGGGTGCACAGTTGCCGCCGGATCGGTACGAGCAACGCGGCGAAGATATCTGGGTGGCAAAGAGTGCCACCGTTGCACCGTCAGCGGTGATTTCGGGTCCGTGCATCATCGATGAGGATGCCGAGGTTCGCCCCGGTGCTTACGTGCGCGGCAAGGCACTCGTAGGCAAGGGCGCGGTTGTGGGGAATTCTACGGAACTGAAAAACGTCTTGCTGTTTGACGGCGTGCAAGTGCCGCATTACAATTATGTGGGTGACTCGGTATTGGGTTGGCGTGCGCATATGGGAGCGGGTGCCATTACATCCAATGTAAAGGGTGATCATTCCAATGTTGTAATCAAAAACGGCGACGAGCAGATCGCGACCGGACTTCGCAAATGCGGTGCGATGCTTGGCGATCGTGCGGAGATCGGGTGTAACTGTGTACTCAATCCCGGTACGGTCATTGGTGCGGGAACGCAAGTATATCCGTTGTCCAGTGTGCGTGGTGTGATACCCGCGGCACACATTTATAAGAGCGAAGGTAATATTGTACCGAGGAGGACTGTGTGATGGGACGATTGTTTGGGACGGATGGTGTACGCGGCATTGCTAACACCGAGCTGACGTGTGAATTGGCAATGAATATCGGCCGTGCGGCGGCAACGGTGCTTGCCAAAGACGGCAGACGTCGACCGATCTTTGTGATCGGTACGGATACGCGTGCTTCGTCGGAAATGTTGGACGCGGCGCTCACGGCGGGCTTGTGCTCGGTGGGCGCGGATGTCATCCGTTTGGGTGTGATCCCCACGCCCGCGGTGGCATTTTTGGTGGGCAAATACAAGGCGGATGCGGGTATTGTGATCTCCGCATCGCACAATCCCGCGCCGTTTAACGGTATTAAATTGTTCAGCGGTGACGGATACAAACTGCCGGATGAACTCGAAGAAGAGATCGAAAATATCGTGTTGGATGAGAATTACGTGCATCCTGCGCCGACGGGCGGCGAAGTGGGTAAGGTGTCGTTTGCGCCGCAGGCGGCAAAGGACTATATCGATCACTTGAAGAGCACCGTTTTGTTTGCGCCCGAAGGGATGCGCATCGCGATTGACTGTGCCAACGGTGCGGCCTCCACGACGGCGGAGCGGTTGTTCCGCGAGTTGGGTTGCAATGTGACGGTGTTGCATGACAAACCGAACGGCGTAAACATCAACGATAAGTGCGGTTCCACGCATTTGGAGGCGCTTTCCAAGTATGTAACCGATAACGGTATGGAATTGGGTATTGCCTTTGACGGTGACGCCGACCGTTGCCTGTGTGTTGACCACACGGGTACGGTAGTAGACGGCGACGAGATCATGGCAATCTGTTCGCTGGATCTTCGTGAGCGTGGCAAGTTACCGGGGGATACTGTGGTCGGTACCATTATGACCAACTTTGGTTTCACCAAGTTCTGTGAAGAGCAGGGATTGCAATTCATCGCGACGAAGGTCGGCGACCGCTATGTGTTGGAAGAGCTCTTGTTGGGTGAATTTGCATTCGGCGGCGAGCAATCGGGACACATTATTTTTCGTGATTTTGCTACGACGGGTGACGGACAACTGACGGCGGTGCAACTGCTGTCGTACCTTAAGCGGTGCGGTCGTTCACTCAGTGATTTGAAGCAAGTGATGAAGCGTTACCCGCAACATACTGTCAACTTGAAGGTCAGCCACGAAGGCAAGCGCCTGTTCTACACCAACAGTGCGATCAAGGCGGCGATCGAGAAGGCGAAAGAAGAGTTGGGCAGCAGCGGACGTATTGTGGTGCGTCCCTCCGGCACGGAGCCGCTCATTCGTGTGATGGCTGAGGGTGATAATGAAGACTTGGTGCAGGCGCAGACAGAGGCGGTTGCCAAGGTAATACAAGACCAAATCGGCGAAAAAGAATAAAATTAAAAACCGTTTCCGGCCCAAGATGTCATAAGGACACCTTGGGCCGTTTTATTCGCCTATGGCGAGTTTTATTGCTCCGCAGTGATATTTGTCTTACGACAAGTGATATTGCCTACGGCAGATTACGGCGAATAAAATAACACTGAAACCGCAAGGCTTCAATAGCACTATTACCGTAAGGTAATACTATCACTCCGGCGAAGGCGGAATATCACTTAAAACCATAAAATCAGAATAAGGCTTTGGAATTTGCTAAGTAACTATTTAGTAGGATGCTGTTTTCTCGTTCTTTTTAGCAGACTTATTATATTAAAACACCGCTGAGAGTGACCATTATAGTTCCTCTCAGCGGTGTTGTGTCTACACATATATTATACCAGAAAATTGATCAAATTACAATACTTGTTATTCGTTAAAGGACTCCGTATAATTATAATAGCTTTTTGTAGTTTGCGAAGGAGGATGTATGGTTCTTAATTCTTTAGACGAAGTTTTATTTTGGGACAATATTCCCGCCCTTAAAAGTTTTATACACGAGAATATGATGAAAAATTATCCTGATAATCCCGAAAATTTTTATTTAGAAAAGGACGTATTTTTGAAACGGCATATTCCGGATAAAGAAACGTTCATATCGAAGCTTATTTATTATTCCCAAAACGGAAGTGCTACATGGGCGTCCGGCAGAAACGGACTTAGCGATGATATTGATAAACATTCAATGATTAAAGCAATAACGAGGAGCTCACGAATTGAAAATGGGGAGAAGAAAGCAATTCAAGCTTCGAAGTGGCAGGAAACAAATCCTGATTTTTGGCGCTTTTACTCAAGTAATGTGCTACATAATAACAGCAATCACATCCTCGAATTAACTGTAGGTGCCGGTGGTGGAACCAATGCTGTTATGATGAATATGCGTGAAAAAGACTATTATATGGGTGCCGACATCGACTTTGTTTGTGCTAAAAATGCGGATGCGCTGGCAAAATATTACAAGGTAAATGGGCTCGGAATTGCAACATCGCTCTGGAGCCTTCCGTTTGACAATGAAATGTTTACGTCGGTATGTTCAAATGCCGGTCTAGAAGAATGTCGAGAGATTCCAACAATATTGACTGAGGCGGTGCGAGTTCTTGCGCCAAAAGGGCGATTTATAATTCATTGTTTAAGACAAGAAAAAACACTTTGGTATTCATATTTCCAAAGGTATGGATTCAGTCCCTCGGAAGCGAGGGATTGGTTATGCAAGATTAGATTGTTTTCGGATGTTGACCAAGTAAAGGAATTGTTGACAGAGAACGGTTTGTTTTTGTTGGATGAAAAGGATGATGAAAAGCTCGGTCATATTATAGTTTTTGAGAAATAGGATATTTTGATTACATTTTGTTGCAAGAAATCTTTATAACAACCTGCTATATAAGAAACGGTTTTTGTTTGCATCTATGGCGGGAGTGTGTTATTATAAAACAAGTTGAGGGGGTGCAGAGATGGCGGGCAGACGGGAATTGTTGTCGGTACTGCGGGCGGCGGTGGACCAATACGATATGATCCACGATGGAGATGCCGTTGCGGTGGGTGTATCCGGCGGCAAAGACAGCGTGGCGTTATTGTCGCTTTTGGCGCAATTACGGCGGTTTTACCCTCACCGTTTTACATTGCACGCCATTACGCTGGACCCTTGCTTTAACGGGGAAGAAACCGATTACCGTGCCATCGAGGAACTGTGCGAGCGGTTGGAAGTGCCGTATACCATACGGCGTACGCAATTGTGGCAAGTGGTGCAGGAAAAGCAGACAGGACAAACGCCGTGCAGTCTATGCGCACGATTGCGGCGCGGCGCGTTACACCGCGCGGCGGTGGAGTTGGGATGTCGCACCGTGGCGCTCGGGCATCATCAAGACGATGCCGCGGAAACGTTGCTTATGAGTTTATTATCAGGAGCGACATTTGATTGTTTTGCGCCCAATAGTTATTTGGACCGACGGGATATCACGCTGATTCGCCCGATGGTGTTTTTGCAGGAACGCGAGATTGAAGCGTACATTAAGCGAGAAAGCCTACCGGTGGTGGCATCACGTTGTCCCGTGGACGGATGCACCAACCGCCAGCGGATGAAAGACTGGATTGCGGAGTTAAAACCGCAGTACGGGGATGTCAGCGAGAAGATCACGCAGGCGATGCAAAAAGCAGGATTGAACGGGTGGGCGCCCTATGAAAAAAGAACCGACGACGCCTAAGCGTGTCGGTTTTTCGTGTTATTTCTCGTAACCGTCGGGGTTGTCGGATTGCCATTTCCACGCATCGCGGCACATTTCCTCAATGCCGAGTGTCGCTTCCCAACCGAGCAATTTTTTGGCTTTGGCAGGATCGGCATAGCAAACGGCGATATCTCCCGCGCGCCGTGGGGTGACGGCGTAGGGGATAGAAACGCCGTTGACGCGTTCAAAGGTTTTTACCAGATCTAAAACACTGTAGCCCGTGCCTGTGCCGAGGTTGATGGCTTCGGCGCCGGTGTGGGAGCGGGCATATTCCACCGCGCACACGTGACCGCGTGCCAAATCGACTACGTGGATGAAATCGCGTATGCCTGTACCGTCGGGGGTGTCGTAATCGTTTCCAAAGACGGATAATTGTGCTCGTTTGCCAATCGCGACTTGTGTGATATACGGCATCAGGTTATTGGGAATGCCGTTCGGGTTTTCGCCGATGCGGCCGCTTTTATGGGCGCCGACAGGGTTGAAATAGCGCAACAGCACGGCGGACCACTCTTTATCCGAAAGGCATAGGTCTTGTAAAATACATTCGATCATATACTTGGTGCGCCCATAGGGATTGGTGACGGCACTGATCGGCATCGTTTCTGCAACCGGAGACGGGTTGTTCATACCGTACACGGTGGCAGAGGAGCTGAACACGATGCGCTTGCACCCAAATTCACGCATAACACGGAGAAGAACCAAGGAACCGGTGACGTTGTTGTCGAAATAGTTCAACGGTTTTTCCAACGATTCTCCTACGGATTTTAGGCCGGCAAAGTGAATGACGGTATCGATAGGGTGCTCTTCAAAGATATGACGAAGGCCGTCGGCATCGCGGATGTCGCACTCATAAAACGGAAAATCCTTGCCGGATAGTTCGCGTATGCGGGTGAGCGCACAACGATTGGAGTTGCAGAAATTATCCAACACAACGATATTTTCGCCGCGTACAAGCAGTTCTACGCACGTGTGACTGCCGATATAACCGCAACCGCCGGTGATAAGGATTGACATACGGATGCCTCCCTTGTATAATAGTAAATACTATGTTTCCTATTATAACGATTTACTTATGCTTTTTCAAGTTTTTCTTTGGCATAGTATAGAGAAAGGGTGCTTTTATGAAACCGACATTGGTTATTATGGCAGCGGGTATGGGCAGCCGCTTCGGTGGGTTGAAACAACTGACACCGGTTGGTCCGAACGGCCAAATGATTATTGATTATTCCATTTACGATGCGATACAAGCGGGATTTGGAAAAATCGTTTTCGTTATCAAAAAAGCGATTGAGAAAGATTTCCGCGAGTTGATCGGCGATCGTATTGCGGCAAAGTTCCCTGTGGAATACGTATTTCAGGAATTGGATCGTTTGCCCGAGGGGTACTCTGTGCCTGAAGGGCGTGCGAAGCCGTGGGGCACCACGCACGCCATTTTGTGTTGCCGTGATGTGGTTAAAGAATCGTTTATGGTCATCAATGCGGATGATTTTTACGGCAGTAAATGTTTCCGCGTGTTGGCGGATTTCTTGAAGAATCCGCCCAAGGGTGACAAATTGCAATTTGCGATGGCGGCCTATATACTCAAAAACACGTTGACCGAAAATGGATATGTTTCCCGCGGCGTTTGCCAAGTCAGCGAGGAAAATACGCTGCTGGGTGTCGATGAGCGTACACATATTGAATTGGTGGACGGCAAGCCGATGTTTACGGAAGATGACGGTGCGACATTTGAACCGTTGTCGCCCGACTCGCCTGTGTCGATGAATGCGTGGGCATTTCCGGTGGAGATCTTCGACCAGTTACAGTGGCGATTTAAAGAGTTTTTGGATACCACTGCCAAAGAAAATCCGCTCAAGAGCGAATGCTATATTCCGATGTCGGTTAACGATATGATGGTGGACGGCACAGCAACCACGACGGTGTTACATACCGATGATCGGTGGTATGGTATGACGTATGCGGCAGATAAAGAAGACGTTGCGGCGGCGATTCGATCGATGACTGAGCAGGGATTGTACCCTGCAGAAATGTAACAGAACAAGTGAAAAGGCGGCTCCGTCGGAGCCACCTTTGTTTTTTATGATTTGGCATTGAGAAAACGGATATAGGTGTTCCAATCCTCACGGCATAAGTAGTGTGTACCGGCACGCAGGTGGTAACCTACATTTCCCTCGAGTAACGCATCCCCGCTTTGCGGCATACGGTCGGGGGTGATAAGGCCTCTCGCGCCGAGCAATTCCCATGCTTGGGATGCCCATAGCGACGTGAGAAACTCGCTTTGCGGGTCAGCGCCGCGATCTTCAATCGCTGAACCGACGCACAGATAGCGTGGGGCGATCAGTGCCAGCAACCACGATTGATCGTACGGTTTTCGGTCCTCTTTTTCATCGGTAAACTGTTTGAAGTTTTCACAGTACCAATCCCAGCTGCCGGCACGCAGAAAATCGCGCACACGCTCGCCTGTGCCGTGTTTAGATGAAGCTGCACCGCCATAGCCGGAGTTGTTGGAGATACAAGCCCAAAAGCGTTCGTCCTGCGCGGCCGCCCATAAAGCGGTCTTTCCCAACCGCGAATGGCCGATGACGGCGGTGTGTGCCGCGTCGATATCGTCTCGTGTGAAAAGGTAATCCAAGGTGCGACTGGCGGCATACGCCCACAAACCAATCTTGCCCCATTCTTCGGGACCGCGATCAGTAGTAACGCCGAAATAGGCGGCTAATCCGTCAGAAAAATCGCCGTTTAAGCGGTCGTTGACCACGTCGCCATAGGCCAGTTGCACCAACGCGTACCCAGCGTCGGTGAGCTCTTCCACCGGTATTTGGAAGATGGGAGCTTTGCCTTTTGGCACGCCTTTGCGGAAGGCGAGGTGTAACAACACACGGGGGCGTTCTACTTTATACGGAATAAACACATAAACGGGGAAGGTGAAGGTACCGCGTTCGGTTTCAAATGAAATGTCAACGGTTTGTTGCAACACCTTACCTGCGTAATCTTTGCGCACTTCGGCAACCACCTCGCCGCGCACGTTGGCGGGGGCGGCGAGTGTGTGTCCGTAGGAATACCGTTCGAGTGCTTTGCGCATTTCGGCGCGACGTCTCTCCCAGTTTTCACGTGTTACGGGTGTACCGTCATTCAGTTGCAGGATAGGCAACAGATCACGTTCACGCAAGATATTTTGTAACATCGAAATCACCTCTCTCTTAAGCGATGCGCTGAGTATCCAGATAGTCGCGCCACAGCAAGTAATGTTTGGCTTTGATGTGAATACCGTCGCCGGCGGCATATTCTGCCGTCATATGGCCGTTGGCATCGTCAAAGGCGGGGTTGATATCCAAATAGAAAACACGTTCATTATCCGCCAAGGTGGCGATCAATTTGTTGAAATCATTGATACGCGCGTTGGTAAAGATGGCTTTGGATCCGCTGGTGATATCGTTACAAGCCTTGGTGACGTGCAACGTGGAGTTGATGATCACTTTGGCATTGGGTTGTTTCTCGTGAATACCGGTAATCAGATCCTTATACTTTTGCGTGGTAGATTCCAAGCCGTATCCTAATTCGTTGATGCCGAGCATAATATACACACGCTCAAACTGTTTTTGATCCAGCAGTTTATCCAAGGTTACTTTACCGACGCCCTTGACATCTACCGCGTCTTTCCAAATCTTATAGGCATTCATACCCACGCTGCAGAAGAAAGTGGCATCGGACAGTTTCCCGTACTCTGCCAGACCGACCGAACGCGAATCACCGATAAACAGCGTGTTCGGGAAGGAGACGGGGCGGATGGTGGAGCCGGTGGTTGTCGAAGGCTTTTTGGTCGTCGACGACGGCGTTACCTTGGTGGTAGACGTGGTTGTGGTTGTCGTCGTGGTTGTTGTCATCGTGGTGGTTACCGTTGTGGTAGTAGCGGTTGTGGTGGTTGTTGCCGTGTTTGTATTATCGGAAGACGTTGCTTTGCTGAGTTGGCACGCGGGGACCACAATGAGACACGAGAGAATCAGCAAAAATGTGAAGGAATAGCGAACAAAGTGTTTCACAAGGCAGACCTCCTAAAATCTAAAATATAAAAACGGATCGTTTAAGCCCATATAGAGACAGTATACCGCGCCCCAGAAAATGGCGAGTAATACCAGTGTGCCCCAAATTGTGTCTTTGTAACGGTGGTACAGTCGTTCCGGCCATTCGGTGCTGAACACGAATCCGAACAAGAATAGGATACCGTACATCTTACCGTATTTCAACCAGTCATCCGCAAACACGTTGATCGGCTCGCCGGGGAGGAACGGGAACAGGCGTTCCAAGTAGATCCCCATCTCGGAAAAATCGGTGATGGCGAAGATGAGCCACGTCAGCGGAATGACCAAAAACATATAGGCGTGACCGAGTGTGGGGAAACGTTCGAGTATGGGTTTGATAGCGTATTTTTCGAGCATAAGGAGCACAAACAGTACCGCGCCCCACAGTACGAAGTTCCAACTGGCTCCGTGCCACAAACCGGTCAGGAGCCACACTACCAGCATATTGCGTACGGTGCGCAGTGTTCCTTGGCGGTTGCCACCGAGCGGGATATACACATATTCGCGGAACCAAGTGCCGAGTGTGATGTGCCACCGCCGCCAGAAATCCGTCATACTGAGTGCCATATAGGGATGGTGGAAGTTGTGGGGGAAGTCGTAGCCCAGCATTTTGCCGAGGCCGACCGCCATCAAGGAATATCCGTAGAAGTCAAAATACAGTTGTAAGCTGAATGCTACAATACCCATCCACGCGAGCGGGGTGGAGATGCTGTCGTACCCGATAGAAGAAATATCCGTCCATAGCGAGCCGATACGGTTAGCCAGCAACACTTTGAGTCCTAAGCCATAGGTGAAATCTTTAAGGCCTTCGTCTACGCGGGCAAGCGACAGTTGCGGCTTGTCCAGTTGCTTTTGCATATGCGAATAGGTGACGATGGGGCCTGCAATCAGCTGCGGGAACATGTACAGATAGTTAGATAATTTGAGTAGGGAAGCCTCTGCTTCAATGGAACGTTTATACACATCCGCGAGGTACGAAACGATCTGGAATGTGTAAAAACTGATGCCGATGGGGAGAATCAGGTCTACGGCGGGCAATACGATATCGAATGTGGGGAGTACCTTGTCCAGCACCGTTTGTACCGAAGAGAACAAAAAGCCTGCGTACTTGAAGACAAACAACCATCCGAAGTCGTACACAAGACCCACGATCAACCACAAGCGACGGCGAGGACTGCGTGTGATGCGCAACCCGACAAACCAGTTGACCAATGCCGAGGCGAGAAACAAGAGGATGTATATTTTTTGGTTCCAAGTGCCGTAAGCGTAGAAAGCAAGGCTGCCAATGAACAGCCACGGATGGCGGAAGCGTTGGGGGAGTATGTAATATAGTGTAAAGAAAATGGGGAGGAACACAAATAAAAAGTCAATGCTGCTGAAAACCATATGAACAGTGTTCCTCCTTTCATAAAATACAGTACTACTAAGTATAAAGTAAAATGCAGTGTATTGCAAGATCTAAGCGGTAATTTTTTTAAAAATTTTCCGGTTGCATCGTAGCGGGTTGTGTGGTAAACTATAACAGTCAAAGGAGGTGTGGCAGATGGATAAAAAAGCAATCGGCATTATCGGCGGTATGGGGCCGGAGGCGACGCTCGACCTGTTTGGGAAGATCATTCGGCATACCGATGCCGCGTGCGATGCAGAGCACATTCGCGTGTATATCGATTGCCACACCGGTATTCCCGATCGCACCCGTGCGATATTGGAAGGCGGCGAATCGCCCGTGCCGTACATCGCGGAGTCGGCAAAAAAATTGGCGGCGATGGGGGCTGACTTCTTATTGTTGCCCTGTAACACTTCACATTATTTTTTTGATGAGATCCGTGCGCAATCACCGGTTCCTGTTGTGAATATGATACGGATTACCGCCGAAGAACTCGCGGCGGCGGGTGTGTCGCTTGTGGGGCTTTTGGCAACCGACGGGACGGTGCGATCCAACGTGTATCAAAAAGAGCTCTTGGCGTGCGGGATCGAGACAGTTTGCCCTGAAGGGGACGATCAATGCGCTGTGATGCAACTCATCTATGCGGGTATCAAAGCCAATGCGCCGACATACGATACGGCGGCGGTTGAGCGTGTGATCGATACGCTCCGTCAAGCGGGGGCACAGCGCATTGTGCTTGGGTGTACGGAGTTGCCCGTGGCGTTTGCACGGTATGGCATTGATGGTACAGATGCGGTGGATGCGACGGATATTTTGGCGCGCACAGCGGTGAAAATGGCAGGATATCCTCTAAAATAACGATAGAAGCGGTGCTTGGTGGCAGGCACCGCTTTTACTTTATAAAAATCGAACAAGGGACTTGACAGGGTAAAAACCGTGTGCTATAATGCCTGTAAAGAAAAAACCTTTACACCAAAACACGGAGGGGGGACAGAGATGCCGAAGGATATGGGGATTGCCTGGTTGTTTGATTTTTACGGGGATATGCTGACCGAGAAACAACGGCAGGTGGTGGAACTGTATTACGAGGAAGATCTGTCTCTGGCCGAGATTGCGGAAAACCAAAATATCACCCGTCAAGGCGTGCGCGATTCGCTGAAGCGGGCGGAAGCACAAATGCGAGAAATGGAAGAGCGGTTGCATTTGGCGGAGCGTTTTCGTGAAATGCGCGATGGGTTTGATGCCATCTGCAACGCCGCGCAGGAGATTCGTGCTTTGAACGATCAACATCAGTATTCCTGTGAGATCCACGAGCACGCAGGCCGAATCATCGGCTTGGCCGAACAACTGAGAGAGAGGTAACACCGTGGCATTTGAAGGGTTGTCCGAAAAATTATCCGCCGCGTTTAAGCGGCTCAAGAATAAAGGCAGGCTCACCGAAGCGGATGTCAAAGAGGCAATGCGCGAGGTGCGCTTGGCATTGCTGGAGGCGGATGTCAACTATAAGGTCGCCAAAGACTTTACCGCCGCCGTTGCGGAGCGTGCGGTAGGCGAAAAGGTGATGGAAAGCCTGACACCTGCACAAATGGTGATCAAGCTTGTCAATGAAGAGTTGACCAAGTTGATGGGCGGCGAGGCAAGTCACTTGACACGTCCCAATCGCCCGCCGTGCGTGATTATGATGTGCGGTTTGCAGGGTTCCGGTAAAACGACCCATTCTGCTAAGCTGGGTAAGATGCTCAAAGCCAAAGGGCATCGTCCGTTGCTGGTCGCGTGTGACGTCTACCGTCCCGCGGCTATCAAGCAGTTGCAGGTGGTAGGCGAGTCGGCGGGTGTGCCCGTGTTTGAGCGGGGTACCGCCAATCCTGTGGACATTGCGAAGCAAGCGGTTGCACACGCGCGTGACTATGGAAACGATTATGTCATTTTGGATACCGCGGGCCGTTTGCACATTGACGAGCAGTTGATGACAGAACTGAAAAACGTTTGCGCTGCCGTGCAACCGCAGGAGATCCTGTTGGTCGTGGACGCCATGACGGGTCAGGATGCCGTGAATGTTGCCAAGTCGTTCAACGAGACGCTGGAGATCAGCGGTGTTATCCTGACCAAATTGGATGGCGATACCCGCGGTGGTGCGGCGTTGTCGGTGCGTGCCGTAACAGGCAAGCCGGTGAAATTTGCCGGTACGGGCGAAAAACTGGATGATCTGGAAGTTTTCCACCCCGAACGGATGGCATCCCGCATTTTGGGTATGGGCGATGTGCTGTCTTTCATTGAGAAAGCGCAACAGCAGATCGATGACCGCGAGGCGGAAGCGTTGGCGAAGAAGCTGGAAGAAAACAAGTTCGATATGAACGATTTGCTTGACCAGTTCCGCCAGATTCAAAAAATGGGTGATATCAAAAGTCTCTTGGGTATGATCCCCGGTATGGGAAAACAACTCAAAGACGTGGATATTGATGAGCGGCAGTTTGCGCGCACCGAAGCGATTATCTTGTCGATGACCAAGCGTGAGCGCGCGAAGCCGGAGATCATTAACCCGTCGCGTAAACGGCGGATCGCCGCGGGTTGCGGTATGCGCGTGGAAGATGTCAATCGTTTGCTTAAGCAGTTCGAGTCCATGCGCAAAATGATCAAGCAAATGAAGAATATGAGTAAAAAAGGCGGGCGCGGGTTGCCCCCGGGAATGGGATTCGGTAAAGGAATGCCGTTCGGATTTTAAGGGTATTCAATACAGACCGTGCGCGGTCGAGTTTGAAGAATAAACACAAATTTTTTGGAGGTACCAACAATGGCAGTAAAGATCAGACTGCGCCGTATGGGCGCGAAGAAAGCTCCTTTCTATCGTATCGTAGTGGCGGATTCTCGCTATCCCCGTGACGATCGTTTCATTGAGGAGATCGGTTACTACAATCCGCTGGAAGAGCCCGCTGTGGTGAAGGTGGATGTGGAGAAGGCAAAGAAATGGATCGCCAACGGCGCTCAGCCCACCGATACCGTTAAGGTTCTGCTGAAGAACGCCGGCGTATAAGCGGCGTTCGAAAGAGGTAGGACGATATGGAAGAATTGCTGTTGACTATTGCCCGCGGTTTGGTGGAAGATCCGACGGCGGTCACGGTCACACAGGACGAGCCGCAAGCGGATGGCACCATCGTGTTCCATTTGCGTGTGGCGGCGGATGATATGGGCCGTGTGATCGGCAAGCAGGGTCGCATTGCTAAGGCGATGCGCACCGTTATGCGTGCCGCCGCGTCCCGCCGGGATGCGAAGATCTCGGTTGAGATCGACGATTGATGGAAGCACCTCTCACAGACTGTTCTGTGAGAGGTCTTTTCGAACGGAGGGGTACGATGCCGAAACAACGCTATTTGGAGGCCGGTGAGATCGTGGGTACCCACGGTGTACGCGGCGAGGTGCGGGTGCGTCCGGAATGTGATTCACCGGAGGTATTGGCAAAACTGAAAACGCTGTATTTTGACGCAGGTGCGCGTGCGGTACGCGTGCACGCACGGGCGCACAAAAATATTGCTCTCGTTAAATTGGATGGCGTGGATACCGTGGAAGCCGCCGCCGCGTTGCGCGGGCAGATGTTGTATCTTGATCGCAAGGACCTCAAGTTGGAGCGGGGGCGGTATTTTATCTCCGACCTGATCGGACTGTCGATCGTGGACGATGATACAGGTGAAGTGTACGGCGAATGTACCGATGTCAGCCACACGGGTGCCAACGATGTGTACCATATGCGCACTGCAGCGGGCGAAGAGGTGCTGATTCCCGCGATACCGTCGGTGATCCGCAAAGTCGATATTGACGGCGACGAGATACGAATTTTTCCGATGTTGGGATTGTTTGACGATGAGAATTGATGTTTTGACCTTATTTCCCGAAGCGTGCGATCGTATGATGGCGGAGAGTATCATCGGCCGTGCGCGTAACCGCGGGATTTTGGATCTGCGCTTTCACCAAATACGCGACTATACGGAGAACCGCCAAAAGCAGGTGGATGATTACCCGTACGGCGGCGGTATGGGCATGGTCATGTTTGCCCAGCCCATTGCGGATTGTTTCCGCGCCGTGTGTGAGCAAGTGGGGCATCGTCCGCATTTGGTGTATCTTTCGCCGCAGGGAAAAACGCTCACGCAACAACGTGCACGGGAATTGGCGCAACTGCCCGACCTGTGCTTGCTGTGCGGCCATTACGAGGGCGTGGACGAACGCGTCATTGAGGCGCTGGTGGATGAGCAGATCTCCATTGGCGATTATGTGCTGACGGGTGGCGAATTGCCCGCCTTGGTGCTGACCGATTGTGTGGCGCGTATGATCCCCGGCGTGCTGTCGGACGAGCAGTGCTTTACCGAAGAAAGCCACTATGCGTCGCTGCTCGAATACCCGCAATATACCCGCCCCGCCGTGTGGGAAGGGCGGGAAGTGCCGCCCATCTTATTAACGGGTCACCACGCCAACATTGCGGCGTGGCGGCGGGAGCAATCGCTTATTCGCACGTTAAAGCATCGACCCGATATGCTGGAAAATGCCGAACTTTCCCCGCGTGAGCAGGTGTTTTTGCAGGAACAGCAGCGTTTGATGGGAGAATCTACCGCGCAAACTGACTAAAAGTTATTCACTTTTATAGTCAAGTTGCCCAAATCGGGGACGAGCTTTTTTATCAAAATAGGGCAGGCAACCAAAATTGAAAAAACGGGAAAAAATCTGCTCGATTTTATTTGACCGCGCCAAAGTTTGTGCTATAATATATAATAGTTTGACAGATGATGTGGTCGCTATACGGCCGTGGTAAAGTGATGAGAGGGGTATTCGTATGTATGTAAAAGAGGTATTGGTGCAGAATCAAGTCGGTCTGCATGCTCGTCCGGCTACGTTCTTCATTCAGAAAGCGAATGAGTTTAAGTCTTCGATCTGGGTGGAAAAAGAAGAACGCCGCGTGAATGCGAAGAGCCTGCTCGGTGTGTTGTCGCTGGGTATTGTCGGCGGCACGCAGATCCGTATTACGGCAGACGGCAACGACGAGGAAGCCGCGGTTGACGCGTTGGTGGCGCTTGTCGAGTCCGGTTTTGTTGAATAATTGGGTGTTTTGATTTTGACGGGGGTTTCACGGGACTGTGAGGCGTCCGATACGCAGTCGCGTCAATGATGCGGCTGCGTTTTTATTTGGGAGGTGACACGGTGAATGGATAAGATCAAAAAACTGCGGCGCGAAGCGATGGCATTGCCGTTGCAACCCGGTGTGTATCTTATGAAAGATGCACAGGATACAGTGATCTATGTGGGCAAGGCAAAGGCATTGCGCAACCGTGTCAGCCAATATTTTGGGTCGGATACCAACCACACCGAAAAGGTGCGGCAGATGGTAAGCCGTGTGGATCATTTTGAATATATCGTAGCGGGCAGTGAGTTTGAGGCGTTGGTGCTGGAATGTTCGCTGATCAAGCAGTATGCACCGAAATACAACATCTTGCTGAAAGATGATAAGGGCTATCGCTATATTCGCGTTTCCCCGCCGCCGTATTCCCGCATTACCGAGGTGAAACAACGCACGGAAGACGGGGCGCGCTATATCGGCCCGTATATGAGTTCGTTTGTGTTAAAGCAAGCGGTGGACGAAGTGAACAAGTTGTTTCAGCTGTCCACTTGTAAAAAAGCGTTATGCTACGGCAAACGCGGAGAGCGTCCGTGTTTGAATCATCATATCGGGCAATGTTGTGCGCCATGTACCGGCCGGGTGAGCGAAGCGGAGTATGCCGAACGAGTGGAACAGGCGATCACGTATCTCACGCAAGGCAGTGCCAAGTTGAGCACGCTATTGACACAACGGATGCACGCGGCGGCAGAGGCGCTGGATTTTGAAACGGCGGCGCGGTTACGCGACCGTATTCGTGCGTTGGAAAAGTTGGGCGAAAAACAAAAAGTCGTACAGTCGCGTGTGCCGCGGCAGGATATTATTGCGTTGGCGCAAGCGGGGAACACCGCGTGTTTTGAGGTGTTTCGCTTTACCGCGGGTGCTTTGTCCGATCGTGAAGAATTTATGATGGACGCCGTGGAGGACACGGCGGCGGCAAAAGCGGAGTTTTTGCGGCGGTATTATACCATGCGCGATGCGATTCCGCCGCGCGTGGTGATGGATGGACCTGTGGAGGACAGCGAGTTGCTGGAGCGCTGGCTGACCGAACGTGCCGCGTCGCTCGGGGCACGCTATGCCGTGAAATTGGTTTTCCCGCAGAAGGGCAATCAAGCGCAACTGTTGGCGATGTGCCGCGACAATGCGGCGGAACGTGTGGCACGGCAGTTGGAAACGGGAGGACGTGAGGTTTCTGCCTTAGAGGAACTGCGACAGTTGTTGGGGTTATCCGAAACACCGTATCGTATCGAAAGTTATGATATCTCGCACACGAGTGGTACCGATGTGGTGGGCGCAATGGTCGTATTTCGCGGCGGACGGCCTGATAAACGGGCATATCGCCGCTTTGAGATCCGCACGGTACAAGGGCAGGATGATTTAGCCTGTCTGCGCGAAGTGTTGGAGCGGCGATTGAAGGAGTACGAACAGAACCGCGGTGACGAGGGCTTCGGTGAATTGCCCAACGTAATTTTGCTGGATGGCGGCAAAGGGCAAGTCGAGGCGGTTAAACCGTTGGTGGACAGTTTCGGATACGGTATTCCCGTGTTTGGCTTGGTGAAAGACGGGCATCACCGCACCCGCGCCATCACCGCCGAGGGCGGCGAGATCGCGATTCAAGGCCGTCGCGCGGCCTTTACATTGGCATCCTCCATTCAAGAAGAGGTGCACCGCTTTGCTGTTGGTTATCATCGGCAGAAACGGCAGCGCACCATCGGGAGTACGCTGACAGGTATTCCGGGTGTGGGTGAAAAACGAGCGGCGCTGTTGCTGCGGCATTTCGGGTCGCTGACGGCGGTTCGCGGGGCAACGGTGGAACAACTGGCGGCAGTCAAAGGGATGACGCGCCCCGCGGCAGAAGCGATCGTTCGATTTTTTGAAGAGGAAAAATGATTGCTTTTTGGTGAGGGATGCAGTATACTATACGTTAATGGACTACGCGAAAGGTGTGACAAATTTGGATACGTTTGTGGAACAAATTATTGTACGTAAGAAAACAAAGACGCAGGTGGCGTATGCGATGCTGATTATGGCACTCACCTCTATTTTGATCGTGTTTTCGTTTTTGTTTTTGGGTACGTTGGCGCTGATTCTTATGTTGCCGCTCGGATACGGTATGTGGTGGTTGCTGACGGGTATGAATATCGAGTACGAGTACAGCATTACCAACGGAGATATTGATATCGATCGGATTATTGCGCGCCGTAAGCGCGAACGGGTGGTTTCGGTGTCGTTGCAACGCGTGGAGAGCGCGGGGCAGTATGTTCCCGAAAAATTCAATGGTCGCCAATTCGATCGCGTTGTGATGGCGGCGCCGTCCGAAAAAGAAGAAGGCTTGTACTACTTTAATTATCGGAGTAAAAAAAGAGGGCATAGTTTGGTCGTGTTTCAGCCTGATGAGCGGATAATGGAAGCATTTGAAGCCGGTTTGCCGCGTTTGGTGCAAAAGGATCTGCATAAATAAAGGGCGCGGGTGCATGCGGCACCCGCGTTTTTCGTAAGAGGTGGCAGAGATGCTCAAAGAGATCAAGCGTTGTTTCCCGCCGCGTGAGGCGGACAGTCATAAAGGGACTTACGGTACGCTGTTGTCGGTGTGCGGCAGTTACGGTATGGCGGGTGCCGCTGTGTTGGCGGCCAAAGCCGCGCTGCGTTGCGGAACGGGGTTGCTGGTTGCCGCCGTACCGGAGACGGTGTATCCCATTATCGCCGTGGCGGTGCCGGAGGCGGTGTGCGCACCCTATGCAGGGGTGGGCGCACGCGCGGCAGGAGACTTGTTGCCGCGACTCCAAAGCGCGACCGCACTGCTGGTCGGTTGCGGTTTGGCACAGAGCGCGGGGACACGAGAGTTGGTGCACGCGTTGCTGAGTGAGGCGCGTTGCCCCGCTGTTTTGGATGCCGACGGTATAAATTTGGTGGCGCGGCATATAGATATACGGGAAACGGTTCACGCTCCGTTGATCATAACGCCGCACCCGAAAGAGTTGTCGCGCCTGCTCGGTTGCTCCGTGCAAGAGGTGCAAAGTGCACGGCTTGCCGCCGCCCGTCGGGCGATGGAGTTGACAGGTGCTACCATCGTTTTGAAAGGGTATCACACCGTTGTGGTTTCGCCTGCGGGCGAAGAGTGGGTCAACACCACGGGCAACCCCGGTATGGCTGTCGGTGGCAGTGGTGACGTGTTGGCGGGTATGATCGCGGGTCTGCTGGCGCAGGGGTTATCCCCGTTTGACGCGGCGCGGTGCGGGGTGTATCTGCACGGCGCAGCGGGCGATCGCGCGGCGGCGCGTTTGTCGCAACACGCGATGTTGCCTTCGGATATCATTGACGAACTCGGCGGATTGTTTCTCCAATTAGAACAACAGGAGTGACGAGCAATGCGCCGATGTGCGGTATGGATGGTTTTGGTGGTACTGTGTTTGACAGCGGGGTGCCGTGGTTCGGCGCCGGCGGCAGAGCCCGTGGGGGAACAGTTTACGTGTACCATACAAGCTTTGTATCGCGATCTGGCGGTGGAGGGGACACTCACACGCGCGACCGCCGGCACATTGACGTTGGAGTTTGACAAACCCGATACCCTCAAAGGACTGACGGTGCGTTGGGATGGGGATACGGTGAAACTCAGTATGTTAGGGTTAGATTTTTCTATTGATCCCAACACGGTGCCCGAAAGTGCACTGGGCAAGGAGATCATAGCAGCGCTGGACACGGCGTTGCGTGGCGAAGGGGAACGAAAATTGACCGACGGCAAGTTGGTTGTTGCAGGTAATGGCGCCAACGGTGCCTATGAGCTCGTTTGTGACGGCAACAGCGGGGTGCCGCTGAGCTTGTCGGTGCCCTCGCTTCCGTTGACCGTTACCTTTTCCAATTTTCAAAGTAAATCGTAAAAGAGGAGCAGGATCATCCTGCTCCTCTTTCGCATACATATTACAGGCGGCGGCTGTGGAGATTGCGGAAATCGCGCGGGGTCATTCCCTCGCGTTCGCGGAACAGCGCACAAAAATGAGATGCACTGCCGAACCCACAATCTTCCGCGATGGCGGTGATGGGGCGGCGGGTCTGTGCGAGCAGTCGCCGCGCCGAAGTCATACGTTGTTCGTTGAGATATTGCACGATGCTCATACCCGTACTCGCGCGGAACAAACGGCACAAATAATATTTACTGATATGTGCGTCCTCCGCCAGTGTATCAATCGTAATGGGTTCGGTGTAGCGGGTGTGAAGATAATGCAGCACACGCGCTACGCGCGCATCGGATGCTTCCGCATACAGGCGATCTTGTGGTGTCAGCATTGTGAGAATACGCAAAAAAGCGGGGAACACCACAGCGTTTTCGCCGTTCTTTTCTGCCATGACACGGAAGATATCGTCAATTTCACCGGCGAGTTCCGGCTCCAGTGTAAAGCACGCGCCGCCGTTTTCCTCAAACGTTTCCAATAACGAGGTGGCGTTGACTACCCCCAATGCTTTTTCAATCGTACTGCGACAAACAATAAGCTTGTTGCGGCAGTAATCGTCTTCGGATTGAGGGTTGAGCGAATGAATGGCAGACGCATCGATGAACAGCAAAATACCGGGGGAAAGGGGGTACGTTTGATCGCCGATGAGCGCGTTCCCGTCGCCCGATAAAATTTGAATGATCTCCAACGAGTCGCTGTCGGTGTGCGAGTGACGCACCGACGGCACGCGGCCTTGCTGGTGATAGGCGATATCGCGGGTCAGTACCATAATGACTACCTCCTTTATGATCAGAGTACTTCGGACTCGGTTTCCCGCAACGAACAACTGATTTCCAAATTACCGTTGCGGCAACGGAGTGCGTCAATAAATTCTTTTTCTTGGGATGCGTCCCGCAAAGTGACGGTATAGGTCAACCGAAACAGGCTTCCTAAATGAGTGGTTTTTACACGGGTCAAGCAGTAGCGTGAGGTGTATGTTTCAAACAGATCGCGGAACACGTCGCCGTAATCCAAATTTTCGGGAATCGTGATACGCAGAATCTTATCGCACGTACGGCGGGATGCCGTTTGTGCAATCTTTTCATACACAAACAGAACGATGCCAATGATCACCGTGAACAGTGCGGCATAGCCTAAATACCCCATACCGGCGGCGAGCCCGGTCGCCATCGCCAGAAAAATAGCGCCGATCTCCCGTGCTGTGCCGGGCGCGGAACGAAAACGTACCAAACTGAAAGCGCCCGCTACCGCGACACCCGTGCCGAGATTGCCGTTGACCATTAAAATGACAACGCATACCACCGCGGGGAGCAATGCCAACGTGACGGTGAAACTGCGTGTGGAGCGGGCGGTTAGGTGGTACAGTAAAGCCAACACGGCGCCCAGCACCAGTGCCGTGCCCATGCACAGCAGAAAAACAGCGGGTGTCATCGTGGTTTGGTTGCCCACGACGTTGTTAAATAAGGTTTCTATTGTCATTATACCATACCTCCTGCGGTTTTGGCTAGTGTTAAAAAAGCGGTTCCGTATTTGGAAAAGGAAGAACGATACAGATGCTCTTCTTCGAGTAATCGTAATAACCAAAACGGTAACGCGTTTGCTGTTTTGACTTCTAACAAGCACTCGTCGGGCAACAACAAGGTGCCGCGTTCCAGGTCGCTCAACTGTAAGTCGTGTTCCCGAAAACGCACGCGGTGGTCGAAGGTGATACGTAATTGCGGATCTTCTTTTGTTATGTATGCCTCGCGGTCGTATATTAACAGCATAGCGGGTTGTAAGGACGGATACTGCGTGCAAAAATACGCAATTTCACGCGCGACTTGTGTGTCGGTTTGCTGACAAGCGCCGTTAGCAAGAAAAACGTTGGCTTCGCTTGCTGTCATAGCAATTCGTCGTTTGTACACGATGTGATCGTATTTCTTTTTCAGTTCCACAAACACGCGATCATCGGGGGAAACCGCACCGTAACTGCGCACGCGCAGTTTTTCTTTGTAGATTGGATGTTCAAGGGAATGGCGGATCAGCCGCCGATCGGGTGTGTCGTAATACAAACTTCCAATGACACTGTGGTGGTACCGATCGGGGATGAGGTGGGGCTGTAAGGCCGCCATCAGCCGCTCGTACTGTGCGAGGGTCAGACGATATTTTAATTCGTATCGTTCAAAGCGTTCGGTCATTGCAATCGAAAACCTCCCTACGGATGTTACTGTATCAAAGAAAACTAAAAGTAACCTAAAAGAGAGGCTTCAAAAAACGGCGGTGATGCACAGCGAACGACCGTCTTCACTGTGCGCCGTAATATGCCCATTCATAGACTCCACAATGGCTTTGGCGATGGACAACCCGATTCCTGAACCACGGATGTCAGAGGAACGGGAGGGATCCGCGCGGTAAAAGCGATTAAACAAGCGATCTTGATTGCCGATCTCAATGGAGTGAACAGGGTTGTAACAAGACAGTACACGGTGTTTCCCTTGACGGTACAACGAAAACACAATGCTCCCGCCTTCCTCGGCGTATTTCACAGCATTATCTGCCAACAGCGAAACCAGTTGACGGATGGCGCGCTCGTCACCGTTCAGCGTAATGCCGTTTTCAATGTTGGTGATGAGTTGTTTTTCGTTCAATCGTGCAGGGGCCTCAAACGGTTCCAAGGTTTCGCGCACCGCGTTGGATAACGAGAATTCCACCGTGTTGCGTGCACTTCCCGTTTCTTCCATACGGCACAAGGCAGTGAGCGAATCGGTCAGCGAGGCTAACCGCGTTACTTGGTTTCGAATACTGGTTGTCCATTCGTTTTCGCCTTGTTCCAGTTCCAACACCTCGGTATTGGCATCGATGATGGTCAACGGCGTTTTTAATTCGTGACTGGCGTCCGTGATAAACCGTTTTTGTTTTTCATAACTTTCGGCAATGGGACGGATGGCGCGCCGCGATAGGAACAGTATCAGCACAAATACTGCCGCAATGCCGATCAGCGAAATGTACAGGCTGGACAGAAAAAAAGAACGCAATGTAGATAGTTCTCTTTCGCGATTTAAAAAGAGATACAAGATGCCTGACTCTGTATCGATGCGACGGTATTTGTACACCGAGGTGTAGCCTTGTTCTCTACTTTGCGTAAAAGCACGTTGGGCGTATTGCACGGCGGTATCGGGGGTGACTGCCGCAATATAACCGGTGTTGACGCGGCGCACTGTCCCGTCTGTGTTCAAAAGTACGGAAAAGTAGCGGGTCTCAAACGGCGTTTCGGGAGAGGGCAACGGACGTGAATGAGGGCGCCCGTTAGCAGACGGGAACGATCCTTGGTTCTCGGAAAGTACGGTGAGAATATCGTTTGCGGATCGATCCACACGAACTGCGTTGGTGATGTTGATGCCCAGCATCAGCACAAACAGCACAACAACTACCGATACCATCGAAACAACAATAAACCGGCGACGTAGTTGACGAATCACGGCAAGACCTCCAATGTATATCCCAAGCCTCGGAATGCACGAATATGCACGTTCGCTTCTAACGAGGACAATTTCTTTCTCAGGTAAGATAGGTATACCCACACTACATTGATCTCGGCATCACTGTCATATCCCCAAATGCGTTCCATAAACTGTTCGGTGGTAATGCGGATGCCGGGGTGGGTCATCAACATCTCCATCATTTGAAATTCTTTGTTTGCCAAACGGAAGGCACCTTTGTCGGTGGATAGTTCAAATCGCAGACAATCCAACGATACATTGCCGACCTGCAACACCGACGGGATGACCTCGGCTTGGCGGCGCGTGATGGCGCGGATGCGTGCCATCAGTTCTTTGGTGGCGAACGGTTTGGTGAGATAATCGTCTGCTCCTGCATCCAAGCCCGCAACGCGGTCGTCGATCTCGGATTTGGCGGTCAACAGCAGTATAGGAAGCGAGCAACCTTGTTCCCGCGCGCGGCGCAACACGGTAATGCCGTCCATTTTCGGCATCATAATATCCAGTATCACACCGTCATAGCAACCACCCAGTATATAATCCAGCGCCGTCTCGCCGTCGTACACGGCATCCACGGAATAATGATTGTGTTTTAAGATAGCAACCAAGGCGTTGGAAAGTTCACGTTCATCTTCAGCCAGCAATAAACGCACAGAACACCCCTCCGTTCTCCTGCAGTATAGCAAGAAAACTTAAAAATTACTTAAAGAATACCGCACTTTCGCAATTTTGGCAATATTTTTTACAAGATAACGATGCATTTCGTATAAAATACTGGCTAAAATGATAAAATTAAAAAAATATAAAAAAGTGCTTTGCAAACCATGAAAATTTTGGTATAATAACAAACAGGTATGCTGGCGTTTTGCGGCATACGCAGGTTGTCTCTGAAAAAAGTTGAAAATAAAGAGAGGATGACTGTAAGAATGAGTTACAAGTATGTTTACCTGTTCAGCGAAGGTAACGCAAAAATGCGTGAGTTGCTGGGCGGTAAAGGCGCCAACTTGGCGGAAATGACGGGCCTCGGCCTGCCGGTTCCGCAGGGCTTC
>JAZOBT010000088.1:0-6802 GCA_045596125.1 Acutalibacteraceae bacterium | reverse complement strand
CTGGAAAACCGCGCCACCGATCTATACGGGTTAGCATTTGAGAAACCTCTTCCCTGCGGCGAAGATTGTACCGTAGGACTTGTTCGAGAATAAACAGTACCCGCTCGGAGAACCCGAGCGGGTACTTTGTTTTAGACTGTTTCGGCGGCATTTTCCAGCGGGCGAAGAAACTGTGTTTCATACAGTTCGCGATACCGCTCGCTTTCTTCGACCAAGCGGTAGTGCGGGCCTCTGCCCACAATAACACCGTTTTCGACCACCAAAATCTCATCTGCCGACAAGATGGTGGACAACCGATGCGCTACCACCAGCGAGGTGCGATCGCGCAACAGCGGTTCGATCGCATCTTGAATGTGGCTTTCGGAAATGGAATCCAGTGAAGAAGTTGCTTCGTCCAAAAGCAAGATCGGGGGATCTTTTAAAATCACACGTGCCAACGAAATACGCTGCTTTTCACCGCCCGAGAGTTTCAGTCCGCGGTTACCCACCACGGTATCGTACCCATCAGGTAAGGCGGCAATGAAATCGTGAATGTTAGCCTTGCGGCAAGCCTCTTCCAACTCCTCGGACGTTGCCGTGGGTTTCGCATACAACAGATTAGCGCGAATGGTATCGTTGAACAAATACGTATCCTGCGTTACCATACCGATGCTGCGGCGCAAGGATTCCAACGTCAAATCGCGCAGATCCGTACCGTCCACCGTGATACGGCCACCCGTCACGTCGTACAGACGCGGGATCAAGCTGATGAGTGTGGTCTTGCCCGCGCCCGACGTACCCACGACCGCAACGGTCTTGCCGCGATCCACCGCAAAATCGATATCCCGCAAAACGGGTTTATCGGGATGATAAGCAAACGCCACGTGTTCAAACCGAATATCGCCGCGGATGGCATCGGGGGTGACGGCATCGGGACGGTCCTCGATCTCGGGGCGCATATCCAAATAATCAAAAATACGAGAGAACAGCGCCAGCGAACGCGTCACATCCACACCAATGTTTAAAAGTTGATCCACGGGACGGAACATACGGTGCATCAAGGTGACCATAACGGTAATATCACCCACCGACAATTCGGGACCGATCGTCCATTTGAGCATCAGCAGACCGCCGACCAAGTACACCAATAACGGGCCGATACCGATAAACGTGTCGATCGCCATACGAAACCACCCGCGCGCTACCGTTTCGCGGATACTCAGGCGGCGCGTTTCACCGTTGACGGTACGAAAACGCTCGTACTCCACCTGTTCTTTGTTGAACAATTTCACCAGCATTTGACCGCTGACACTCATCGTCTCATTCAGAATCTGGTTCATTTCGTCCCATTTTTCCTGCGTATGTGAGGCGATCTTCCAGCGGTACCGCGCGACGATGCGGGCGGGCAACACAAAGAACGGCAACAGCAACACACCCACCGTAGCCAGCATCCAATGGATGCGGTACATTGCCACCAGCGAGGTAGCAAGCACCGCCAAATTGGAGAGCAGCCCCGTCATCGTGCTGGCGATGACGGATTGCACACCGCTGATATCCCCCGTCATACGGGTGATGAGCTCGCCTTGCGGGCGATCGGTGTAGAATCGATGCGACATACGCCCCAAATGGGCATACATCTCATTTTTCATATCATAGGTGATGTTCTGCGCAATGGTGGCATTTAAGTAACTCTGCAGAATGCTAACGAGGTTAGACACCACTGTGACAAGCAGTGATAAGATGACCAGTTGAATGAGCACATCCCAATCGCGAGCGATCAAGCCGTCGTCGATCATACGACCGGTGAGAATGGACGGTAACAATCCGAGTCCCGCCGATAGCAAGATGATGAGCATCACCATAATGAGGCGCACCCAATACGGGCTCAAATACGAAAAAATGCGTTTTACCAACGCTTTACTCAAATGCGGGGCTTGCTTTTTTTCTTCATCGCTGAGCGGGCGATGATGACCGGGGCCGCGCATTCCCGGCACAGGAGGCGGCATAGCTTACACCTCTGTGGAGGTGACGGTAAAACCGAGATCCTCCACCGCTTTGCACAACTGTTCTGCCGAAACATCCGCTGTCACGGTGGCAATACCGCGCTCTAAATCGACCGTAGCAGTACCGTCCGCGAGGTTGTTCAGCGCGTTTTCTACACGCTTTTGGCAGTGCGGGCACTTCATCCCTTGGATATGTAACACCATAGCTATCATCCTTTCTTTTCAACCAAACAAACGGCGTGTGCAGCGATCCCCTCGCCGCTTCCGGTGAATCCTAACCCCTCTTCGGTGGTGGCTTTAACACTGACATCCGCTACATCCATCCCGCAAGCCGCGGCGAGGCGTTCCCGCATTTGCGGAATATACGGTTTCAGTTTGGGGGCTTGTGCCAGTACCGTGGCATCAATATTAACGGGCACGTATCCCGTGCGGTGCAACTCGTCCACCACCACCGAAAGCAGCCGCAAGCTGTCGGCATTCTTGTATTGCGGGTCGGTATCGGGGAACAAGCCACCGATATCGCCGAGTGCCGCCGCGCCGAGCAACGCATCCGCAATGGCGTGTGCCAGCACATCCGCATCCGAGTGGCCGAGGAGACCTTTTTCAAACGGTATGGTGACGCCGCCGAGAATCAGCAAACGCCCTTCGGTTAAACGATGCACGTCGTAACCATGACCGATACGCAAACTGCTCATATCCATCCCTCCGCTATGTGAATATCTTCCGGTGTAGTGATCTTCAAATTAGTATAAGAACCCTCGATAAGGTGCACGGGATACCCCGCGGCTTCGGCGAGTTGACAATCGTCGGTCACCGCAAGCCCTGCTGTGCGGGCGTGTTTCAGCGCATTCTGATACAATGTGCGTTCAAACACCTGCGGGGTCTGCACGCTCCACAATCGCGCGCGGTCGGGAGTGGACTGTACCCACCCGTTTTCGTCGGCAATTTTTATGGTATCTTTTACGCGCACCGCGAGCGCCGCCGCGCCGTCGCGCCGGGCGGCCTCGACGACCGAAGCAATGAGTGCGGGCGTGATCAAGGGGCGCGCACCGTCGTGTATCGCAAAGTAGGCAACATCATCACTGCACGCCGCCACGCCGTTGGCGACCGAATCTTGACGTTCGGCGCCGCCGCACACGATGGCTTTCAGTTTGGTAATGCCGTACTTCTGTGCAATATCACGGAGCGCGGGACTGTCTTCGGCGCGGGCGACCAGCACGATCTCACGAATGACAGCGCTGTTCTCAAACGCTGCTAAGGTGTGGGCGATGACAGGGCGATCCCCCAACGCAAGAAATTGCTTCGGCATCCCCATACGGGTGGAATTGCCCGCCGCCACGATCACCGCAGCAACAGCAGGTGTCGATTTTTTCATCGAATCGTCCCTTTCGCACGCAAATCATATAGTAATTATAACAAATGCATTGCCAAAACGCAAGCGCACAAATTGAAAAGAAGCCGCCCTGGGTGGAGCGGCTTGGAAATGGGATTCTATACTCGATTTTCGGTGCGCAGGCGGGCGGCGAGCAGCGGGTCGGGGGTGACGTACACGGTACGGTTATTCTCGTAGATGACCATACCGGGTTTGGCGCCCGCGGGCTTTTTGACATGGCGGATCAGCGTATAATCCACCGGCACCTGCGACGATGCCGCCGCTTTGGAATGGGTGGCGGCGAGGATCGCCGCCTGACGTAGGGTGGATTCGGGCGGTTCTGCACCGTCAGCGAGCACCACCGTGTGTGAGCCGGGGATATTTTTGGTATGAAACCACCAGTCGCTCCCCCGTGCGGTGCGGGTCGTCAAGCGATCGTTTTGGACATTGTTTCTGCCCACCAAGATGGTGAACCCGTCATCGGAACAGAAGGTCAGCGGGCGTGTGGGTTGCGCGGCGCGGCGTTTGTCGCGCTTGGCACGCAGATAGCCGCTTTGCTCCAGCTCCTGTCGCAGTTCCTCCAATTCGCGGGTACTGCCCGCGCGGGACAAGGCATCCGCAACCGAGTCCAGATACTCCAATTCCGCTTCCCCCAAAGCGATCTGCTGCCGAAGTACTTCCTCGGCGGTTTTGGCTTTGCGGTATTCTTTATAATATTTTTGTGCATTGCGTGCCGCCGACAACGCGGGGTCGAGCGGCACGGCCAGCATCGCACAATTTTCGTCATAATAATTCATCAATTCTGCCGACGACGCACCTTTCGGGATGGCGTGCAGGTTGGCATTGATGAGGTCGGCATACAATCGCTTGGTATCGCGGTCGGCGGATTGTTGCAATTCGCGCCGTTGATTGTTCAGTTTCCGCACCAAACGGTCGGTGGCGGTGGAAAGCGCGCGGGTGATATCGTGAGCATAGCGGCGCATACGTTCCGCCGCGTCTTTCTCGGCATAAAAATCGTCCAACAGTTGCGAGTAAGAGGCCGCTTCTCGGCCCGTGGCATCCAGACCGTACTGCGTGATGGGCAAAAAGCTGAATTCCAACGGTGTTCCGTCGGCGCGATAGAGCAAGTACGGCACGCGGTGTTCCGCACCCAACACAGCACGGCGCACACGCTCAAGCGCCGCTTCAAGGCGTTCGCGAAGTTCTTCCGTACTAAGCATATTCTCCGATGCGCCGCGGTAGACCAAGCACGCGATCTCGCGGCAGATCAGCGGTGAAAAGCCCTGCACACAGTTTTGTAACGCTTTATCCAGCGGCAAACCGCCGTGTAATGCCGTCTCGGCGATCTGTGCCGCAGAGCAAAGCAAAGCATCCCGCCGTGCGGCATCCGACGGCGGTGCGATATACGGCAATCCCGGCAACACGGGGCGCACCGACGACATCGACAGATCGATGCGTTTGATGGCATCCACGATGCGATCATCCTCACCGATGACGATGAGGTTGCTGTGCCGCCCCATCAGTTCCGCCGCGACGGTCAGGCGCACGGTGTCGCCCAGTTCGTTGAGCGCGTCAAAATCAAAATACAGCACACGTTCCAAACCGATCTGGCGTATATCTACAAGGCGAGCACCCGTCAAACGTTTGCGAAGCAACATACAAAACGGCGGCGGGGTTGCGGGGTTTTCAAGCGAAGTCGTAGTAAGTTGCACGCGCGGCGAATTGACCCGTGCGGAGAGGTACAGCTTTTCGGTACCGTTTTTGCCGCGCAGGGAAAACACCAACTCCTCGCGGGAGGGTTGGTGTATTTTATCAATGCGGGTATCCTGCAGACGTTGCCACAGTTCATCCCGTAGACAATGCAAAAATGCGCCGTCGAGTGCCATCGTGTCAGTCCTTTACAGTAGAATACGGTGCTTCGCCGCGGTGCAATACCACCGTAAGCGACGGGAATGCCGCCGAGATCCATTCGACCAAGCGATCGGTCACCACCACTTCGGTGGCATAGTGCCCCGCGTCAACCATTGTCTTGCACGGCGGAACTTCCAGCCACACGTGATGTTTCACTTCACCTGTGAGGGCGGCGTCGGCTTGTTCCAAAAGCGGCAACACGCGGTCGCCCGCGCCGCCGCCGCACAGTGCCACGGTGCGAATCGTATCGCTGCCCGCTTTTACGCGCACGGCAGTGTGCAACACGTCCGACACTTTGTGCGCAAACGCTTCGCTTGACAACGGTTGCGGCAATGTACCGATACGGCACATCTCGTCAGGGCCGCGATACACGTCGGTCAGCCCCAATTTTTCACACAAACAATCGTTGACGCCGCCGACAGCGCGATCAAGATTGGTATGGGCGCAAATGGCACCGAGCCCGTGTGCCGCCAGACGATACGGTACGCTGTCGGCGCGGAGTGCTTTGAGCGGTTCAAAGATGACAGGATGGTGACTGACGATCAGTTGCGCACCATTTTGAACAGCAGCATCCACCGCATCGTGTGTGATATCCAATGTCACCAACACCGTATCCACCGCGGCATCGGGCGAGCCGACGAGCAAGCCGCAGTTATCATACGGTTCGGCAGTTTCAAACGGGGCTTTCTGCTGGAGAAGCTCCCGAATCTCCCCTATTTTCATACGTTTTCCTCCCAAGGATTCCACTCGCCGTTTCGATAGCGGCGAATTTGTTGCAAGCATCGGTCCACTTCGGGTGAGGGCTTTCCGCTTTGGCGGCGTTGCAAACGACGTTCCACTGTTTGCAAATAGCCGTCCCCTTGCGGGAGCGGAATTTTACCGACGTGGCACAACGCTTCATCGGCGGGGGTGACAACGCCCGTGTATTCCGCACAAATGACAGTATACCAATGGCGGCCGACACACGTAACACGTTCCTCGCGAATGGCAAAGCCCTCTGCAAACAGGTATGCACGCAGTTTTTCGGCGCGGGTCATGGGCTGTGCAATAATGCGATAGTGCGGGTGTTTGACCCACGGTGCTTCTTGCAAAATGGCGGCGATGGTCTCGCCCCCCATTCCCGCGATAACAATATCGTCCGCCTCGTGCGGTTGTATGGTATGTAATCCGTCACCCAAACGCACCGAAACAGTAGTTTCTAATGCCGCCTCTCGAACGGTGTTTCGCGCATTTTCCACGGGACCGACCCGAATATCCGACGCGATGGCGCTCGGGCAACGACCCTCTTGCACCAGTGCGACGGGCAGATGCGCGTGATCGGTACCGATATCCGCCACGCGGCTGCCTTGCCGCACCAGATCGGCCGCTAAACGCAAACGTGAATCCAACATAGTAACTCCCACATTCAAAGAAAGCGGCCCGCACCGCGAGCCGCCTCCTGTTTGATTACTTGCTCAGATGCTTATTGATCTTCTCCACCAGTTCGTCGGCGTTGACACCGTGGACCGCGCAAGCCTGCTAAGTCGGAGGCCAAGCG
>JAZOBT010000087.1:0-8673 GCA_045596125.1 Acutalibacteraceae bacterium | reverse complement strand
AGATGGCGGTGGAACGCGCCGATGTTTGCGTGATCTTGATTGACGGCACGGAAGGCTTTACCGAGCAAGACAGTAAAGTCGCGGGCATTGCCCACGAAAAAGGGAAAGCGTGCATTATTGCCGTAAACAAATGGGATGCGGTGGAAAAAGACGATCGTACGATGTCACTCACGCGCAAGAAACTGGAAAACGATTTCAGCTTTATGGCGTATGCACCGTTTATTTTCATTTCGGCGAAGACGGGACAACGGTTGGATCGGTTGCTTGAGTTGATTACCTATGTCAATGGTCAGAACGCAATGCGTATATCCACAGGTGCGCTGAACGATGTGCTGGCACAGGCGACGGCTCGCGTGCAACCGCCTACGGATCGAGGTCGTCGCCTGAAGATTTACTATGTAACGCAACCGTCCACACGGCCGCCTACGTTCGTGTTTTTTGTTAATCGTGCGGATCTGTTCCATTTTTCCTATCAACGGTACTTGGAAAACCAATTGCGCGAAACGTTTGGCTTGGAAGGTACGCCCATACGATTTATTGTTCGCGAACGCGGCGATAAGAGTGGTAAATAAGAGAGGATAGCAAAATGATTTCTTTTTTACAAAACAGTTGGCTGGCGATGTTGTTGGCAGCAACTGTGGCGTATCTGCTGGGCAGTGTCAGCTTCGCCATTATTATTACGCGTCTTTTTTCGGGAGAGGATATCCGGTCGTTTGGGAGCGGTAATGCGGGTGCAACCAATGTGTTGCGCTCGCAAGGAAAACTTCCCGCCTTGCTGACATTTGTCGGCGATCTGCTCAAAAGTATGCTTTCGGTGATGATCGGCGGAGTGTTGTTGCAAAACATTCAGTTGATGCCTGCGACTGTGGAGCAATCGTCCCTTTTGATGTACGATCCTCATAACTTGTGGTTAGTGGGATGTTATCTTGCCGGTGTGTGTTGTATATTGGGCCATTTGTATCCCGTGTTCTTTGGTTTTCGCGGTGGTAAAGGTGTTATGACCACTTTGGGGATGACATTGCTTTTGGACTGGAAAACCGCATTGATACTGTTATCGGTATTCGGCTTAATTCTTTTGACTACTAAAATGGTGTCGCTTGGTTCCATTGCGGCGGGACTGCTTTTGCCGATAATGACCTATGTGATGCGGGTGTGTGTTTATCACCAGCGTTGGGAAACGGCGGTGTTTTGCACAGCTGTGGCGAGTTTGATCGCTGTAATTATTGTTGTAAAACATCGAGAAAACATTAAACGGATTTTAAACGGTACAGAAAGTAAGATTGGTGGTGGCAAATAAAATGGCACAGATTGCGGTGTTGGGCTCCGGCGGTTGGGGGACTGCTTTGGCGGTTACGGCAAACCGTCACGGACACGGCGTGTCTTTGTGGTCGCCGTTTGAGCAAGAAATTGAATCCATACGTCGCCACGGTCAACACACCAAACTCTTGCCGGGTATCGCTGTTCCGCCGTCGATCAAATTAACGACCGATCTGTCGTGTGTTGCACAGGCAGACTTGGTGGTGCTTGCGGTACCGTCATTTGCTATTGCCGAAACCGCAGGCAAAATTCGCCCGTTTCTGCGTGCCGAGGCAGTGGTAGCGAATGCGGGTAAAGGCTTAGAAAATGATACATTCCGCCGTTTTACGCAAGTTATTGAGGATGCATTACCCGGTGTATCGGCGGTAGCATTGTCAGGTCCTTCGCACGCCGAAGAGGTCGGGCGTGGCATACCGACGCTGATCGTCAGTGCGTCTCGCGATATTGATGCCGCCAAAAAGGTGCAGGAGATTCTTTCCAATCCTGAATTTCGCATCTACACCAGCGAAGATGTAATTGGAGTGGAATTGGGTGGTGCGCTCAAAAACGTAATTGCGTTGTCCGCCGGCATTTGTGATGGCTTGGATATGGGGGATAACACCCGTGCCGCCTTGATGACTCGCGGTTTGGCGGAAATTGCGCGTCTGGGTGTCAAAATGGGAGCAAAAGCAGGAACCTTTGCTGGATTATCGGGTATCGGCGATTTGATCGTGACGTGTAGCAGTATGCACTCGCGGAACCGCCGTGCGGGTATTTTGATCGGGCAAGGTGTTTCTCCTTTGGAAGCCGTGAGTCGTGTGGGTACGGTTGAGGGATATTTGGTTGCCGAAACCGCATATCGTCTTTCTCAAACGTGCGGTGTGGAAATGCCACTTGTGGAGGCGTGTTATCGTATTTGCTACGAAAACTATACTCCTGCTGAGGCGGTGCGTTCTCTTATGGAACGACCGTGCCGTTCTGAAGACGGAGAAAACTGGTTATAAAAAGAACACAAAAAGAGAGCTGACTGCTTGTCAGCTCTCTTTTTTAAAATGGCGTGTTATAATTGCAAGCCGTCACGGCTTTTACGGTCCAAAGTGCGGTAGTCCGCAATCTCGTAGCGATTGTCATTGGTATCGCGAACGAGAACGCGGTAGTTTGCTAACACCTTGATATCTTGCTGGCGGTTTTGTACCTTAAAGGAGCAAGGCCCGCGATCTGTTTCGGCATCCACATAATACCCACCGCGTTTGTTTTCCACTTTGGTGATGCGCAGGATGCGGGGGACAAGGTAGTATTCTGCCAACACCTCACGCACGGCGGCAGCGCTCTTTGGTTCTAGGGTGTTCAAATCGCGGATTACGGCGATTTCTTGTCCATCCTCGCTGATGAGTGTGATGTACCGATCGGGCGAGGAGTTGGGAAATAAGCAACGCGGTTCCACGTTTTCAAAAGTTTCACCCGAGGAAAGAGTGACATCCAAACGAAAATCTCCTTCGCGGCAAGTGATACGGGCGTTGTTCTGCTCAATATACAAACGTTCCATTCCAATCACCTCACTCCTCATAATCAATAACATCGCGATTTTGACTGTTTTGAATCTGGATCAGGCGGTAATACTTACCCTTTTTTGCAAGCAGTTCTTCGGGCGTTCCGCATTCGATGATACGCCCCTTTTCAATTACCACGATCTTATTAGCGCGGCGCAACGTGGACAAACGGTGCGCGATCATCAAGGTGGTGCGACCGTGAATCAGACGCTCAATGGCGCCTTGGATGAGATGCTCCGTCTCGCTATCCACCGAGGCGGTTGCTTCGTCAAATACCAGCATTGACGGATTTTTAAGAACGGCGCGGGCAATGGATAAGCGTTGCCGTTCACCACCCGACAACCCTGTTCCGCGTTCGCCCAAAATGGTGTCATACGCATCGGGAAGCCGCATAATGAAGTTGTGTGCATTCGCAACGTCGGCGGCGTGCATAACCGTCTCCGGCGATGCATCGGGATCGGAGAATGCGATGTTTTTGAAGATGGTATCGTGGAACATCAGCGGTTCTTGTTGTACAAAGCCGATGCGCGAACGGTAGTATTCCAAATCGATCTGGCGAATATCGTGACCGTCTACCAGTATATCACCCTCGTAATTGTCATAAAAGCGCATCAACAAGTTGATAAGAGTGGTTTTGCCCGAACCTGTCGTGCCTACAATACCGACAATATCGCCCGGTTCGATTACAAGGTTGATATCGTCCAGCGTCTTTTTGCTCTTGTCAAACGAGAAATTAACGTGGCGGAATTCGATACGACCTTGAATGTCGGATAAGGTGTTGCCCTGGCCGAAATCGTGTTCGGGTTCAGCGTCCAAAATGTCCAGCAACCGCTCCGCAGAGGTGAGTGCGTGTTGATAGCTGTCCGACAGGCCCGCAAAGAAGTTCACGGGGTGGTAGAACATCGAAGCATACGAGATAAAAGAAACCAGCAAACCGAGTGAGGTGCTTTCGGGAGAATCCATTACCCATTGACCGCCCAGCCACCAAATTAGCAACGATCCGCAGGTGACGAAGAAAGTGACGGTGTGGGGGAAGATGCCCGAGGCAAATGCTGCATTGCGGTCTTCCTCCATCCATTCGTTGTTGTGGTCAACAAAGTTCCGAACGGCGCGCTTCTCACCGGTAAACGATTTGATAACGCGGATACCAGGCAACGTGTCCGACAAAATTGAGGTAACAGCTGACCATTTCAGCCACGTGCGATGGTAGACAGGTTTGATCTTTTGGGCAAAGATACGAGCCCCGATTGCCACGGCAGGGACGGGGATGAGCGAAAGCAGGGTCAGCTTCCAGTTAAGCACGAACATAATCGCCATAATACCGATCATCGTGAAGAATTGCACGATGGCTTCCTGCGACATACGTAGGGTAAAGGTGTTGATGGTTTGCGTATCACTGCTGATGCGCGAGAAAATGGAACCCGTGCTGGTTTTGTCGTAAAAACGAACCGGCAGGTACTGCGCTTTGCGATAAATATCATTACGCAGATTGGTCAGAAAGCGATCGCCCGCGATGCGCATATAAAACAGACGGGTGGCACCGCTGACGTTTTGTATGACATACACGACCAGCAACACCAAAACCAACGTGATCAACCCGCGGTGATCTTTTTGCGGGATGACATCGTCCACCAGCGTTTTGGTGATATACGGCGGGACCAATGCCATTGCGGTGGTGAGCATCGATAAAAAGATACAGAATAACAACAACCATTTTTGGGAAGACATATATCCCCACAACCGTTTGAGCAAATGGCTCTTGCTCATACAGTTGACACATTCCGCACCGGGGCGCAGCAACGCTCGTCCGCACTTAGGACAAAAGGCACGATCTTTGTCCAGTGCGGTCTGTACGGTCTGCCGTGCGGTTTCGACATCGCCTTTGGTAGCGATAGTGTTCAGGTACGAGGCAACTGCTTCCAAAATGGCGATGATGGCAAACGTACAGCGGAAGGCGTTGCGATGATTTAACCGCAGTACCGCATTGCCGTACAAACGACGCACTTTTACGTCGGTAAGTTCCGAAAGCGGACAACAAAAAGCCTCATCTGACGGATCTTCCGTCACGCAAAGTACACGGCGGTCGGTGATGACCAGCGCCGTGTTTCCGTAAGTTGCGTTTGACAAAAGATCGCCGATGAGGATGATCTGCGGGGTCTCGTCCTCTTGTACAGAGGCTTCGATACGTGTCAGGAGAAGTGCAGGAATCGGTTTATTACACAAAGTACTATCCAATGTCATAGTTACTCACACCTTTCGGTCGGGGTGGATTCTTTCTGACAAGGTCCTTATAGCACATTTGGCGAGAAATAGCAAGTCTTTTTGGCAAAAATTTTTATTTTTTTGTGATTTTATTGGTACTGCCGAATCCACCGTTGCGCGTTTCGTTGACATCATCGTCTTCGGTGATGCCGAACGGCAGAAAAATGTCCTGTGCAAAAGCTACGCCTGTTACAAGGCGCAGGGTTTTGCCTTCTGTACTTGCGTTGGTGAGCTTGATGAAAATATGTCCTTCGTTATCTGAATAATAATAATCGCTGTCGATAATTCCCACTGTGTTGTTGAGTTGCAAACGGTATTTAAAGCCCAAGCTACTGCGCGGGAATACTTGCAGTACCCAGCCTTCTGCCATAGAAACACGGACGCCGGTGGGAATCTTCACCGTCTCTCCCGGTGCAATTGTAACGGCGCACGGCATATAAAAATCATAGCCGGCCGAACCGGTGGTAGCACGCTGCGGTAGGGATGGCAGAGCAGGAACGGGGCTACTTGCAAAAGTATCTTTCCAATCCTCGGTGAATCGAGCGGCGGAAACGTGTTCAAAACGGGCAATGCGTTGCATAACAAATACCTCCTGAACTGGACAAATTCAAAATGATGCGGTATACTATCCCTATAAACGTTAGGGAGGGAAAACGATGGTTGTCACGGCGGTACATAGGGATACGTTGCGCGATGAAGCGGCGTTTGAGCAATGCTTACATACGGTGTCGCCGTGGCGGCAGAGGGTGGTACATTCCCTTGCAAAACGAGAGGATCAACAGCGTAGTTTGTGCGCGGCGTTAGCGCTGGATGCGTGTTTGCGTACTGTTGGATTGCGAGAGCAAACTGAACCGATCGAGCGGGATGCACACGGTAAGCCCTCGTTATCGGCGCATCCCGAGTGGAATTTCAGTGTTTCCCATAGCGGTCTGTGGTCGGTATGTGCGTTAGCGGAGACACCTGTTGGTGTCGATGTGGAAAAGATACGGCCGATGCGTGTTTTGGAAATTGCAAAGCGTTATTTTACAGAGAAAGAAACAACGCTGCTTTCTGCTTTGGATGAACCTGAGAGAACGACTGCTTTTTTTCGTTTGTGGACAGCAAAAGAAAGTGTTTTGAAAGCAAAAGGCACGGGCTTATCAGGCGGCTTATCTTCGGTACCGATTGGGTATGGGGATGTGCTGCAAGCGCCCGCACCATGGCTGCTACGTGAGTATTCTCTGCCCGACCATTGTTTTACGGTGTGCGGTATTGAGGAGTTTCCGCGTGAGATATGCATTATTTCTTCTTGCGATACCGCTCTTCTTCGCTGAACACACAGCCGCAATATTTTTGCATATACAATTCAAGTTCTCGCGCTTTTTGCTGACCTTCACGGAAATAGGGGCGAAAATCGCGGTATAAAAAAGTGACGCCGTGGCGTGTTGCCGCTTCTTCTGCGGTGTGAATAAGTAGCTCGTGGTTTTGATACGGGCTGATGAGCAAGGTGGAGGTAAAAGCTTTAAAGCCTTGCTCGGCGGCATAGCGTGCGGTTTCATCCATACGTAAGCGGTAGCAAGTTTCACAACGATCTTCCAAATCGGGGTAGATTGCTCGGACAAAAGAACGCAATCCGTAATCGTCGTTGATTATCAGTTGCATACCAATGGAAGCGCAGTAATCCTTCAAAGTCGTTTTGCGACTGCGATATTCCGTGTAGGGGTGGATGTTGGGGTTGTACCAATATCCGGTGGGTTCGATCCCTTCGTCGCGCAAGGTCTCAATACAACGAATGGAACACGGTGCGCAACAACAATGCAATAAACAATCGGACATACCGTCACCTCCGCAATTTTATTCAGTATAACACATACTTTTAAAAAATGCCAGTAAGAATAAAAAAGAAGAGATTTTTGCATTTTCCCTTTACAAGTAACACCAATGTATAGTAATATATAGAGAGAATATGATGTGGAAATGGGTGTGGATGTGATGGTGCCTAAGTATAAACGGGTGTTATTAAAGCTCAGCGGTGAAGCATTGTCCGGTGAAAAAGGATTCGGACTGAATTTCGATATTGTCAATCGCGTGTGCAGCGCTATCAAAGAGTGCGTAGATGCGGGTGCACAGATCGCCATTGTTGTGGGCGGCGGTAATTTCTGGCGGGGTCGTTCCAGCGGCCAGATGGATCGCACGCGTGCCGATCATATGGGTATGTTGGCGACTACCATCAACTCGTTGGCGTTGGCGGATTCCCTGGAGCAAATGGGTTGTCCCGTACGTGTGCAAACGGCGATCGCCATGCACGAGATCGCGGAACCGTATATTCGCAATAAAGCGGTGCGCCATTTGGAAAAAGGCCGCGTTGTGGTGTTCGGTTGCGGTACGGGTAATCCGTTCTTCTCGACGGATACGGCTTCTGCTTTGCGCGCGTTGGAAATTGAAGCGGATATCATTTTCAAAGCCAGTATGGTAGACGGTGTGTATGACAGCGATCCGAAGAAGAACCCCAATGCCGTCAAGTTTGAGGAATTGTCGTTTATGGAAGTGCTGAGCCGCGACTTGAAGGTGATGGATTCCACGGCGGCGAGTCTGTGTAATGATAACAAGTTGCCCATTTTGGTGTTTAATCTGGAGCAGCCCGAGAATATCATTCGTGCTGTGGCCGGTGACAATATCGGTACTATCGTTCATTCTTAAGGAGGAATTCAGTTATGCAACAGATTTTTGATGTAGCACAAGAAAAAATGCAAAAGAGCATCAATGCGCTGATGAGCGAATATGCGACGATTCGTGCAGGTCGCGCTACGCCTGCTGTGTTGGAGCGTATTCAAGTGGACTATTATGGAAGCCCTACGCCGATCATGCAGATGGCGGCGATCTCGGTTCCTGAACCGCGCACGATTTTGATCGCCCCGTGGGATAAGAGTACATTGCGCGATATTGAGAAAGCGATCCTCACTTCGGATTTGGGCTTGAATCCGCAGAATGACGGTACTTCGTTGCGTCTGAATTTTCCGCCGCTTACTGAGGAGCGCCGCCGTGAGTTGGTAAAAGGCGTTTACAAGTACGCGGAAGAGGCGAAAGTAGCGGTACGCTCCATTCGCCGTGATGCGTTGGATAAACTGAAAGATCTTAAGAAAAAGTCCGAAATTACGGAAGACGATTTGAGGAACGCCGAAAAGAAAATGCAGGATTTCACCGATAAGGCTTGCAAAGAGATCGACGGTGTTTGTGCCGGCAAAGAAAAAGAGATCATGGAAATCTGATGTTCGTGACCGGCAGAGGTCTGCCTCTGCCGGCTTTTTTATTGGGGGTGTCGTGATGGCGTGGTTTTCCAAACGCAAAAGTGAGCCTGTTGATCTTACGGTAGTGCCGTCACATTTGGGCATTATTATGGATGGCAACGGTCGGTGGGCCAAACAACGCGGTTTGCCGCGGCAAGCCGGGCACGTGACGGGTGCTAAGGTGTTTCGTACGATTGCCAAGCATTGTGAAAAGCGCGGTATCGGAACGGTGACGTTTTACACGTTTTCCACAGAAAACTGGAAGCGTCCCGCCGAAGAGGTTGATGCCATTATGAACC
>JAZOBT010000086.1:0-11198 GCA_045596125.1 Acutalibacteraceae bacterium | reverse complement strand
GGGCTTTTTGTTATCGGATAAAGTGTGTCATTTGCGGGGGTTCGCGTTCGGGAAGACCGAACGCTTCCTTGCCCAGCGCGATGCTCTTCATCAAGAAGGTCATATTCTCCGCCAAGGTGCGCATCGTTTGCAGGCCCTCGGCGTCTTGCGATGCCTCCCCCACGCGGCGGCCGTGTACGCTGTTCCAGTACTGGCTGGACGCTATGGGCATCCCCGCGATCGTGAAGTATTTGTTGAGTTGGTCAAAGGTTGCCGAGCAACCGCCGCGCCGTGCCACCGCGACCGCCGCACCCACTTTCATCGTTTTGCTGAACGGGGTGCTGTAAAACAGGCGATCGAGCAACGAGATGAGCGTGCCGTTTGCCGAGGCATAAAACACGGGACTGCCCACCACCAGACCGTCACATTCCTCGAATTTCGGGGCTAAGCGGTTGACAATATCGTCCAGCGTGCATTTGCCGTTTTTGTAGCAATAGCCGCAACCCAGACAGCCGCGGATGTCTTCGGTGCCGATCTGCACGATCTCGGTCTCAATACCGTGTTTTTGGAACACGGCTTCCATTTCCGCCAGCGCGATGCCGGTGTTACTGCCGACACGCGGGCTGCCGTTGATCATCAAAACTTTCATAGGAACGCCTCCTTTTCTCTTCCAGTATACACTTGATTGGCGAGAATGGCAAGGGGATTTAACGCTCGAAGCCGACAAGGAGTCCGCCTTTTTCGGCGTAAAAACTGCACAGGCCGCGACACGGGTATATCACGATATCGGCGGCGGGAGAATCGGCGTGCAGTAAATCGCGCAGTGCGCGGGCGGCGGGTTCGTTAAAGCAATGCGCGATGCGCACTTTCCCACCCGCGTACCCCTGCGCGCGCAGTTGTTGCAACACGGTGGCGGGCACTTTTTGGTCACCGCGGCATTTGCACAACGGTTCCAGATCGCCGCGGTCGCTGGCTTTGCCCACCAGACGAATACCCAAAAACCCCGCCATCTTGGCGACCAGCGGGCTGACGCGCCCATTATTGGCAAGGTTTTTCATCGATTCCAGTACGAAAACCAACCCGCTGTGACGGCTGTATTCTTTGACACGTTCGCACACGGTATCGAAGTCCTCCCCCGCCGCGATGCCCTCTTCTGCTTTTTCGAGCAGTAAGCGGATCTCGGGACCCGCGGTGAGCGAATTAAACACGAACACCCGCCGATCGGGGTGTTGTTCTTCGTACAAGTCTTTGGCGAGGCAAGCGGCATTATAACTGCCCGACAGCGTGCCCGTGATGGTGATGCAGATGACCCGCTCGGCATCACCGAACGCGGCGAGCCAATCGTCGGCGTTGGGGCACGAGGTGGACGAGCGGCCTTTGTAGTGTTGCAGATCGTCCACCATCCCGCGCACGTCGAGGGTGGGATCGTCCACGTATTCGCGGCGGGCGGTGAGGATCTTGAGCGGCGCGGCAGTCGCGCCCTCCCACAAGTCGGCGGCGGAGTCTGCCACCAGTTGGATACGGTGCATAGGGGGCCCTTCCTTTCGAGGTACTTTGCTTTCGAGTGTACCACACGGCGCTCGATAAAGCAATCTACGATGCGCATTGGCAACTATACTAGACCTATGCCCGCGAGTAGAGTGATTTATACACGCTCTACCCCGACGAGAGTGACAAATTCAGCTAAAAACACGCCCGCCTTTTCAGGCGGGCGTTTATGATTGTTATTTGCTGTGCACGGCACTGTAGTCCAGATCGGCGATGGCTTCCGCATTGACCACCGCCGCGGGGCGGAAGGTGGGCACGATGCGGTGCATCGTTTGTACCACAGCATCGGGCGAGTCGGTGGCAAGCGCGGTCGTCAACTGCGCGAGCTTGTCCTGCAGCTCGGCGGGCGTGACGGGATGTTTTTCCCGCTCAATGAAAATTTTGGAAGACGGCGTATCCGTCAAATTCTCGCTGCGGGTAAGCAATTCCTCGTACAGTTTTTCGCCGGGGCGGAGTCCCGTTTCCACGATATCGATATCGGTATACGGGGTAAAGCCCGACAGGCGAATGAGGTTTTCCGCCAGATCCAAAATGCGCACGGGCGAGCCCATATCCAGCACAAAAATTTCACTGCGCTGTGCCATCGCACCCGCGAGCAACACGAGCTGCGCCGCTTCGGGAATGGTCATAAAATAGCGGATGATGCGCTTATCGGTCAGTGTGACGGGGCCGCCTTTTTCGATCTGCCGCTTAAACAGCGGAATGACCGAGCCATTGGAGCCGAGCACGTTGCCGAAACGCACCGCGGCAAACTGGGTGCGGCTGTCGGCAAAGCTTTGCACGATCATCTCGCACAAGCGTTTGGTCGCACCCATCACGTTGGTGGGATTGACCGCTTTGTCGGTGGAAATGAGAATAAACCGCTCGGCACCGAAGCGATCGGCGGCCGCCGCGACGTTGTATGTCCC
Source organism: Acutalibacteraceae bacterium (assembly GCA_045596125.1). Lineage (GTDB taxonomy): Bacteria > Bacillota > Clostridia > Oscillospirales > Acutalibacteraceae > RGIG3009. Next base: position 8,763 of record JAZOBT010000086.1, on the reverse strand, counting down.
GAACACGTTGTTGCGCACCGCTTCTTCGGGACAGCTTTCCATCAACGGCACGAGCTTGTGCGCGGCGGCGTGGAGCACCACCTGCGGGCGGTACTTGCCGAACAAGCAGTCGATCTTGTGCGCGTCGCGCACCGAGGCGATCTCCACCGCGAGGTCCAAGGTACCCTTATGTTTAAAGAGCAATTCTTGCTGAATGTCGTAGGCGTTGTTTTCGTAGATGTCCACAATCACCAACCGCCGCGGGTTGTATTTCGCGATCTGGCGGCAAAGCTCCGACCCGATCGAACCGCCGCCGCCCGTGACCATCACGACCTTATCGGTCAGCAGGTCACTCAAGCGGTCTTCGTCCAGCGAGATGGGGTCGCGGCCGAGCAGATCGTCCAGCGAGACGCTGCGCATCTGCTTTTCCAGCGATACACCGTGTGTCAGATCCAGCAATTCGGGCAACATCCGCACACGGCACTTGTGCGCGGCGCAAACATCAAAGATCTCGCGAATGCGAGACTTCTTCACCGACGGCATCGCGACCAACACGTCGTTGGTGCCGTAGCGTGACACGATCTCGCCCAAGCGAGAGATCGGCCCTTCGATGTGCAAGCCGTGGATCATCCGCCCGATCTTGTGCGAATCGTCGTCCACGAAGCAGACCGGACGGTAGGAGGTTTGCGCATTGCGCGCGATCTCATCCGCTATGAGCACGCCCGCATCCCCCGCGCCGAGGATGATAAGCGGCGTGCGCTTTACACCGAAATTGTTCGCTTTCATCACGTCGCGATAGCGGCGATACCCCATCCGCAACGCGAGCATCACGATCACCGCGATGGTAACGGTGAGCAACGCGAAAACAGGCGCCATTGACCGACGCAATACCAAGCGGCTGAGCAACAAATACAGCACGTACCCGCCCGCGCCCGCGCCAATAAGCGTGAGATATTCACGGCTGGAGGCGTATTTCCACAGGCTGGAATAGGCGCGGAACAGGACTAAAAAGAAAAATACGCACACAATGAGTAACGCAAACTGGCTGACCCAGAAATACTCTTGGTTGACATTGCCTTGCAGAAACACCAGCGTATCACGCTTACCGTAGGTGGTGAGCACGTACAACAACACAGAGCAACCGGTAAGCGTGACGAGATCTGCTACCGCCAGCAGAAACTCGCGGATGCCGGCAAAATGTTTATAAAAATAATCGAATGTAAAACGAGACCCTTTCTTCTCTCTCAAAACGTTCTCCCCTTTATGCAATATGGGGTCTTCCAAAAAAAGCCGCAGGAACTGCGGCTTTTTTGCATTATTTATCCGCAGGTTCCGAAGAGGTGTACGAGTAGTTGTAAGACTTATAGTACGGGTGTTTCTCGTACTGGGTGTAGGTGCGCGGATCCTCCCGCATATCCGAGATCACCACACCGAGCAGGTTGCCCCGTACGCTTTTGATACTGTCGATAGCGGATTGGATTTCCTCGTACGTGGTTTGCCGTTGGCGGCAAATGAGTATAAGACCCGCCACCGTTTCGGACAGCACCAGCGTATCCGACACAACACCCAGCGGCGGTGTATCGACAAAAATGTAATCGTACTGTACCGCCAACCGATCCAGCAGATCGCTCATCGCGGCGGAGCCCAGCAATTCCGACGGGTTGGGCGGGAGCATGCCGCTGGGCATCAAGTCCAGCCCGCGCGCCGCTTCGCGCACGATACACTCCTCGGCCGTCATTTGACCGCTGAGCACGTTGGACAGGCCGTTGGTCTTGGAAACACGGAACGTGCGATGCTGCGACGGACGACGCATATCCGCATCAATCAGCAGCACGCGTGCACCCGTTTGCGCCATGGTGATGGCGAGGTTGCACGACACGGTGGATTTACCGGCATTGGGTTCGGCACTGGACACGGCAATGATCTTCTTATCGTGCGGAGCCAGCGCAAACAGCAAATTGGTACGGAGAGTTTTGTATGCCTCCACGATCTGGAAGGTGGACGCGACCGGCCGCGCCTCCGACGTTTTTTCTTTAGACATAGTTCGACCCTCCCTTTTTCTTGCTGTTCATCTGGAAACTCGGGATCTCGCCGAGCACGGGAACATCAAACTTTTGTTGCAAGTCGTACTTGCTGTGGATGGTGTTATCGGTAAAGAAACGCATCAAAATGATGACGACGGGAACGATGATGCCGAGCAGACCACCGATGACCGCCGTGCGCGCCACATTGGGAGCGGTTTGACGGGCTTTGGAGGGGTATTCCCGCACCATCGCGTAGGACGTTTCCAATTCCCCAAAGGTTTCGGCCGAGGCATCCGCCAGTGCTTTACACGCTTGTATGGCGAGATCGGCGTCCCCCAAGGTAATGGAAATCTTCAACCAAGACGTTTCGTCCACGCTGTCGGCCTTGGCGGTGGCACGCAACTGCGCCGCCGTGACTTGACCGCCCAGCTTTTGCACCGCCGCGTCGATGACGGGTTGGGTGTTCATATGAATGGTGTAGTTGCTGACGAGCTGTTGCGCGGCAAGCAGGTTGCTGGAGGTGGTACCGTTACTCTCGTAGTCCTCTTTGGTGTTACGCACGTACACCATCGCCGAGGCGGTATACTCCTCCGCAACAAACAAATACGCATACGAGCCGAACAACAACACGCCGATGGCCAAGCCCAGCACCAGCCATTTCAGCCGAGCCAACAGCAATGCGAATATCGCCTTAAGATCAATCTCTTGCATAGAGCGAGCTCCCTTCTTTTGCGACAAAATCGGCAGACTGCCGCAGATTACTGCACATGAAATCATTATATAGGAAAAAATACAGATAGTCAAGCCCTATCGCGCGGTGATTGTTGGAAATTGCGTGCCGGCGGGCGCAAGCCCCCGCCGTTTCCCGCCCTACGGGGTTACAAATGCGATCGCGCAAAGACGCCCCGCTCGGCGATGTCGAGCGGGGCGGTGATGATTATTCTTCTTTGGGCAGCAAACCGATGCCGAGTTCGGCGAGTTGTTCGGTATCCACCGCCGAGGGACACCGGGTCATCAGTTCGGTCATATTCTGCACTTTCGGGTAGGCGACCACGTCACGCAGTGTGGCGGCACCGAGCATCTGCATCACCAAACGGTCGAGACCCAGCGCCATACCGCCGTGCGGCGGGGCACCGTAGCGGAACGCATCGGTGAGATACCCGAACTTGGCGGCGGATTCCTCATCCGACAAGCCGAGCGCGCGGAACATCCGCTGTTGCAGTTCGGGGTCGGTGATACGGATGGAGCCGCTGGCGAGTTCAATGCCGTTGAGCACCAAGTCGTACGCTTTGGCGAACACGCGGGACGGGTCGCTGTCGAGATACGGGATGCTCTCATCCAGCGGCGACGTGAAGGGATGGTGCATGGCCGCCCAGATCTCTTTCTCGCTGTCCCACTCGAAGAACGGGAACTGCGTGATCCACAGCAGATTGAAGCCTTCGCGCGGCAGCGCCAAACGGTCGGCGACCAGCAAACGCAACGCGCCGAGCACCGAGAGTACCATCGATTTCTTCGCGTCCGCGACCACGAGCACCACGTCGCCCTCTTCGGCGCCGACGGTGGCGAGCACCGCGTTCATCGTCTCTTCGCTCAGGAACTTGCCGAACGACGAGGTAACACCGTCTGCCGTCCAGCGCACCCACGCGAGACCCTTAGCGCCGATGCCGCGGGCGTGCTCGGTGAGTTTATCGATCTCTTTACGCGTCAGCGTTGCCGCCGCGCCCTTGGCGTTGATGGCACGCACCGTGCCGCCCGCTTCGAGCGCACCCGTGAACACACCGAACCCGCAATCCGCCACTTCGGCGCTGATGTCGCACAGTTCCATACCGAAACGGGTGTCGGGCTTGTCCGAACCGTAGCGCTCCATCGCCTCGGTGTAGGTCATACGCGGCAGCGGGGTGGGGATATCCACACCCAGCACCTCACCGAACACGTGGCGCATAAAGCCCTCGCCGATGGCGAGCACGTCTTCGACGTCCACGAACGACATCTCGAGGTCAATTTGGGTGAATTCGGGCTGACGGTCGGCACGCAAGTCCTCATCGCGGAAGCAACGCGCCAACTGGAAGTAACGGTCAAAACCCGCCACCATCGACAACTGCTTGTACAACTGCGGCGACTGGGGCAGGGCATAAAATTCGCCCTTGTGCACGCGGGAGGGCACCAAGAAGTCACGGGCGCCTTCGGGCGTGGAACGAATCAGCATCGGGGTCTCGAGTTCCACAAAGCCTTGCGAATCAAAGTAATCGCGGGTGGCTTTGGCGATGCGGTGACGCATCAACAGATTGCGCTGCAGATCGGGGCGGCGCAAATCGAGGTAGCGGTATTTCAGGCGCAATGCCTCGGCGGTATTGGAATTTTCCGCGATCTCAAACGGGGGCGTTTCCGCCTTGTTGAGAATACGCAGTTCGCTGACCGCGATCTCCACCTCACCGGTGGGAATGTCGGTGTTGACCGACGAACGCACGCGCACCGTACCGGTGGCGGCAAGCACGTATTCGCTGCGCACCGTCGCCGCTTTTTCAAACACGTCGCGGGCGGTGGCATCGTCAAACGCGAGCTGCACGAGCCCCGTGCGGTCGCGCAGGTCGATAAAAATGAGCTGACCGAGGTCGCGCCGGCGCTGTGCCCAGCCGAAAACGGTCACCGTCTCGCCCGCGTGCTCACGGCGAAAGTCGCCGCACCAGCGGGTGCGTTTCATACCTTGAATGGTTTCCATACTTACTCCTCCAGCAGATCCGCTACCGCCGCCAAATGACGGTCCAGCGATTTGTTATACAATGTGGTGTACAGGCTTTCGTCCAACGCGATGTCGGTCAACTCGCCCGTTTTCATATCCTTGAGTTTCGCACTACCCGTTTCGATCTCGTTATCGCCGACCACCACGGTGTACAGCGCGCCGAGTTTATCGGCGTATTTCATCTGCGCTTTGAGGCCGCGACCGACGGTATCACATTCCGCCGCGACGCCGCCCGCGCGCAGTTGGTTGGCAAGTTTAAAGCAGTGTACCGCCGCCGCGTCACCCAGCGAAGCGAAATACACTTCGCAACGCGGCTCTTCGGGGAGCGCGATCTCCTGCGCTTTGAGCACCATCAGCAACCGCTCGAGACCCATCGCGAAGCCGAGGGCGGGCAGTTTCGGGCCGCCGAGTTCCTCGCACAGGCCATCGTACCGACCGCCGCCGCACAGCACTGCCTGCGCGCCCAGCGAATCCGACACGAACTCAAACACGGTGCGGGTGTAGTAGTCCAGACCGCGCACGATGTGCGGATCCAGTTCAAACGGGATCTCCGCCGCTTGGAGGTACTCCTGCACCTGCGTAAAGTGCGTGGCACAGTCATCACACAAGTAATCCGTAATGACGGGGGCCTCCGCCGCGATGGCACCGCACACGGGCGATTTGCAATCCAAAATACGCATCGGATTGCGGCCCAAACGGTCACGGCAGGTGTCGCACAGCTCGTCCTGTTTACTCGTAAAGTACGCCGTCAGTGCCTTATGATATTCCGCGCGACAGGTGGGGCAACCGATGGAATTGAGCCGCAGGGTGACCCCCGTGACCGCCAATTCTCTGAGCACCGAGGCCGCCAGCGCGATGACTTCCGCATCCGCGAGCGGCGACGCGGCACCGTAGCTCTCCACGCCGAACTGGTGGAACTCACGCAAGCGACCCGCCTGCGGTTTCTCATACCGATAGCACGAGGTGACGTAGGCGACTTTCACGGGCAACACTTCGTTGTGCAGGCCGTGCTCCAACAACAGACGCATCGCCCCCGCCGTCCCCTCGGGGCGCAGGGTGATGGAACGCCCGCCCTTATCGTCAAACGTGTACATTTCTTTTTGCACCACGTCGGTGGTCTCTCCGACCGAACGGGTGAACAGCTCCGTGTGTTCAAACACGGGGGTGCGCACTTCGCGGAACCCGTAGTCCCGCGCGACGGCAAGCGCCGTGCGCTCAATGTGCTGCCACGCAGCACTTTCCGACGGCAACACGTCCTGCGTGCCGCGGATCGCTTTGGTGATGAGTGCCATTTCCTGTTTTCTCTCCTTTAGAAACCCGCCGTGGGGTTGACAATGGTACGCCAGTCAAGGTCACCGCGCTCCAAACCGTGGATCAGCACTTCGGCGGTGGCAATGTTGGTGGCAACGGGGATGTTGCGAATGTCGCACAAGCGAAGCATATCGTATTCATTCGGTTCGTTGTCTTTGGCGGTCTGCGGATCGCGGAAGAACAGCACCAGATCGATCTCATCACACGAAATGCGCGCGGAGATCTGCTGGCTGCCGCCTTGTGCTCCGCTCATATACCGCGTGATCTGCAACCCCGTGGCTTCCGCCACCAAACGCCCCGTGGTACCCGTGGCGCACAGGTTGTGGCAACTGAGAATACCGCAATAGGCAATGCAAAACTGAACCATCAGTTCTTTCTTGGTATCGTGTGCAATCAGCGCAATGTTCATAGCAAGTCCGTCCTTTCTGAATGTTACTTTTTAAGCGGGGTCAGCGGCACGGTTTCACCCAGATACCGCGCCGCGATATTGGCGAAGCACTTGGCGGCTTGGCAATCGGCGGGCAACGGTTTGCCGTAGGCGTTGGCGATCGCCACCGCTTCGTCCTCCGGCAGCACACCGATGAGTTGCAAGCTCGCCATATCAATAAGTTCGTCGATATCCGGCATTTTGCCGCGGCGCACCGGTTTGGCGCGCAGGCGATTGATGACCAGACGGGCGGGGATATTCTTCTCGCGCAACAGCCGCGCCAAGATCTGCGCGTCGCGGGCGCACACGAGGTCGGGTGTGGTGACCACCAACGCGCGGTCCACCCCCGCCACCGCCGACTCAAACCCGCGACCGATCCCGGCGGGGCAGTCCACGATGACATCGTCATAATACTGCGCCATCCCGCGGCACAGGCTGACCATATCCTCGGGCTTCGGCAAGCGATCAAGCTCGACCGGTGCGGGCATCACGAACACGCCCGGACACACCGGCGACGGATACACCGCATCGGCGGGCGCACAGTCTCCTGCGATCACGTCGGCAACGTCGTACACCGCGGTGCCCGCAAAACCGAGCATCACGTCCAGACTGCGCAAGCCGGCATCGCCGTCCACCAGCAACACACGGCGTTCCCGCCGCGCCAGCGCGCACCCCAGACCCGCCGCCACGGTGGATTTGCCCGCACCGCCTTTGCCGGATGTGATCACCGAGATCATATCATAACCCCCTAACACGTCTTTAACAGTGTGATTATATCACAAACCGTTACTCTTGTAAATCCTTTATTTTAGGAAAGTTGCCGTTTTTTGGACAAGAATACTTGCATTTTTTCAAGAAACTGGTATACTGGTATTTGTGTAATTTTGCACATTTGTGCCCGATGGCGGGTTCCCGCCGTTTGTGTGTTTTATTTTCCCGAACCGGAGGTAGTGATATGAAAGAACAACTGAACGCGTTGCGTCAGCGTGCGCTGGACGAGCTCGCCACGCTGTCCGAGCCGCGTGCGCTGGAGGATTTTCGCGTGCGTATGCTCGGCAAAAAGGGCGAGGTCACCGCGCTGTTGCGCGGTATGGGTGCCGTTCCCGCCGAGGAGCGTCCCGCGATGGGGCAACTCATCAACAGCCTGCGCGCCGAATTGGAAGCGGCGCTTGCCGCCCGCGAGAGCGACGTGGCGTTGCGCCTGAAAAACGCGCGTTTGCTGGAAGAGACATTGGATGTCACCCTGCCCGGCACCGCCAAAGCGGTGGGCGGCTTGCATCCGCTGAGCATCGTGTTGGAAGACCTCATCAACATATTCCAGTCGATGGGCTTTGACGTGGTGGACGGTCCCGAAGTGGAGACCGAGCACTACTGCTTTGAGGCGCTGAACGTGCCGAAAGATCACCCCGCCCGCGATATGCAGGATACGTTCTATCTGGCGGAAGACCTGCTGCTCCGCACCCAGACCTCGGCGGCGCAGATCCGCACGATGGAAACGCGCACCCCGCCCATTCGCATCATCTGCCCCGGCCGCGTGTTCCGCGCGGACGAAGTGGATGCCACCCACTCCCCCGTGTTCCATCAGGTGGAGGGCTTGGTCGTGGATAAGGGCATCACGCTGTGCGACCTCAAGGGCGTGCTGGAGCAGTTTGCGCACGAGATCTACGGACCCGACACCAAGGTGCGGTTCCGCCCGTCGTTCTTCCCGTTCACCGAGCCCAGCGTGGAAGTGGACGTGTCCTGTTCCGCGTGCGGCGGCACGGGTTGCCGTGTGTGCAAAGGCGCGGGCTGGATCGAGATCTTGGGCGCCGGTATGGTGCACCCCCGCGTGCTGGCGGGTTGCGGCATCGACCCTGAGGTGTATTCCGGCTTTGCGTTCGGTATCGGGCTTGACCGCTTGACCACCACGCGCTACAAGATCAGCGATATTCGTCTGCTGTTCGAAAACGATCAGCGGTTCTTAACTCAATTTGCGGGAGGGAAAACACGATGAAAGTTTCACTGAATTGGCTGAAGCGGTACGTGGATATCCCCGTGTCGGTTGAGGAATTGTGCGATAAAATGACTATGAGCGGCTTTGAAGTGGACGGTGTGGAAGACCTGTCCCAAACGATGCAAAACGTCGTTGCCGCCCGCATCCTGAAACTCGAAAAACACCCCGATGCCGACCGTCTGCAGATCTGCACGATGGATGTCGGTGCGGGCGGACCAAGTCGGATCGTAGCCATGTCGTTCTGTGGGCCAAGGGGTTGGCTAAGACATTTGTCTTCCTAAGACCGCTT
>JAZOBT010000085.1:0-31726 GCA_045596125.1 Acutalibacteraceae bacterium | reverse complement strand
GGAGGTGTGGTCGTTTCCTTTGCAGGAGGTGTGGTCGTTTCCTTTGCAGGAGGTGTGGTCGTTTCCTTTGCAGGAGGTGTGGTCGTTTCCTTTGCAGGAGGTGTGGTCGTTTCCTTTGCAGGAGGTGTGGTCGTTTCCTCTGCAGGAGGTATAGTCGTTTCCTCTGCAGGAGGTGTGGTTGTCTCCACGGTGGGAGTCGTATTCTCTGTTTCGGGAAGATTAGAAACATTGTCAGTACATCCCGTAAAACATATTCCCATACACACCACAATAAAAATACAGATAATAAATGATGTTAATCTTTTCATTATGTGTTGTCTCCTTTCATTAATATTTATTGTAACAAACTAATTGAAGCAAAAACGGAAGCGACACTTTTGGACAGTTTCCGTTTGATAGGTAGTTATTTTCCCTACGTTGGCATTATCCAAATCTTGCCGTAAGGCTGTAATTATCTCTTGGAGTTTTAAGAACACTGTTTGATATCGTGAATATCGAAAAATATCGTGTGATATCGTGCATTTATCGTGTGTTTTCGTGCGATATCGTGAATATCATGAGTATTGTTTGATAAAGTGTTGCACCAAAATCACACCAATCTCCAACGTCTATTCAGCTCGACAAATTCCAATTTATCGGTTAGTTGTATTATAGCACAACTTGACTAACAAAGCAAGAGAATATTAAAAACACCCACAGTTCTTAAAAAACTACGGGTGTTTTTGTGTCGTGTTGTACTGTCCTTAACTGTACGACTCTTATGCCGCTGCTTTTTAAAACATATCGCCGATATCTTCCACTAACTCGCTGATATTTTTCAGCGCCTTGCCGACGGTCTTTTTCATACCCTTATTGCCGCTGTGCATATACTGGTTTGCCACCGCGCCCGCCATACAACCGACGGCAATGCCGATACCCATACCTTTAGCAAAACTCATAAGTCCTTTTCCCATTTTCTCATCTCCTTTGTTGCTTCTGTCGTTATCCTTTCCCTCGTTTTTTTAAAAATACACAGCATCGAAAAATTGGTTGTGTTTTTTGCAAAAAAAGGGTTGACAAAATCGTAAAACGTGGTATGGTTCAAGTGTATGATGATGGCCGACGGGAATTGCTCCCAAGGAGGGATTCGCTTGAAAAAACAAGGTAAACGCGATCTGTGCAACGGGCCGGTTTTGTCGGGAATGTTCATGTATTCCTTGCCGCTTGTTGCCACGGGTATTCTGCAGGTTTTGTACAATGCCGCCGACACGGTAGTGATCGGGCAATTTGCAGGTGACGAATCGCTGTCAGCTGTGGCATCCACAGGTGCGTTCGTCAATCTGCTTGTCAACTTGTTTATGGGCCTCAGCGCCGGTATCCTCACCGTTGTATCCCAACACATCGGCGCACAAAGCCGTGAAAAGATACACAAGAGTGTACATACCGCCATCCCGCTGGCGCTCCTTTGCGGTGCATTTCTGTTAGTCGTTGGCGTGCTTATTGCAGAACCGGTGTTGCGCTTTATGGGCACGGGCGACGAAGGTACTTCGGTACTCTCGAAAGCGGTGTTATACACACGCATTTATTTTCTGGGTACGCCCGGGTTCTTGCTCTATAATTTCGGGTCTTCGATTCTGCGTGCCGCGGGCGACACCAAACGTCCGATGATCGCGTTGACTATTTCCGGTATTTTGAATGTTCTCCTCAATTTGTTGTTAGTCATTGTATTTCATATGGATGTGGCGGGTGTGGCTATCGCCACAATCGTATCCCAGTACGTATCGGCAATTCTGGTTATGATCTTCTTATTGCGCGAACAAAGTGACATCCGCTTTGAGTTTTCCAAAATGCACATCTACCGTTCGGAATTGTTCGAAATTTTGCATATCGGTATCCCCTCCAGTATACAGTCGTCGATGTTCTCGGTGTCCAATGTTCTTATGCAATCCACGGCGAACACCTTCAGCGATATGCACATTGCCGGCGCAGGCGCCTCCGGTCAGTTGACCAATTTGATGTACACCATTGTCACTGCGTATTACACCACCACGTTGGCGTTCACCGGCCAAAACTTTGGTGCGCGAAAAGTGCATCGCATCAAAAAAGTACTCAAAAACGGTCATTTGCTCAGTTTGGTCACGTGCATCGGGGTCAGCTCCTTATTGCTGGTATTCCACAAACCGTTGCTCCAACTCTTCACCTCTTCGCCGCAAGCATTGGAAGCGGGAGCCACACACTTGTTTTTGCTCGCAGGTTTTGTTTTTATCGACGGTGCGTTAAACATTCAAGTGGCGCACTTGCGCGGCCTCGGCGTTTCGATCATCCCGATGATCAACTCTGTCGTGGGTGTTTGCGGATTCCGATTGCTGTGGATCTATATATTCTTCCCCCTGCTCGGCAGTACGTGGTTTGCCTTGTACCTGTGCTATCCGCTCAATTGGGCACTGGTGTTCTTTGCGCACCTAACATATTCCATCTTTGTTGATTGCCGTCTTTTGAAAAAATTTAAAAACGAGAAACAACCCGAATTAAAAGAAGTTGCCTCAGTGTAATCACATCACAAAAAACGAGCGCAGGTTTTCAAACCTGCGCTCGTTATCTTTTTCTTATTCCTGCAACGCTTTGGTTAGTGCTTGTGCCAACTGATCGGGACACGACGTTGCTTTAAAACCACAACGAATGCCCGACAAACGGCGAATCGCTTCTTCGGCAGACATTCCTTCCACCAACGCTGCAACGCCTTGCGTGTTGCCGGAGCAGCCGCCCTCAAATCGCACGTTATGCACAATACCGTCATCCAGATCAAACGTGACGGAACGCGCGCACACACCCCGTGTGGTATAGCGCTGTGTCATACGCGGTCACCCTTTCGTGCACGTGTTTTCTTGTCTTTATAGGAAATCAAGGCGGCGGCACACTCGTCTGCCACCGAAGCTGAGCCCAACGCTCTGCCAAGCGGCGCATACATGCCGTGGAAATCCGAACCGCCCGTCATGAGCAACCCGTGATCGGTCGCAAAGGCTTGCAGACGGTCTGCCTGTTCGGGCGTATGCGTGGGATGCCACACTTCCACGCCGTCAAGACCGAGTTCCACCAATTCCTCCAGCAACTCTTCGTTGTGGTATTCGTACGGGTGCGCCAACACGGCAACACCGCCCGCCTCGTGAATCGCAGTTAACACCTCGCGCACATCGGGATATTCCACCGGTGCGTAAACACAACCGCCTTCACCGAATAGTTTATCATACAACTCGCCAAAAATGGTGTCGGTGTATCCCGCATCCATCAATGCGTGCATAATATGCTGACGGAAGATACTGGTACTGCCCACGGCGCACTTCGCCACTAGATCGGGAGTAATGGGATAATACCGCATCACCTTGCGGATCATCTCGAGCCCTGCGGCACGGCGGCTGTCACTCGTGCGACGGCACAAGCCCTCCAGTCGGTCGGGATAGTCACACTGATAGCACAACAGATGCGCTTTCCCACCGCGCCCGCTGTCTTTGGTGGAAAACTCCACGCCGTGAATCACACGCAAGCCCATACGCTTGCCGATAATGACCGCACGCGTAGCCGCTGCTGCATTGTCGTGATCGGTAATTGCGAGCGCCGATAACCCCCGACGTTTTGCAATACCGAGCACCTCTTCAATGCCCAGTGACCCATCGGATATTTTTGTGTGACAGTGAAGATCGCTTGCCAAGATGATACCCTCCTGCGGCATCCGCCGCTGTAGAACCCATACCTATACAAAACCGTTTCCTTATGTTTCCATTATACACTAAATCCTCTATAAAACGCAAGTGTATTTGTCGATTTTCTTAGTTTTTCGGTACATTTTTCCATTTTTCTTGCTGTTTTTTTGCGGCAAATCGCCAATACTAAACAAAAGAAAACAGCGATGAGAGAAGGAACTTCAAGGTGAGTAATCGTTCGGTATATGTCCACGGCGTTTTAACAATTACAGACCACGAAGGGAATCTTCTCGCGGAACTGGCGGTGGAGGATACCATCCCTGCAAAACGGCTTCAGAAACGCCCTGCCGCTATTGGCAGACGCTATTTCGAAGTAGGTGTGTGGAGCGCCTTCTTTATGCGCATTCCGTGGCTGCTCATACTGATGGCAGGTGCGACACTCGCGGGTATGGTCATCACGGTGTTTGAATCCGCGCTGGCAACCTCCATTGCGCTGACAGCGTTTATTCCTATGCTGATGGGCACGGGTGGCAACAGCGGAAGCCAATCGTCGGTCACGGTCATTCGCGCGCTGGCACTCGGGGATATACGGCGCGGAGACATTCGCCGTGTGCTGTGGAAAGAGTTGCGTGTTGCGTCGCTGTGCGCCGTAACCTTGGCGGGTGCTTCGTGGATCAAACTGTGGCTTGTCGATCGGCTATGGTTAGGTACTGCCATAACACCTCAAGAAATGCTCATTGCATGCGTCACTTTAGCAATTACGGTTGTTTTTGCAAAGTTGTTAGGATGCACATTACCCTTACTTGCAAAACGCTTAGGACTGGACCCCGCCGTGATGGCCAGTCCGTTTATTACCACACTGGTGGATGTGTTATCGCTCTCGTTGTTGTTTGGTGTCGCTACCTTGGTTTTGTGACTTGACATCCGCACAGTTGTGGTATATACTGAACTACAGTTTCATACAGTCTTCGGGGCGGGGTGCAATTCCCCACCGGCGGTGAAAGCCCGCGAGCACGCAAGTGTTGATTTGGTGAGATTCCAAAGCCGACGGTATAGTCCGGATGAAAGAAGACATGTTTTTTGCGCGATAAAAAGCCCCGTAACTGTTTGTGTTACGGGGCTTTTGTATTTTGCAAGGAGTTGAAAATGATGAATAAGAACCGCATTGATACCCGCCAATTGGTGGTAATGGCCTTGTTTTGCGCCTTGGCGTTTTCTTGCGTGGCGCTGTTCCGCATTCCGGTGGTACTGTTTTTGAAATATGAACCGAAAGACTGCCTACTCGCCATCGGCGGTATGCTGTACGGTCCCGTACCGGCATTGCTGATGTCGGTAGTCGTATCACTGGTAGAGTGCTTTACCATCAGCGACACCGGCTGGGTCGGGCTGATTATGAACATATTGTCCTCAGCGTTATTTATCTGCCCTGCCGCTGTGTTTTACCGTCGTCGCCGCACTCTGCCGTCGGCGATCGCCGGTCTGGCTGTCGGCGCGGTATTGACAACAACGGGAATGCTGTTGTGGAACTGGCTGATCACCCCGCTATATATGCATATCCCGCGTGAACAAATTGAACCGTTATTGTTCACAACCTTTTTGCCGTTCAATTTGCTGAAATCCGCTTTGAACGCCGTGTTGACGGTATTGCTCTACAAAGCGGTAGTATCGGCATTACGGGCGGCACGTCTGGTCCCTAAGACCGACTCACCCGCCCGCCGTGGTATCAGTTTAGGCGTGATACTGACGTGCCTTTTTCTTCTGGCAACGTTGATTTTGATTCTTTTGGTGTGGCGGGGGATCTTGTAACGGCTGAAACAGGCGCCGTTTTGCTGTCGGGATAGATCCGCGTGGGCCGCTTATCCTTTCTTGACATACGCATTGCTCCTTTCTTGTGATAGTATCGTGCGCACGCCATACATTTATGCAAAAACTATTGACAAGAAGGCACCACTACTTTTATAATTATAACAACAAAGGACGTAGAAGGGGATACCTATGAGCAAGTATACTGCCGCTGACATTGTTCGCATTGTCAAAGAAGAAAATGTGCGGTTTATCCGCCTCCAATTCACCGATATTTTCGGTGCGTTTAAAAACATCGCCATCACCGCTTCCCAACTGCAAAAAGCGTTGGAAAATCAGTGTATGTTCGACGGTTCTTCGGTTGAAGGATTTGTGCGTATTGAAGAATCGGATATGTATTTGTATCCGGATTACGATAGTTTCCTCATCTTCCCGTGGTACGAGGATTCCTGCAAAGTCGCACGCTTGATCTGTGATGTTTACAAACCGGACGGCTCACCGTTTGCGGGTGATCCCCGCGGTCTTCTGCAACGTGTGCTGAAGCAAGCCGAGGAGATGGGCTTTGACGGCTTTAATGTTGGCCCTGAGTGTGAATTCTTCCTGTTCAATTACGACGAAGAAGGTCACCCCACCACCGACACACGCGATCGCGGTGCCTATTTTGAACTCGGCCCCACAGACTTGGGCGAAGCGGTTCGCCGCGATATGTGCTTGGCACTTGAAGATATGGGCTTCGAGATCGAAGCCTCGCACCACGAAAACGCCAACGGCCAGCACGAGATCGACTTTAAGTATGCCGATGCCCTTTCTGCGGCGGATAATATTGTCACTTTCAAATTAGCAGTTAAAACGATTGCGCATAAGCACGATATGTATGCCACGTTTATGCCGAAGCCGGTGTTCGGCAAGGCCGGCAGCGGTATGCACGTGAATATGTCACTTACGAAAAACGGTAAAAACGCGTTTTACGATCCCGAAGATAAGTTGGGTTTGAGCAAGACCGCCTACCAATTTATCGCGGGCGTACTGGAACACGCCAAAGGGATGAGCGCTGTTACCAATCCGTTGGTCAACTCGTATAAGCGGTTGGTATCGGGCTATGAAGCGCCGGTATATATCGCGTGGTCCAACAGCAATCGCAGTCCGCTCATTCGCGTTCCCGCTTCACGCGGGGCGGGTACCCGCATTGAATTGCGTAACCCCGACCCGTCTGCCAATCCGTACTTGGTGTTAGCGCTGTGCTTGGCCGCCGGCCTGGACGGCATTCGCCGTAACCTCACCCCGCCTGAAGCGATTGATACCAACCTGTTTGAGTTGGATGAGGATGAGCGCGAAGCGCGCGGCATCGGTCATTTGCCGACCAATCTGAAAGAAGCCGTTCGCGCTATGAAAGCCGACAAGCTGATCCGTCAAACGCTGGGGGATCACATTTTCTCGTGTTATGTCCAGCACAAAACCGAAGAGTGGGATGAATACAAGATCCGCGTCACCCAATGGGAACTGGACCGCTATCTCGCTCGCTATTGATGCAAAAGGAGGAACCCGTATGAAACATCCCGTTATTATCACGATTGCCCGCCAGTTTGGCAGCGGCGGCCACGAAATCGGCAGACGCTTGGCAGAGTATCTCGGAGTTCCGTGCTACGATAAAGAACTGCTGACCCACGCCGCACAAGAAAGCGGTTTGTCGGAGGAAGTCGTTGCGTATTTTGACGAGAAACCCACCAGCAGTTTGCTGTATACGCTTTCTACCGGCGCCTATGCCTTGAACGAGTCCGGCTTGATGAATTATTCCATGCCGATCAATCAGCAGGTGTTCCAAGCGCAGTTCGACGCTATCCGTTCTTTGTCGGAAAAAGGCGCCTGTGTCATCGTGGGGCGTTGTGCCGACTATGTGTTGCAAAATTATCCCCATTTAGTGACGGTGTATCTCTACGCGGATTTGGAGCATCGCGTTGCGCGTGTCGCAGAATTTGACGGTATTTCGTTGCAAGAAGCAAAGACGCGTGTTACCCGCAGCGATAAAAAACGCGCCAACTACTATAACTTCTATTCGGGCAAAAAATGGGGCACCGCCTCCCACTACGATCTGTGCGTCAACACCACTTCAATTGATTATGAAAAAATCGTTGAATTGATCGCACAGTTCGCGGAAATGAAATTTGCCGACGCTGAATAACGAAAACGGACACGCCCCGCACAGCCGTGCGGGGCGTTTTTATTATACTCTTTCACCGATACACCTTTCATCGGTTCGTTCGATAATTTTCACTTGGGCAGGAACCCCGATCTCGCAACCCGAAACCAGTACGGGAACATACGTATCGGTATAGCCCTCCAACCGCCCGTCCTCACTCACGGTTTCAGGCAACACGGCAACCGTCTTCCCTATGAGCTTCGTCTCATACACCGTGCGGCTCTGCTCGCCTGCGGCGATCATACGGCGACTGCGCTGCAATTTTACGGCATTGGGAACTTGACTCGGCGCTTTGGCGGCAGGCGTTCCCGGTCTGCGCGAATAAGAAAAACAGTGCACGCGCGAAAAACCGATCTCGCGAACAAAAGCGAGTGACGATTCAAATTCTTCCTCCGTCTCTCCGGGGAAACCCACCATAACATCCGTCGTCAAAGCGCAGTTTGGAAATGCTGTGCGCAATTGCCCGCAAATGCGGCGATAATCATCGGTAGTGTAATGCCGATTCATCCGTTTGAGCGTGGCATCACAACCGCTTTGCAGAGCTAAGTGGAACTGCGGACACAGTTTATCGCACGCCGCCAAACGGCGTATGACCTGTTCATCCAAATGATCAGGTTCAATGGACCCTAATCGTACTCGCTGAATCCCCGTGGGTTGGCACGCGGTTTCCACCGCATCGCAGATCGTGCATCCGATGTCCTTGCCGTAAGCAGTGAGATTGATACCCACCAAAACGATCTCGCAGTACCCCTGTGCCGCGAGTTGCTCCACCTCGTCTCGCAGTTCCTGCAACGGTTTGGAACGCACACGGCCGCGGGCATACGGAATGATGCAGTACGAGCAAAAGCGGTCGCACCCATCCTCAATTTTAACAAACGCACGGGTGCGCCCTTGGAACTCACAGATGGATAAACTTTCGTATTCCCGCCCGTGGGGGCCGATAGCCACTACGCGTTGTTTCGTCTCCAGAAATTGTGCAACACGCGCGGGCAATTCACGGCGAGCAGCATTGCCGAGGAGAATGTCCGCTTGCGGCAACGCCGCCGCTTCAGCGGGAAAGGCTTGGGGGAAACATCCCGTCAGCACAATGATAGCCTGCGGATGTTCTCGCCGACAACGGCGCAGCATTTGCCGCAATTTGCGATCGCTCTCGCCCGTCACCGTACACGAGTTGATAACCAACAGTGCCTCGCCCATATCCACTTGCCCGACGGAAAACTCGGCAGTCTCATACCCGTCATCTTCGAGTAACGAGCGCATCGCCTGCGTTTCATACTGATTCACTTTACAACCCAGTGTATGGAAATACGCTTTCACCGCGTGCTCTCCTTTCCCTTATCCAATAGAAAACGCCCGTTAAGCGGGCGTTTTTGCTTATAACAATTCCTGTAATTTGCGACGGGCGATACGCCCCAAGACGAGCAGCACCAACACCGCCGTAGGGAATAACATTCGTACGATAATCAACATTAAACTTTCGGCGGCATAAATGTCGCACACCAGTAAATACAAACGCACCACATAGTCGATACCGTACAAGATCACCGCCGCGGTTAACCATCCGCCACGCTTGCCTGAAAATGCCCAACAAGAAAAATAGGCAAACAAAAGCAGGAAAATAAATATACCGCACAAAATGACGATGTATAGAGGCGCATCCAGCGCATACAGCATCATACCCAATAGGGCAATCACCTCAGGAATTGCCGCCGTGGTTACAAAATCCGCGATAACATTCAATGCCAATAAGCCGATATTGAGCACCGACATCACTACCATACCGATCAGCGCCAAACGGCTGAGGCAATATAACTTTTCGCAATTTTCGCGTGTTCTCAACATAGCGATCCCTCTTTCATCCCAACAAATGCTCTATCAATATCTTTATGCCGATACCGATCAAAACCATACCGCCGGCAATCTCTGCGCCTTTTCCGAAACGGCTGCCCGTGCAGCAACCAAGGCGTACGCCAAACAGACACATAATGAATGTAATAACCGCAATAACGGCACAGCATTCCAAATATCCATAAGCCGGCTCCAACAGCCCCGTGCGACCCAGCGCCATCGTCACACCGACGGCCATCGCATCGATGCTGGTAGCAAACGCCATTACCAACAACGTTCCGAAACGCGAGGGATCACCCTCTTTTTCTTCCTCTTCTTCGTGAAACGCTTCCCACAACATTTTACCGCCGATAAAGGCAAGTAACGCAAACGCCACCCAGTGATCAATGGATACGATCTGCTTGGCAAACAGGTCCGCGACCCAATAACCGATCATCGGCATCAAGCCTTGGAACAAACCGAACATACCCGCAATACGAATCGTCTGCGAGGTGGTGGCGCGACCCAACAAAATACCGTTACTGATGGATACAGCAAACGCATCCATCGACAACCCCAACGCAATCAGAAGAAGTGTTAAAACATCCATCCGTGATGAAACCTCGCTCTATGTAACATTTCCTGGTATTATACCATAAAAATACAACGTGCGCAACTGTTTTCGTGTGTTACCCCTCGGTTTGTGTAGATTTTGAGACGGTCACTCCACTGCGATCGTACAGTTTTACTGCCGACAGCGTTAATTTATCGGGATCATCCAACTCGGGCACTTTGCCGCTGCGCAAAAAGACGGTACGATACTCACGCGGTGTCATACCTGTTTTTAATTTGAAAACACGCGAAAAGTAGTTGTAATCCGAAATGCCACAGTTGCCCGCGATCTCGGAAATGTTGTATTTGGGGTCTTTGAGCAGTTTACACGCGAGAACAATGCGCTTTTGCAGAATAAATTTGCCAATCGCCATATTCACGTTTTTCTCGGCACAACGGTTGAGCGTCGACACGCTCACCGACAACTCGCGCGCAATATCCGCCACCAACAGTTTCTCGCGCAGGTTCTCGTCAATATAGGTTTGAGCGCGTTGCCACAAGTCATCGCGGTTGCGCTGAATGAGTTTTTGCAGCAACAAGTGCTCAATGCAGATCTGCAAAATATCACACATTGCCGCAATGCAAGACCGCGATGTGGGAATCAACTGAAAAAACTGGTGATTGAGCACCGACATATCACGAATAAAATGCCGACAATTATCGTATACCGTATTCCACTGCGATCCCAATGAGGTTTGATCATCCAGCAAATGCCCCAACACTATATAACCTAAGATTTCGTCATTGCGTTGCCCCGATTTGATGGGAACGCATACCTCGATCAACCCTGCGTGGCATTGGTATACGCACAACCGCCCTGTTGATTTTGCCTGACGAAAACCGTACATATCGCACGCTTCGCACTTGGATTTGCCCACCGCCGTGGATTGAATGTGCTGGCAAAACGGATTGGCTTGTGCTGGATAGCGCAACAACGCCCGGTACTCCGGATCGAACAACGCACACTGATGTCCCGTGATCAAGTATATATCTTTGAAGATTTTTTGGATTTCATTTAGTTCAAAAAAGAGATTTTGTATCATACTTTCACCTCAAAATCTTGCGAAAACATTTCAAGTTGAACAAAAAATGCTAGTTTTGAAATACATTTTACTATTAACGCTCCTAAAAGTCAAGTAGAATAAAATTACAAAGCAATACGAGAGGAGCAAAAAAGGTATGGACGGCAAGACCAAATGGTATTTTCCGGACGGTGAGATCCCGCCGATGGGAGATGATCCGGAAGTTTATGGCCACGAATCGTTGATCGTTTTGAATCCGAACGAGCAAGATGCCCACGTAAAACTATGTATGTACTGGACCAATCGCGAACCGCAATGGAGCGATGTCATCACAGTAAATGCCCGTCGCGTGAAAGGGTTGCGCGCTACCGAGAAAATCGACTTCTTAGGCAAAGTCCCGAACGCAGGCGAGCAATACGCGCTGCTGCTCGAAAGTGACGTGCCGATCGTTGTGCAATACGGTCGTCTGGATGTACGCCAGACCAATATGGCGTTCTATACCACAAACGGTTACTCCGTATAAAAATTTTTGATATACAGAAAGGAAGGATCGTTATGTCCCGCATTTGCATCCCGGATTATGAGTACAAAGAGCGTGTAAAGCGTTGCGCTGAGTTGGTAGCCAAGAAAGGCTACGACATTTTTCTTGTAAACTCCAACGAGGCGGACTACGCCAACGTCCGTTATTTCAGCAACTTCTGGCCGCTGTTTGAGCGCGCCGGGGTGGCGATCACCCCCGCCGGTAAAGCCGCTTTGTTGGTTGGCCCCGAAAGCACCATCTTCTCGGCTGACCGCAGCAAGATCGAAAAGATCTACACCATGCTCGCCTACCGTGAGTCCGCCGACCCTGCGTATCCCGAACTCTCCCCCGTGGAATACGATGAAGTGTTCCGCGATATGGGCGTGACCGGCAAGCACATCAAGATCGCCATTGGCAGTTTCTTGGACACCAGCTGCGAGATGATGCGTCACTTAAAAGCCAGCTACCCCGAAGCCGAGATCATTGAAGATAAAGAGATTATGGTATCTCTGCGTCAGATCAAATCCGAAAACGAACTGGCATGCATCCGCGAAGGTTTCCGCATTGTGGAACTCGCAACGCAAGAAGTTATCAAGAACCTGCGCCCCGGCGTTACCGAGTTGGCTATGGTGGGTATCGCGCAGCGCGTCATCTATGAAAACGGTGCCGAATACGAAGGCTTGCCGATGTACGTGTTCAGCGAAGCGTCTACCCGCCACGCAATCTCGCGTCCGAGCTACCGCACGTTGGGCAAGGGCGATATCATTCAGCTCAACTTGTCGGCGAAGATCGACGGTTACTCTCCCTCGATCGGGTTGCCGGTCTGCCTCGGCAAGTTGACGGACGAGAAACGCCGCTACGTCGAGTTCTGCTTACAGGCACACAACTGGACGGTTGACCAGATCAAGGCCGGCGTGATGGCATCCGACATCGCAAAAGGCTTCTATAGGCTCTACTGTGACAATGGCTATAAAGATGCCTACGTGTACGGTCCCTGCCACGGCACCGGTATGATCGAAGTGGAAGCACCGTGGATGGAGACCACCTCCGATTACATTCTGCAACCCAATATGACATTCCAAGTAGACACCTTTATTTCCGGCCCGACCTTCGGTCTGCGTTGGGAAAAAGGTATCGTGGTCACCGAAAACGGTTGCGAGTCCACCGGCGGCAATATCGGCAAAATTTACGAACTGGATGTGTAAGGTATGCGTTATGAATTGATGTTCCCGAAGCAATTGCAAGCCGCAAAAGAAAAGAATATTCCGTTCCTGTTCCCCGTGGGAACACTGGAATATCACGGCCCGCACTGCTCGTTCGGGTGCGACGGTCTCATCGCCGAAGGCTTGGCGAAACGCTTGGAGAAAGAGCGCGATGTCGTTATTCTCCCCACCTTTTGGTACGGCACCTCGGGCTATGCCGTTGCCGGCCCCGAAAAGGGCACGGTGACTGCCAGTGCCGAAGTGCTCACCAACACCTTTAAAGATATTTTCCTCTCTTTCTTGGAAGGCGGTCTGCGCAACATCGTTGTGATGATCCACCACCAATACGAGCAAGAAAGCTATATGCCGCTCACCTTGGCGGCGGCATCGGGAGCGAAATTTGCTACGATGGAATATCTCGAAAAGGTGCGCGGTCGCGGCTGGTGGGGCGACAACACGTGTGCCGACTACTACAATAGCCTGGACACGGGCGACAACCCGTTCCAATGGATCCGCGTGATGCCGTGTATGAGCACCGCGGTACAAAACGCCACCGGCTACGACCACGCCGGAAAATACGAGGCATCGTTGCAAGCGGCGTTGTATCCCGAAACTGTGAATTTGGACGACTTGGACTTGTCGGACGAATGGTTCATCCAAAGCGCGCGGGAGGCCAGCGCCGAATATGGCGAGAAAATGGCACAGCTCAGCGTGGAAGCGCTTAAAGAGCGTATCTGGGGTACGGAATAATAAATCAACAAGAAAGGACCTCCTCGTGAACTGAGGAGGTCCTTTCTGTTATCCCAATACGATATTATAGTAGTCTTTTTTCAAAATGAGATCGGAATACGTGAATTTCTTGCTGACAATGGAAGACACGGTCTTGACATAATCATCCGCCACTGTCACACCCTCATTGGGCGTGAACGTCTTAGTGGAGGAATCGTATCTGCCTTTGTCGGTGATCCAACTGCGGTTGGAGAAACACACCAGCGACGACGCATCCGACAAGAAATCGCGACCCATCAGCAGACGGGAATCATAATCCAAACCAAACAAGTTGCACAGCGTGGGCAACACATCCAAACTATACGTCGGCTCGTCGATGATGATACTTTCCAAGCCCTCGTGCCACAAAATCAGCGTGTTCTTGTATTTTTCAAAGGTGGAACTCGTGTCGTACCCCGCCAACTCGCTGTAATAATCCTTTTCGTTGGCTTGTTGCAGACCGTAGGGATAGTGGTCGGCAGTCAACACGATGACGGTATCATCCGCAATGCCCTTCTTTTGCAAAGTTTCCACCAATTCTTTGAGCATCAAATCGAGTTCGATCTGGCACGCCAAATACGCTTTCACCTGCTCCGATTCATACTGCAACTGCGCCACTTCGTCTTTGTGATAAGTGGACATACTGTTGCCCATAAACGTGTACAGCATATGCCCGCTCACCGTAAGATAGTACGTGTGGAACGGCTGCTCGCCCATATAGATCTCTTCGGTTGCCAGCGCCATCAAATAGTCGGAATTGGGCCACCGCGTTTTATAGTTCTTGTTGGGATAGTAGGACGAATAATCCAGTTCCAAGCCATTGCCAATGCCCTTGTAGGTGTAGCCCAGATTCGGATGCGATTTGTGACGGCCGTAATAGGTATAGGTGTGATTATGGAAGGCGTAGGTGTTGTAGCCTTGCTTACCTAACAACTTGCCGAGCGAGAAATACATATTGCGGTCGGCAGAATATTCCATACTGTGCACACCCGTGGCAGGCATCAATCCCAACAAACTGGTGTACTCACCATCGGATGTGGAAACGCCCCAACCGGGTGTATAGTAATTTGTGCACTGAATACCTTCGTGCGAGAGTTTGTACAGCGTGGGGGTCAGATCTTTATCCACGGCATACGGCGAGAAGCCTTCTGCCACAATAAAAATCAAATTCTTATCTTTGAATTTGCCGGTATACTCGTTTTCTTTTGTAGGGGTGAGTGAACCGAAATAGTTATGCATTTTAGCAATGTTCTTATCGGTTTCCTTTTCGGCAAGCGCCTTAAAATCGAGGGGATCGATCACGTTGTCGCCGTATACCACCGGCTCCGGTTCGGGATCGGGGTCCGGTTCAGGATCGACGGGCAACGAAGACGGCAGATCGGGATCGTCGTCAATCGGTGTCCCGAACAGCAAATACTTGAGATCCAGTCGCACCGTGGTAAGCAGGCCAAACTGTTCCACCGAGGCATCAGCGGAAAATTGCTTGGTATACAACTGTGCGGGGCTGTTGTCACCCTCTTTGAAGCAGAGCGCCGTCAACATCGCCACCAAATGGCATACCATCATCACAATAAGCACAGCCGCTTTGAGCAACCCCGGCGAACGGCGCGCAGGCGCCGCTTTCTTACCGAATAAGCAATAGGCGATTGTCGGCAACCAAATGCAGAGAATGGAAAACAAATTACGCCATAACGAAAGGAAAATATCTTTCCAAAACTGCGCAACTTGCCCCGCATTTTTCACGGAATACAAAATATAATACGTATCAAACACGCCAAAATAGATAATTTGTGAGGAGAATACCGCTGCGAGAAACGCAAACAATCCGATCACAATGCGACGGTTGACCTCCGTTTTGAACAACGTGCAAAGCACCCACACAAGCGCAGAGGCCGACAGCGTGAAAAAGACTGTGAAAAACAGCCCGCCACCGAAAAAGCCGTCCACTGTGGCTATACGAAACACCATTTCCATCCACAAAAGTGCCACGGCGACAAACAACATAAACCGCCATGCGGGCGCTTTCTTGGCGCCCCCGGTGACGCCTCTTCTCGCGTGTTTCATATCCTACCGTCCTTTCTTGTTGAAAACTGTCGAATTTATTGGTGCAAAAAACGATACAACTTGCCCGACGGCAACCCCATAATGGTGTAAAAATCGCCGTTGATACGCTCAATATACCGCGCGCCGCATCCTTGCACCGCGTATGCGCCTGCTTTATCCATCGGTTCTTTCGAGGCAACGTACGCCTCGATCTCTTGTTCGCTCATCGGGAAAAACGCCACTTCGGCACAATCGTAAAAACCGCTGTTATATCCTTCACCGCATACCCATACCGCCGTGATCACACGGTGTGTGCGGCCCGACAACAATCGCAACATCGCTTTCGCGTCCTCCGCGTCCCGCGGCTTGCCGAGCACCGTATCGTCCACGACCACCGCCGTATCCGCGCCCAGCACAATCTCATTCGGAAACGCGACAGCGACCTCCTCTGCTTTGCCGCGCGCAACACGCAGGATCGCCTCTTCAATCGACAACGTGGGATCGGCGGGCAATTCGTGACGTGCAGGGTGTACAGTATATGTCAACCCGAACAGATCGCATATTTCTCGTCGCCGCGGCGATGCCGATGCCAATACGATAGGCTTGTTCATTCGTCACTCTCTCCTTTAATACGTAAAAGCAACGCCATATATTCCTCTTCGGGCAAAAGCGCGTTGACAACTTCGATCAATCGGTTCGCCGATAACCGCCGCGGCAGCCCCAATTCGCACAAAAGTGCTTCTCGCAGACGCGCACTGCCTTTGCCACCGGATAAACCATCCTCATACAACCGTGCCTTGGAAAGATAGGACGCATTTTGATTCGGTAAAACATCCTCTACCGTGGCACCTGCTTGCAGCAATGCGCGCAAAATGCGTTCCCCATCAGTACCTTCCACGCCGAGCAACCCCTCTTTAGAGGGTGCCCGTTTGCGGCGTTCTTTCCCGTATATTTCCGGCACATACGCATGCCGAACTTGTTCTGTGGGAAGCGCGCCACTGATGCGGTCACGAATTATAAAACCCGCCGCATCGCTATCCGTCAATACGATAAGTCCCTGTTTTTCCGCCAATCGACGCAACAGTTCCATCGTTTCAGGTTGCTTGAAAATACCGAAGCCGTTTGTCTCCACGATCGTGGCATTCACCACCGAACGCAGACGAATGGCATCGTATTTCCCCTCAACCACAATCGCCTCACGCACCGTTGGAATCATTGCTCTCTCCCAAGTTTCGCCGTCACAATGAGTTTCGCGGCGGTCTCTTCCAAAATCATACGTTTATCCGCAGAATAGGACTTGAGTCGCCGATCTGCTTGCGCTAAAATATCCAAACTCTCCCGCAAACAATCAAGTGATAAACGACTGCAGTCACGCGATGCGTATTTGAGTCGAAACACCTTGCCTTTATAATCAAATTCCTCCACCAGCGTTTCGGCGCGTTGCCCGCCGATCGCCGCCAGTTTGGCGCGATACAGGTCGGTATAGGCGCCGGACAACGCCGCCAATATCATCAGTGGTTCCAATTTGGTCGCAAATAACCGATGAAGAATGGTATAGGCATTTTCGTAATGATGCTTCAGTATGGCGTTGGACAGTTCAAACACCTGCGCATTCAAATTCTTGGTTGCCACTTCTGCCACTGTGGTGCGGGTGATCTCGCCCGTACCTACCACAGCGCACAACTTATCCAGTTCATTCAGCAACAAATTCATATCGTTGCCGCATTGTTCGACCAATTCGCGCGCCACATCGGGCGCCAGCGTGCAATGCCGACGACCCGCACCCGCGCACAATATACGCACGATCTCTTCCACCGATTTGCGCGGGAATTGCACACAGATACCGTTTTTATCCACCACTTCAATAAACTGCCGCCACTTGGCATTCACTTTGCCTTCGGAAAGCAGGGTCGTCATCCAGAAGATCAACACGGTCTCTTCCGGCGGGTCGGATACCAGTGCCATCGCACGATCAAACACAGCAGCGGCGGTCACATCCAGATTGCTGACCACCACGCACTTGCGATCCGCCATCAACGGTAATGCTTCGGCGGCTTCCTCCACGGCATCGAATGAACATTCTTGCCCGTCAAAACGTTGCAAATTAAATTCCGCGAGTCCGTCGTTGGGGCGCACACCTGCCAAACCGATCACCTGTTCGGTATAGTGTGCGGTCAGATAGCTTTCCTCACCGTAGAGTAAATAAACACGCGCAGGTACCCCTTGTTTTAAATGCAATTTCAGTTCTTGTTCCGATTTCGGCATAAAAAACAACCCCTCTTACTTTATCGTTACTCCCCGATTGCCATCGACCCGCAAGCACGGGAAGCGTCCGTTCTGTTCAAAAATCGTGTATAACCCGTCGTGCACGGTTACCGTGCCCGCCGCAAAAAAGCATTGTGTATCCGTTTGTAGATTTTCTCCTTCGCCAAAAACAACGCACGTGTCGCCAAATCGCAGGTATACCCGCTCCTCTTCCCAGGTCATAGTGCCGTCATCGTTCCACAATCTCTGAGTCTCTTTAGACGGCGCATAAAATTGCGCGGTTACTACATACTCTTCGAGCACCAGCGGGATATACGATATGGCTACCGCTTCACCCGCGGGAATACAAACCGCATCCAGCGAGGTGATCCCTTCCCGCTGCAGCGCCGCACGGGCGGCATACAAGGATTGTATATTCGTCGGTGAGATCACAAGCGCCGCTTGCCCTTCGTACCACAAGCACACCGCCAGATCCTCGGTACCCGCCACCGGTCGGATAAACATCGTATCGCGTTGCAAATAGTGTGTGAGCGACACTCCACTGCACAATACAACAGCACAAACACCCACAGTAACAACCGTTCCGCGCCACCGAAACAGGCGGTATCCCACGCCGATCAACAGCAAACTCCCCAAAACCCATACGATAGCATACGGTTCTGTAACAGCAACAGACGAATATGGAAGATCCGCCAGGCTCTCCGCTACCCACAATAAGAATTTTGCAATATATCCCGCAACAAATAAAAGCGGGCGATACAGCACAACGGCATTCGCCGCCACTGCAAAAATTGAAAGCCATCCCGCAACCAACAATATAGTAGCAGGAAGCATCATCAACAGATTTGCAAGAATCCCGACCAAGGAGATCGATCGAAAAAACAACACCGTAACCGCCAAAGTCGCAAGCGTCGCCGAAGCCGTTACCGCTACCGTGTCAGCAATGTATTTCCAAACCCGACGTACCCATCCTTCCAGCGGCAATTTCATCAACCACGCGCGTATGTTTGGTGCGATAAATACCAATCCAAAGGTCGCTGAAAAAGATAACAGCAAACTGACATCATATACGGCGAACGGATCGCCCACAAGCAACACAAGCAACGCCAGCCCCAAC
This sequence comes from Acutalibacteraceae bacterium, assembly GCA_045596125.1. Taxonomy (GTDB): domain Bacteria; phylum Bacillota; class Clostridia; order Oscillospirales; family Acutalibacteraceae; genus RGIG3009. Next base: position 12,673 of record JAZOBT010000085.1, on the reverse strand, counting down.
GAATTGCGCGTATCGGCTTGACGACGGATACAGGAACCCAGTGCCACCAATACACACAAGATACCCGCACGCACCAACGACGGCGAAAACCCAATAAAGAAAATCAGTCCCGCTACTGCGATCGCTGTAATTAAGCCTCGTATCGAGCGCGGGACTTTACACCGTTTTAACAACGCAAGCAACGCTTGTGTCAAAACGGATAAATGCAAACCCGATACTGCAAACAGATGTGCCACACCGCAATTACGAAAGTCCGACACGGCTTTACTACTCAACACCTCATCAACGCCTAAGCAGATGCCGTTAACCACGCCACCCGTATCGCCGCTCAGCATATCTTGTATTCGAGTAACAATTCCACCGCGGTAGGCCTCAATTTTATCCATAAAAGATGGTTTCATGCGTTTGAATGTCCAACTTCCGGCAGAGGCATCGTTAGGAATCGCCGCAAGCCATACCCCGCTTGCCTTGCGCTGTTTCGACGACAACCCGCTCTCATCCGGCAACTTGAGTGTGAATTCTGCAGTGATACTGTCGCCGCTTCGGAGTGCGGCAGCTTCCGGTTCTGCCCACAAAAGCAACCGCGTATTGCGCGGCAAATCTCCCGCAAGTACGGTAAGTTGTGTCACGTTTTCTGATTTATCCACCGCCGCACGGAGAAATACCGTTTCTTCCGCCCGCTGTATCAGTGGTTGATAGCGTACCGTCTCGCAATACGCCAACGAAGTCAGCGCCAACACAGTGCTAATCGTAATGAGCACCAACGGATGATTGCGGCGGCAAAAAGGCACAATCAGTACCAAAAGAAGACAAACTAAAGCCGCCACGACAGCCCACCACAACCATATCGGCGGCAACCACGCAGCTGTCAGCAAAACGGCAAGCCACGTTAACCCGCAATTCCACAACGGTCTTGTTAACTGCCTCACGCTTTTTTCTTCGCCGCTTCTTTCATACGCAGTTCGCGCGACAAAATTCGTTTACGCAAGCGAATACTCTGCGGCGTAATCTCCACTAATTCATCATCATTGATAAACTCCAACGACTGTTCCAGCGACAATACGGTAGGCGGCGTTAAGCGAAGCGCCTCGTCCGAACCTGCGGCACGCATATTGGTAACGTGTTTCTTCTTGCAAACATTTACGACAATATCCTCGTTTTTGGGAGATTGACCCACGATCATACCCTCATACACCGATACCGACGGACCGACAAACAGTGCACCGCGATCTTGTGCATTGAACAAACCGTAACTACTGGTCTCACCCGTTTCAAACACAACGAGCGAACCCTGAACACGCTGCGGAATATCGCCTTTATACGGCTCATAACCGTCGAACACACTGTTCATAATACCGTTGCCGTTAGTATCCGTTAGGAATTGCTGACGGTATCCCATCAAACCACGAGACGGGATACGGAACTCCAAGTGGCTGACACCCGTCTCCCTTGTCACCATATTTACGATCTCCGCCTTGCGGGAACCGAGTTTCTCCATCACGACACCGACATAGTTTTCCGGCACTTCGATCATCAACAGCTCCATCGGTTCCAACAGTTCCCCGTTATCCCCGTGCTTATAGATAACCTGCGGACGGCTGACGGCAAACTCGTACCCCTCGCGCCGCATCGTCTCGATCAAGATAGACAAATGCAACTCGCCGCGACCCGACACCTCAAACGCATCCGTCGTTTCGGTCTCGTTAACACGCATACTAACATTGGTCTCCACCTCTTTAAACAAGCGGTCACGCAGGTTGCGCGAGGTGACATATTTGCCCTCTTTTCCGGCAAAAGGACTGTTATTGACCATAAACACCATCGAAATGGTCGGTTCATCGATGCGAACAAACGGCAACGGTTCCACGCACAACGGATCGCACACCGTTTCACCGATGTTGAGGTCGGTAATACCCGTCACGGCGATCAGATCGCCCACCGATGCGGATTCATATTCCACGCGGCGCAATCCTTCAAATTGATATAGCTTACCGATGCGGCAGTTTTGTGTGCTTCCGTCCGCGCGGCACAATGTAACTGTCTGTCCACCGAGCACGGTACCGCGTTCCACGCGGCCCACACCGACACGACCAACGTAATCATCATAGTCGATGTTGGAAAACAAGATCTGCAACGGTCCCTCGGTATCCCCTTTGGGAGCGGGCACGTGCTTGAGAATCGCCTCAAACAACGGTTGCATTGTACCTTCGCATACAGCGGGATCCAACGAAGCATATCCGTCGCGACCCGAGGCATACACCACAGGGAATTCCAATTGATCTTCGTCAGCGCCGAGTTCGATAAACAGATCCAGCAGTTCATCAATCACTTCGGCAGGACGCGCACCGTCGCGGTCGATCTTGTTGATCACTACGACCGGACGCTTCCCCAAACCCAATGCCTTTTTGAGCACAAACCGCGTTTGCGGCATACAGCCCTCAAATGCATCGACCAGCAACAACACGCCGTCTACCATCATCAAGATGCGCTCCACCTCGCCACCAAAATCGGCGTGACCCGGCGTGTCAACAATATTGATCTTGGTATCGCCATACATCACCGCCGTATTCTTCGATAAAATGGTGATACCGCGTTCTTTCTCCAAATCGTTGGAATCCATCACGCGCTCAGACACCTGTTCGTTGGCGCGAAAAATTCCGCTTTGGCGCAACATTTGATCCACCAGCGTGGTCTTGCCGTGGTCAACGTGCGCAATAATCGCTACGTTGCGTAACCGCTCTTGTTTTCCCATAACTCAAATCTTCCTGTCTATTAATGTGCTACCCATTAGTATACCATACCCCACGTTTTTCGACAAGTATTAACTGTCGATTTCTTCAAAACGCAGACGAGTTTTGCCGTCTCTTGTCACGATATCCAAAAACTCCTGCAAAGGGCGTACCCATACATCACCTTCGCCGTACAACGCACGATAGACGACTAACGACTCCAACGTCTCGCTGTGCCGCGCGACCGCCAACACTTCGTATTCGTTACCCTTAAAATGGCGGTATCGTCCACCGATATGCACCGTTCGTTCCATACCGTTTCCTCCATCAGTAGTAGTCCAGCGGATTAACATTGCGGCCGTTTACCGTCACTTCAAAATGCAGATGCGGTGCCGTACTGCGGCCCGTATTACCGACCAACGCAATGCGTTGCCCTTTCTTGACCGTGTCACCCGGTTTAACCAGCAACTCGCTGCAATGCGCATATAATGTCTGGTAGCCGTCACCATGATCGATCACCACATATTTGCCGTATGACCAATATGAGGTCCCTTTCGGGTCGGTGGCAATGATAACCGTGCCGCTGTCTGCCGCCAGAATATCTTCGCCTTCCATATCACGGCACCACAAGTCGATACCGCGGTGACGATTGCCGGAAGACATACTGAAATACTCGGTGATAAACCGTGTACACGGCGTCGGCCACACCATATTCCGCCCTTTGCCGGGGCGCTTTTTGGTGCCGTACGCTACCACCTGCGTGATCGGTTCCTCGATTACCTCAGAGGCGGTGATCATACTCGATTGCTCTACACCGTCTAAGTACATCACGGTGGCGGTGATTAAGCTCTTACCGTTTTGCCCCTTGACGCGAACCCGCTCGCGCCCCTCGTACATCGACGCATCAGGGCGCCGCTCCACCGTAAACGGGACTTCCGCCTCATACCGGATCGTGCCCGATACCATCACGCGCAAATGCGGTTGCGCCTTGCGGGTAATCACGGTTTCACCCACTTTAAAGTCTTTGATCAATGTCGGGTTGTTTTGCAACAACTCTACAACGGAAACACCCGTCTCCCTCGCAATGGAGTCCCATGTATCTCCCGTTCGGATGCGATAGGTCTCTTCGGCGACCGCCTCGGTAGTCAGTTGTTTTTTCACCGTCTGCGTCGGCAACACACGCTCGGTGGGATACACACCCTCCACCAGTTCTACCGTCTCGACAAACAAAGAAGTTACCTCTTTTTTCCCTTCGCGGCTTTCTTCCAAAATTTCGTCCAATACCCGTTGCGCATTGCGGCGATTGCTCAACGCACCGCAAAACACACCGTCTATGTACACACCGCACGCTTCACGCGTTTCCACTGTCGTCTCGGACAGCAAATAGTCACACACCTGTTGTTTATCCCACACATCCGCTTGCCGTGTCATTTGCAACGACATCGAGGGAACTGTCGGTAACAGTTGATTTGAAGCCGCTGCACCCAATCGTTCGTTGGCCAATGCCACACCTTCTTGCAGTACAGCTTCATCGGCAATGTACCCCCACACATCGTCACCGTCGGATAATGCCAACGCAAACGTGGTTTGGTTCCAATACCGAAATGTACCCAGTAACAACCCCACCGAACACGCAATCGCCGCCACCGTAGCCACCGCGCGGGTAAATCCTTTATAATGCTTGGCGGCCGCAATCGGCAAATATAGGATTTGTGCAATACCCCTGGCGGGATGCCGCTTCCATGCCCGTGTGACACGGCGACCCGCCTCAGAAAAACGCCGCCACAAGCCTGCCAATCCTTCGCGCACTCGCGGATCGCGCCGCCGCGCGACGGCACGCGCACCGCGCCATATGAGCAACCGGATCGGCAGGAATAACAAGGTGAAAAACCGTATGATGCGGTGCATCACGCGGATGGTTTGTATACCCACAAGATACGAAATATCATAGAGTGTCGCACTTTTTTCCATACGGTTTCCTCCTTTCGTTTTATATTACAGTTCCAACATCGGCCGCAGATACTGCCCCGTGTACGAACCTTCCACCTGAATCAACTCTTCGGGTGTGCCCGCCGCAACAAGCAAACCACCGCGGTTGCCACCCTCAGGACCCAGATCCAAAATATAATCGGCACTTTTGATAACATCCAAATTATGCTCGATCACGATAACGGTATTGCCGCTGTCCACCAGCTGTTGCAACACTTGAATGAGTTGTGCCACATCCGCCGTGTGCAGACCCGTGGTCGGTTCATCCAAAATATACACCGTGCGCCCCGTCGCCCGTTTGGACAATTCGGTCGCCAACTTGACGCGTTGTGCCTCACCGCCCGACAATGTGGTGGCGGGTTGTCCCAACTTGATATATCCCAATCCCACATCGAGCAACGTCTGCAACCGCCGCGCAATTTTGGGAATGCTGTCGAAGAATTCGCGGGCTTCTTCCACCGTCATCTCCAACACATCGTAAATATTTTTGCCTTTATAATGAACTTCCAACGTCTCGCGATTGTATCGTTGCCCCTTACACACCTCACACGGCACGTAAATATCGGGTAAAAAGTGCATTTCGATCTTCAAAATACCGTCGCCTTGACACGCTTCGCAACGGCCGCCTTTTACGTTAAAGGAGAACCGCCCTGCGGCATAGCCGCGCATTTTAGCATCCGCTGTGGAAGCAAACAATTCACGAATATCGTTAAACACACCCGTATACGTAGCGGGATTGGACCGCGGCGTACGTCCGATCGGCGACTGATCGATCGCGATCACCTTATCCAGTTCCTCGATCCCCTCAATGCACCGATGCGCCCCCGCGCGGCAATGCGTGCGATTGAGTTTGTTCGCCAACTGCTTATACAATATCTCATTGACAAGTGACGATTTTCCCGAACCCGACACGCCTGTCACGCAGTTAAACGCGCCCAAACGGAACGATACATCGATATTTTTCAAGTTGTTTGCCGCCGCCCCGCACACGCGCAATACTTTACCGCTACCTTCGCGGCGTTTTTCCGGCACAGGAATCTTGCGCTTACCGCTGAGATATTGACCCGTAACCGATTTCTCGCACGCGCAAACCTCTTCGACCGTACCGGAACAGATCACTTCGCCGCCGTGTACGCCCGCACCGGGGCCGATATCCACGATCCAATCGGCGGCAAGCATCGTCTCTTCGTCGTGCTCCACCACGATCAGCGTGTTTCCCAAATCGCGCAAGCGGCGCAGTGTATCCAACAGTTTTTGATTGTCACGCTGATGCAAACCGATACTGGGCTCGTCCAAAATATACAGCACACCCATCAACGACGAACCGATCTGCGTCGCCAGCCGAATGCGCTGACTTTCACCGCCCGACAACGTGCCCGCCGTGCGCGACAACGTCAAATACTCCAATCCCACACTGTTGAGGAAGCCCAACCGTTCGCGGATTTCTTTGATGACGCGATCCGCAATTTGGTGCTCCCGCGTGGTCAGTTGGCCATCCAATTCCTGCACAAATTGCAGCATCTCGGTGACGGATCTATCACACAGATCCGCAATGTTCACACCACCCAGCGTCACCGCCAAGCTTTCAGGCTTGAGCCGTTTACCGCGACAATCGGGGCACGGCACTTTGCTCATATACGTTTCTAGTTCACTGCGCATCCATTCACTGTTGGTCTCTTGATGGCGGCGCTGTAAGTTGTTCACAATGCCTTCCCACGAGGTGAAATACTCGCCCGTTCCGTATTCCATCCGCCGCGTCATACGGATCTTTTCGCCGTTGTTGCCGTACAACAAAATATGGCGCGCCTCTTCCGACAGATCTTTCCACGGCGTATCCAGCGAAAATCCATAATGCGCCGATAATCCCTCGTAGTACATCTGCGCAATGGTTCCGCCGTCCAAGAAACTCCACCCGCTCGCGCGGATCGCCCCCTCGCGGAGTGTTAAATTTTCATCCGCGATCACCAAATCGGGATCGATCGACATAAAAATACCGATGCCCGTACATTTCGGACAAGCACCGAACGGATTGTTAAACGAAAACATCCGCGGTGTGAGTTCTTCCATACTAAACCCGTGATCCGGGCAAGCGTAGTTTTGCGAAAAAGACAGTTCCTCTCCGCTGTCCACCAAATGCACGATCAGCAACCCGCCCGATAACGCTGTCGCCGTCTCGATCGAATCCGCCAAACGGGTACGAATGTCAGGGGAAATGACCAAGCGGTCAACCACAACTTCCACCGTGTGCTTTTTGTTTTTATCCAACGTGATGGTCTCGGACAGATCATACAACGAGCCATCCACCCGCACGCGCACATAACCCGACTTTCGGGCCGCTTCAAACTCCTTTTGACATTCGCCTTTGCGCCCGCGCACCACAGGTGCCAACAATTGCACACGCGTGCGCTCGGGCAATTCCAGCACACGGTCCACGATCTCGTCCACCGTCTGCTGACGAATCTCTTTGCCGCATTTGGGACAATGCGGCACACCGATACGGGCATATAACAATCGCAAATAATCGTAGATCTCGGTTACCGTTCCCACGGTCGAACGCGGGTTGTGCGATGTGGTCTTCTGGTCAATGGAAATGGCGGGCGATAACCCCTCAATAGATTCCACATCCGGTTTCTCCATCTGTCCCAGAAACATGCGCGCATAAGACGATAAACTCTCCATATACCGCCGCTGTCCCTCGGCGTAAATGGTGTCAAACGCAAGCGAAGACTTACCCGACCCCGATACGCCGGTGAAAACCACCAGTTTATCGCGCGGGATGGTCACATCGATATCTTTTAAATTGTGTTCTTTGGCACCTTTAACGATCAGTTTTTCCAACATAGTGTTCCCTCATCGCTTTAACTTTTCGATCTCATCACGCAACCACGCCGCGTGCTCAAACTCCAACAATTTGGCGGCGTGCTTCATTTCCTTGGTCAACTGCTCAATGCGTTGTTGCCGCTCGAGTTTCGACAGTTTCTTTCCTGTCTTCTCATCCCTCGCTGCCGACGGTGTAATCTGCAACACATCGCGCACATCTTTCACAATGGTCTGCGGCACAATACCGTGTTCCTCGTTATATCGCAACTGGATCGCGCGGCGGCGCTCCGTCTCGCGAATGGCTTTCTCCATCGACGGCGTCACCTCGTCGGCATACAAAATAACCTTACCCTGCGCATTGCGCGCCGCACGCCCGATGGTCTGAATAAGAGACGTAGCCGACCGCAGGAATCCTTCCTTGTCAGCATCCAACACCGCCACCAGCGATACTTCGGGAATATCCAATCCTTCGCGCAACAGGTTGATACCTACCAACACGTCAAATTCGCCCAACCGCAGATCGCGGATGATCTCCATACGCTCCATCGTGTCGATATCGTGATGCATATACCGCACACGAATCCCCACATTTTCAAAATAGGTCGTCAAATCCTCCGCCATCTTTTTGGTCAAGGTCGTCACAAGCACACGCTCTTTGCGCTCGGCACGCTCGCGTATCTCGCCAATCAGATCGTCGATCTGCCCCTCCACAGACCGGACCGTGACCTCGGGATCCAAGAGTCCCGTCGGACGGATCACCTGCTCCACCGGCGTGCCGCTGTGCTCATACTCAAAATCACCCGGTGTCGCACTCACAAACACCGCTTGATTCACCCGTTTATAAAATTCCTCAAAATTCAGCGGACGATTGTCATACGCACTCGGCAAACGGAATCCGTATTCCACCAAGTTTTTCTTGCGCGCAAAATCGCCGCCAAACATACCGCGCACTTGCGGCAACGTCACGTGCGATTCATCCACAAACAACAAGTAATCATCCGGAAAATAATCCAACAACGTAAACGGCGTGGACCCCGGCGCGCGCCCCGCAAGTACGCGCGAATAGTTTTCAATCCCCTTGCAGATACCGATCTCGCGCAACATTTCAATGTCATAGCGCGTCCGTTGCAAGATGCGCTGTGCCTCCAGCAACTTCCCCTCGGCTTTAAACTCCTCCACACGCGCCTCAAGCTCTCTCTCGATTTCCGCAATGGCGGTCTCCAACTTTTCAGGCGGCACGATATAGTGTGATGCCGGATAGATCGCAATATGCCCCAAAAGCCCTTTCAGCTCGCCCGTCAAGGGATTGACTTCACTCAATCGATCGATCTCATCCCCGAAAAACTCCACACGGATCACCGTATCGTTGGAATAGGCGGGAAAGATCTCCACCACATCGCCGCGCACACGAAACTTATTACGCACAAAATTAATGTCGTTGCGTTCGTACTGCAAGTCCACCAGTCGCATCAACAGCTCGTCGCGGCTCTTTTGCATCCCCGGTCGCAGCGATATGATCATATTGCGGTAATCGATCGGGTTACCCAAACTGTAAATACACGATACGCTCGCCACAATGATAACATCCCGCCGCTCCGACAACGCCGACGTGGCAGAATGACGCAGTTTGTCGATCTCGTCGTTAATGGCGGAGTCTTTTTCAATATACGTGTCCGTGGACGGCACATACGCCTCGGGCTTATAGTAATCGTAATAGGATACAAAATATTCCACCGCATTCTCAGGGAAGAATTCTTTAAATTCCGAGCACAACTGCGCGGCGAGGGTCTTATTGTGAGCGAGAACGAGAGTAGGACGGTTAATATTTGCAATAATATTTGCCATTGTAAAAGTTTTTCCCGAACCTGTTACACCAAGCAAAACCTGCTCTTTTAAGCCATTTTTGATGCCTTCGCTGAGTTTTTCAATCGCTTGTGGTTGGTCTCCAGTAGGACTATAATTTGAATGTAAAATAAACTTATCCGGCACGTTCTCACTCCTCTCTTTTTTGATTATTTTCTGTCATTTTCTTCTCTTAAATTCACTTAAATTTTCCTCAAAAAGTTGGCGAATAGGCAATTACACGAATTTAGGTCACAAATTTGTAATTGTAAGTGGTTACAAAATATTCAGTCAAGTAGTTAAAACACAAAAATTAACCCATTACTATATATTCAAAGGGAATTTCGATAAATTCCACTTCTGATGCACTTTGCCAATTAGCACAAGTTTCAGCATCGAAAATAAAGGTGACAGTTTTTTCACTTGTTTCATCAGGTGTAAGTTCTAAATTATTTAAGTAAAAAGAAGTTTTCTTTGCAATCGCTGCTTCTTGAAAGGCTACCGTAACAATAATCTCCTTATAGACTATATTATCTCTATTCAAATGCAAATCAATAACTTTCTCTTCCCAATCATAAAAGCAAAAAGCATTTAATGCCGGACCGGTTCCAATTGCAACTGTATCGATATAATCTATGATTTCATCATCAAAATGGCCTCCATAACGAGCCGAATAACGTCGTTCATCATACAAAATATGATATCGATCGTCATTCATTCCATCAAAATTAAAGTCTTTGATAGCAATAAAGTGGAATATTCCGCCCTCATCGACTAATGAATATAACGCTCCGTCTTTTTTTAGCGTGTTGTAATTAAATTGATAGCATATAATAGGCATAATAATAGCAGCTGCTAATAACGAAATAATACTTACGCGTTTTCTATATACTATCTTTAAAATTATTGCCGCAACAATAGAAATAACCGACAATATAAAGTATAAAAAAATCACGCCGAAACTTGGGGGTAACCAACCGCCAGCCGAATCGTCATCATACGCTATATCATAATTAAATAAAAAGAAAACTCCGCAAATTAAAATAATAGCAAGTGAAAATATTAAAAGCACTTTCCAAATAGTATTTTTATTCTTTTGTTCTGTGATAATATTGTTTTCTTCCATTGTTGCACCTCCAATAATTTAAAGAGCTATTTTTATCCTTTTTCCATTACACGAATTTAGGTCACAAATTTATTCGGTTTACGTAGTGTTATTGCGTGTTATCCTGTGTTAAAAATCCCCTAAAAACAGTTTTTTATCACGGTTTTTAGTGCAAATCTTGTGTTAGGAAACAAAATACTCCACCGCATTCTCAGGGAAAAACTCTTTAAATTCCGAGCACAACTGCGCCGCAAGCGTCTTGTTATGAGCGAGAACGAGCGTCGGCTTATTCACATTCGCAATCACATTCGCCATGGTAAACGTCTTACCCGAACCCGTCACACCCAGTAACGTCTGTTCTTTTTTGCCCGCCAATACGCTCTCGGTAAGCGCCGCGATCGCCTGCGGCTGATCCCCCGTCGGCTTAAATTTGGAATGTAAAACAAACTTATCCGCCATCATCTCACTCCTTTCGTTAAATTAGTGTTTTCCTAACGGCGAAAAATTACACTTATCTTTTCTTCTTTCGACGTTTCGTTTCGAATTCTATTTCACCACAATAGAATTTATTTAAATATTTTTTCACCTTAGGTGTTAACGGTAAAGTTAAAGCTTTCCTTATCAATTTACCTTTATACCGTTGGTCATAATAGATTTCATAACCCATTAGTTCTCGACAAGCAAAACTATCCCAAAACCCATGCTTCGTTATTGAACTAATATAAAACCAAGGCAACCGCCATTTATATCCCCAAAAATGTACCAAATAAATTTCTTCTCTGGTAAATATGTAGTATACTGCATCCAAAAATACGGCAGCCGTAAAGCCCAAGAAAAACAGTAGCAAAATCCAAGAAAATTCATTTTCTTCTACGAGCAAATAAAAGTTCCCCCACAAGGTAAAACAAAGCCCTATCACCCATGCTATATAACCGGGGTTAAAAGCGGCGAAACCTGCAATCTCATTTTCCTTTTTACTTTTCTTTTTCTGTCTATTTCCCATTGCCGTTACCACCTTGAAACACACCTGTGATCCACGATCTTCTTCTCGTATTGCACAGATTACCTTATAGTATATCATAAACTATTTCATAAGTAAACAAAAAGCAGATGCAATTTCCCGCTTTGCATCTGCTTTTCCTGCTTTAAAATATCGAGAGTATTAAGTTGTTTCCTTCTTCATCATACACTTTATAGATCGACTCGATCACTTTGGGAAGAGAAAAATATTTGACCCCCGTTTTCCGCTTTGATCCATACAGAAATCAAAATTTGTGCCGTTGTTCCTTCGTCGCCGTGTTCGGGATGAGCAACACCTGCGAGCGCCGCCGGTGGCGGAACCAGCGAGCAGGCGTTGGCGCCGCGGCCGAAAAAATGGAGGATCAGCGGTAGCCCGATCATTTTTCGGGCACCGCAAGAGTAGGGTGTAACCCGTTCCCATCCTGAAAAATAAAAAAGTAGGGCGGGGGTTTACTCCCGCCGTGACGGAGGGGGAAATAACAAAACTACCCCTCCGTCTTTTTGCCTACGGCAAAAATCCACCTCCCCTGACAAGGGGAGGCAAGAAATCGCTCCGCTCTTTTATCTCCCCCGCAGAGCGGGGGCGGGCGAACACCGCGGTCGAAAAAATAGAAGATCAACGGAAGCATCTCTGTCAATCCCGAAACGCAAAAGAAAAAGCACCTAACCTTGAGGTTAAGTGCTTTTGTTGTGTTGGCGTCTACCTATCTTCCCGGGCCGCTACCAGCCGAGTATTGTCAGCGCAAGTGAGCTTAACTGCCGTGTTCGGGATGGGAACGGGTGTACCCTCACCGCCATCGACACCAACTTTGCTCAGGGTCGTACCCTGAAAACTGAATAAAGCGTTTCCGAATGTGTGAACCCTCCGACGTGTAACCAGCTACATCTCTGCTTACACTCCGTGATTCAAGTGATCGTCAGGTCAAGCCCTCGGTCTATTAGTACTGCCAAGCTAAAAGTGTCGCCACCCTTACACACGCAGCCTATCAACCGGGTAGTCTTCCCGGGACCTTACCTGATAAATCAGTGGGATATCTCATCTTGAGGCCGGCTTCACGCTTAGATGCTTTCAGCGTTTATCCGATCCGCACTTAGCTGCCCAGCTGTGCCACTGGCGTGACAACTGGTGCACCAGAGGTGCGTCCATCCCGGTCCTCTCGTACTAAGG
>JAZOBT010000084.1:0-12356 GCA_045596125.1 Acutalibacteraceae bacterium | reverse complement strand
GGTACAACGGCACTTCCACCGCCCATTCTTCGACGATCTCCAGTGCGTCACGGTACAAGGCGGTGCGCTTTTTCTCGTCTTCCGTGCGGCGAGCTTGCAATATCATATCGTTTAACCGCTTATCGTTGATATCCAGCATATACTGTGCTGCGCCCGCAATGTGTGTTTCGTCCCCCGAAAAGTACATACCGTAGCAATCGAGCATCGGTTGCGTTGCCCGCTCGGCACACCACAAGCCGATACGCTCCCCGCGAATACTGTTCCACGTACCAATGCTGATGGGCAGATCCGCCACTTTGAGCGATATGCCGATCTCCGCAAGTATCTCGCGGGCTTGCAACAACACGCGGTAGGCGGCGTGATTGCCCTTGCTGTTGCCGTCGAGCTGTATTTCAAAATCCAACACTCCGCCCGCGGGCGCTTTCGTCACTTTGCCGCCCGCCACGGTATAGCCGGCGGCTTTGAAAAAGCCCAATGCCGCCCGCGATACCGCCGTGCGGCGCTGCTCTTCGGTCATATCCGCGGTGTAGATGGATTTGCCGCTGACATCCGTACCGAATGCCGTGTGCGACTCTGTCTGCCACGTCACCGCCGAGAGCGGTTGTTCGATCACGGTGGCACGGCCTTCATAATAGTCCTCGATAAACGGGGTGCGACACGCGGCAAACACCGTCGCTAACGCTGTACGCAAGCACTTGGATTGGTACGAAGCGGGGTCGTTGCCCACTTTCACGCAATTGGCACTGATACCGATGTATCCATACCCTAATTGCTCGGCGGTATCCACCACGGCTTCATCACCGTTGAGTACGCCGCCGTTGAGTTTTTCAATTCCCGACAAGGTATCTCGGTCCGACGCCTGCGCGATGATATCCACTGTGCCGTCGGCAAAATCGCTCATCAGAACATCGTCAGCCGTTTCGTGAAAATAAATATAGCGTGTTTTGGGAGAACCCGCATAGTATTTGGTATTCCACTCAAACTTGATCTCGCGTTCTTGCATTCTCCGGAAGATATACGGCCCCGCTCCCATCGGCGATTCGTTACGGGCGCGCACGGTTGTCAGGTCGCCTTTTTGAAAACCGAACTGTGATTTTTCAAAATCGCACAAAGCGGCATCGCCGTAGTAGTGCAACGGGGTGATGGGAATACAAAAATACTGCAATGCGGTAGACGTTTCTTCCTCCAGCAAAACGCGCACGGTGTACTTGTTCACTTTTTGTATTCCTTCAATGTGGGGTGCGGATTCACCGGTCAGCAAGCCTTGCTTCAAGCGGCTGCTGAGTTTGCTCAGCAACATTTGTTCAAAATTGGAGGCGACTTTTTCGGAGTTGATGCCCTGATCGGATATGTTGTAGCCGTGTCGATCCACAATCGCATTAAACAAATCGGCGGCAGTGGCACTCTCAGGCAAATCGAGATAACCGATTACACGTGCGATCTCCGCCACCGTGGTACCCCACTTGTAATACTTTCCGTGGTCGATAATGTTTTGGGCAAACTGGGTGCCTACCTCGTTAAATGCTGTCCAAAACTCCACCGCTTCCTGCGCCGTGTAATGCCCCGCCGCGGAACCGATAGCCGCATTTTTCGGGGTATCTGCCAAGATCAGTTGCCATTTCGGCATCATACCGCTGCGGTATGCCGCTAACCCGCGAATCGGCAACGAAGCAAACTCCGAACTGCCGTCGTACGTCGGATCGCACATCACGTACATTGTAAAAATGAGATCATCGGCGGTCAGCGGCTTACCGTCAGAAAAGCATACATCCTCACGTAATTTAAATTCGTAGGACACCGTTCCGTCGTCGTTGTGAATGATGAGTACATCCGCCGGACCGGTATAGGTATATTCCGTCCCGTTGTAGGCTTTGGTTTCGCCCTGGATGCCATTGAGGATGATCTCTCCCTCGCGGTCGGTGGTGAGCAAATACAACTGCGTCATATCCACCACATCGCGATCGGCGACCGATTCACAGTAAAACGGAGAAAATTTGCGGTAAAACTCCTCGTACGATACCGTCAGTGTGTCGGCTTTTACCACGGGTGGCTCTTCCTCACCGCAAGCGGAAAGAGAACACAAGCCAATCACCATCACCAAAAGTAACGACACGATGCGTTTCAACTTCACACATTTCGCCCCTTTATCATTCGATACCCGTCAGGTCAAATTCCGACAACCAACGCGCCGCGGTTTCGCACACACCGCGCAAGCAGCGCTCATCAAACGGGGTATCCAGCCCCGCATTTTTGAGCAATTCGGTAAATACGCGACTGCCACCTTGCTTGCTGTATGCCATATAACACTCCCACGCCGCCTTGGGATCGGCTTGGATGCGTGCCCAGAACTGCAGTGCGACCGTCTGCGCCAAACAATAATCGATATAGTAGAACGGCCAAGAGTAGATGTGGTGTTGGCGTTGCCACGCTTCACCCTCGCTGTAGAACGGGATCTCACCGTCCAGTCGCAGCCACGGCATATACACACCGAGCAGTTCTTTCCATACGGCATGCCGTTCGGCGGGAGTCAACGACGGTTTTTCATAAATGATGTGTTGGAAATGGTCCACCATCGTACCGTACGGAATAAAGGTAATGGCGCTTACCAAATGGCTGTAGAGGAATTTGTTTGTATCCGCGCCGAAGAAACCCTCCGCCCACGGCCACGCGAAAAATTCCATCGACATAGAATGCACTTCGCACCCATCCAAAGCAGGCCACGCCAACTGCGCAGGCACGCGGTCGCGGTTGAGCCAATAGGCGAAGGCGTGACCCGCCTCGTGCGTGACCACTTCCACGTCGCCTTGTGTGCCGTTAAAGTTAGCGAAAATAAACGGAACTTTGTGCGCAGACAATTCGGTACAATACCCGCCGCCCGCTTTGCCGTCTTTGGAAAGGACATCCAGCAATTCGCGTTCCAGCATTGTGGAGAAAAACTCACTCGTTTCAGGAGAAAGTTCGTCGTAGAACCGCTTGCCCTGTGCCAAAATATCATCGGCGGTGCCGTAGGGCTTGGGGTTGCCCGAGCGGAAGGTCAGCGCCGCATCCGCAAAACTCAAAGGATACGACTTGCCCAACCGTTTGGCTTGCTCGCGGAAAATATCCGCGGCAATGGGCACCAAGTATTTTACCACCGCTTCGCGGAATTTTTCAACATCCGCTTGCGTATAGCAGTTGCGGTTCATGCGGTAATATCCGAGTTCTGTATACCCGTCATATCCCATTTTCTTGCCCATCGTATCCCGCAAGTGTACCAAGCGGTCATACAACGAATCCAATGCGGCTTGGTTTTCTTTATACCACTGCCCCTCCGCTTTCCACGCCGCCAAGCGCTGTGCATCATCCGCGCTTTTCTTAAACGGTGTCATTTGGGAAATGGTGTAGACCCCACCCTCAAACGGGATCTGCGCCGAAGCAAGGAGCTTTTCATATTCTTGTGTCAGATCTTTTACTTCCTTTAAATCTTCAATGATAGCGGGAGAAAAAGATTTGAGCGCGATCTCAGCATTGATAAAATACACATCCCCGTATTCAGCCGCAAATTGCGCGCGGAACGGTGAAGACAGCATCGCCTGCGTCCATTGCTGTGTATATTCCCGCAACTCCGGCGACAGCGCATTCCAAAACTTCATTTCCTCATCGTAAAACGCATCACGTGTGTCGATCGAGTGGCGAATCGACACCAAAGATTGCGCCGTGGAAATCTCGGCTTGCACCGCCTCCCATTCCAAGAAGACCGTTTTGGCCGACGCGTAATCGGACGCTTCAGCGAACTTTTGTATCAATGCGGCAAGCGTTTCTTTGACTTGCGCCGCATCCGGTCGCTTATACAACAGTTGCGAAAATTTCATAGAACAGCCTCCCTAATTATCACTTATGAGTATTATACCATAGATTTGCCCGTGTACAACCCCCAAATGCAAACACACCCGTTGATCGTACGATCAACGGGTGTGGGAGGTTATTTCATCGGGATAAGTAACATCGTATCTTGCTCGAGTACTTCACACTGCAAGCCGTTTTCTTCTTTGAGTGCTTCGGGCGAGGTGCGTTCGCGGCGCGCGAGATCCCACACCGATTCGCCTGCCTCGGCAAAGCACACTTTGAGGCAACACCCCGCCAGCGTGCCGTCGTCGGTGTACGGGGCGGCGTCGTCCACCGTCATCCGCGTAAGAGCACGGTGGTGTTCCGTTTGCAAGCCCGTGCGATGCACTGCCGCTTGCATACGTACTTCGAGTTGCCCGCCGTTGCGCACATACGATACCTCAACCGGTGTTACCACGGCCTCTACCTTTTCGCATGTGTCGGGTAACACCTCCTCAAACGCCGCGGGACGCTCGTAATAGGACACGATTCCCTCAGCATCCTTGGTAAGCATCCCCACCAGCATTTCACCGCAAACCGCGGTCTGACCCGCATTTTCACGGCATTCCACCGTCATCGGCTCGCACCAAACATCCAGAATCTCCGCAATGTCGCTATCCGGCAGATCCTGTACTAAGGTGATACCCACGGCATCCGACCGCACAAATGCCACGCGGCAAACCTCCACCGCGCACGACTCGGTTTTCAGCGGATACGCGGTATGGTACGCATCGGTCACCAACCGCCCGCTCTCGGTGCGGTAGCAAACGAGCGACACGGTCAGCTTAATTGCCACCGACAGTAAGCGATTCTCGCCCGCGGGATCTGCCATCACGCGCATATCGCATTGCGTAATGCGGGCACGGCAATCGCACACTGTGTCCTCTGTCAGACCTTCGACATCGAGGATCTGGCTAAACGGGATGCGGTGTTTGGCGCGGAAGAGTTCGCCGCTCTCCTCGTTGGCAATATGTACCGATTCCAGCAACACATCGCCTTTGATTACCGCCTTGTTGGGCATCTGCTTACATTCCGTGACCACAGCGGTGGCTTCACCGCGCACCAACGCTTGCGAAACCGCCGCGCCCAATTCCAGCACCTCGTTGACAGAAACCGTCTTTTCCGCACCGCCCGCAGGAACCGAACCGACCACATCACAACCGCGAGTGTGCAAATCGTCTGCGCTCACGTGGCAGATCACCTCTTTATTACTCTCAGCGGTGACTGTCAAACGCACGCTGAATGCCCCGTGTACATCCACGCGACGGGGCGCGGTAGCACGACAATTCACGTAATTGGTGCGCGCCGACAATCGCACGGTATCACTGCTTTTGAGATCTTTGACCGTGAACGCGGAGGAAAACGGTTGCGTGTGCTCGTAGCAACGCACACAACGGCGGTCTTCTCCCAGATACAGCAATTGCAGATGCACCGTACCGTCTGCCATCACACGGTCACCGCTGACCTGATGCGATTGTACCACCGGTTTCATACGGCATTTTAAGATGGCGGTGATCTCCGGCATATAGTCGGGCAACATAAAATCGCAATCGACGGGGCGCTCGTCCAAATCGTCAAACACGGTCTCGATCGTCCCGATCCGCCCGTTGGTTACTTGAAGCTCCATTCTTCTCTCTCCTTTTTACAGCTGTTTCTATGCAAGATATATGCGCCCTGTCCGACAGATATGACAAAAAAGCGGAGAGGCTTGCTCTCCGCTTCTTGTTATAGTGTTTCTTCGCCTTTTTTGATTCGGAACAACCGCCGCAGGATGCCTCCAAAGAATTTCGGACTTTTTACAACAACGATCTGCATACCAAGATCCTCCTTCGTGAGTATTCAGCACCGCAACAGCGAGATGCCGGTCAATACCAGTGCGGCAGCCGCCAAGATCAGGATGCACCGCGCGGGGAAAAGCATCGCGACCAATAGCCCCGCGCCGAATGCGGCATAGTAGCCGCCTTTGCAACAGTTTCTCCGTTTCACTGTCTCATCCCCCTTAACGTTTCCGCCTCTGTATTATCAACATATTCCGGGAGCGGCAACTTGTGCACCATTTTTCACGAAAAACGAGGGAGACACTTACTTTCAAAAGTGTCTCCCTCGAGTGTTTTTATTTTACATTATTGAACAACTTCCTCCGTTCCCAAGCGAACGGCTTCAAATTCCGCCTCAATTTCAGGGGAGGGTTTCTTGGTTAACAAAGAAACCACCACGATGACAAGCGAAGAGAACAGGAAGGCGGGGAGTAATTCGTAAATCGCGAAAACGCCGCCGAGTTTGCTGATCACCAGATCCCACACAAACACCATTACACCGCCGCCGATCATACCGGCGATAGCGCCTGCCCGTGTGGTTCTCTTCCAGAACAACGAGAAGAGCATAATCGGACCGAAGGTGGCGCCGAATCCTGCCCAAGCGAAAGAGACGATACTGAAAATAACACTGTTTTCATCCAGCGCAATAACAATAGCGATCGCGGTGATAACGAGAAGGGTGATTCTTGTCATCCACATCACTTCTTTATCGCTTGCCCGCTTTTTGAACGTTCCTTGGTAAATATTCTTCGCGAACGCCGAAGCGGCAATCAGCAAGTACGAATCCGAAGAACTGATGGTTGCCGCGAGGATACCTGCCATAATGAAGCCGGCCAACAGAGGCGGCAAGAAATTGGTGGAAAGCGTGATAAAAATATTTTCCGCAGCACCCGCAGTTAAATGCGTAGTCGGGAACAATTGTCTGCCGACCAGACCGATAAACACCGCAACCGTAAGCGAGATGACAACCCACACCATCGCGATACGGCGAGAACTCTTGAGTTCGCTTTCCTTGCGGATCGCCATAAAGCGCAAAAGAACCTGCGGCATACCGAAATAGCCAAGTCCCCACGCCAAAGAAGACGCGATGGTAAGCAGGCTGTACGGGGCGGCCGCACCAAACAACGGTTTACCACCTTCTACAATTTGATTGCCCGCTTCGTTCAAAGTGGGCGTTGCCATACCGAAAAAGTCGAGGAAACCGGGAATGCTTTTGGCGTTGGCGATAACCTGATCCAAGCCGCCCGCCTTCAACACACTCAACGCAACAACCACGATCAAAGCAAAAATCATAACAATGGCCTGCATAAAATCAGAGGCGCTTTCAGCAAGGAATCCGCCAAGGATCGTATACACGAGAACAAACAGAGCACCAACCAGCATCATAACGACATACGGGCTGCCGAACAACGTGGAAAACAGTTTTCCGCAAGTAACGAGACAGCTTGCCGCATAAACCGTGAAGAAGACCAAAATAAAAAGGGCGGAAATCATCAAAATAACCGGTTCTTTCTCTTTATAGCGTTTGGAGAAAAACTCCGGAAGCGTGATGGAGTTTCCGGCTTTGACGCTGTATCGACGAAGCCGTTTGGAAGTAATGAGCCAGTTAAGGTAGGTACCGATGGCAAGACCGATAGCAACCCAAGCCGCATCCGCAACACCGCACCAGTAAGCAACACCGGGCAGACCCATCAACAGCCAACCGCTCATATCGGAGGCTTCGGCACTCATCGCCGTGACCCACGGACCTAGTGATCTGCCGCCGAGAAAGAAAGCTTCACTGCTTTTGTTTGCTTTTTTAGCATACACTAAACCGATAGAAATAACAGCGGCCATATAAATGACCATAGCAACTAAAATCTGTATCGTATTTGAACCCACACAAACCACCTCTACAACATTTTGTAACATTATACCATATACAGCAAGACGATGCAATAAAATTATCGATAAAGCCTTTTGAATTTCATATTTATACAAATCAAAAGGGCAACGGCTTTGTAATAAAGCTGTCACCCTTTGCATCGTTTTTATTTCGTTTCCCAACTTTTGCGGGTTTCGGCTTGCGCGTACATCGCGCAATAACTTTCATACCGCGACCGCGCGATCTTCCCCGCTTCCACGGCGGCTTTCACCGCGCAATCGGGTTCGTGGATATGCGCGCACCCCGTAAAGCGGCACCGCCCGAACAGCGGACGAAATTCGCGGAAACAATCTTCCAAGCGCTCTTTGGCGATCGGATGAATGCGTTCCATATCCAACGCGGAAAAGCCCGCCGTATCCGCGAGGTAACCGCCGAACGGCAACCGAAACAGTTCCGCTGAACGCGTGGTATGCCGTCCTCTGCCAAGCTTGTGACTGATCTCCGCCGTTTCGCGTTGCCACGACGGCTCGATCACGTTGAGCAAGCTGGACTTACCCACACCCGAGTTACCCGCAAACGCCGTAACACGCCCTTGTAACTGCTGCTTGAGCGCCTGCGCGGTTTCGGGTTGTGTAACCGTTACCGTAAACAGCGGGATGCCCACCGTGCGGTACGTATCCTCCAGCGCGGCGGTATCCTGAAGATCCGATTTGGTGATGACCAAGAGCGGTTCAATATCATTCTCCTCCGCAATGGCGATCAACTTATCCAAGAGCAACGCGTTGGGAGCGGGTTCGGCAATCGACGCGATGATCGCGAGTTGATCAAGATTCGCGATCGGCGGGCGCACCAACACATTACGCCGCGGCAAAATGCGTTGGAGTGTTCCTGTTTTGGCATCGTCATTGACAGCGATCTCCACACGGTCACCTGCCACAGGCGAGATGCCTTCGCGCCGAAACGCGCCGCGTGCTTTGCATTCATAGACCGCATCGGCGGTTTCCACGTAATAGAAACCGCCGATGCCTTGTAATATCAATCCTTCTACTGCGCTCATCGCTTACTCCGACACCGCACCCGAAAGGGTGGTGGTTGTGGTCTGGCTGATCGTCGTGGTCGTTGTAGGTGCCTTCGTTTCAAAGCGTGCCAGCACATCGGCATGGCGATACTCTTCCTCGACCATACCCGTTTGACCGTTGACACGGTACTGTGCATAATCCAAAAATTCGCCCGAATTGGTGCCCGCTTTCGCGATACGCACCGTTACGGGATAGGACTCCACCTGCTCGGATACCGTGACCGCTTTGACGCGTGCCACGTTCGGCAAAATACCGGTAAACGTCTCACGCAACTGACCGTTAACGTACACTTGGAGATCCACCATCACGCCGCTGTCGGGCAACGGGATCTGTACTTTCACATCCACAAAGCCGGTGCTGATCTCCAACTTGATCGCGGTGCCGGGAGCAGTGGGGGTATCCGCCTTAATGCTCTGCGACAACACGGTGTTGGCGGGTGCCGCCGACGTGTTCACGTAGGTAATATCGGCTTCGTTGACCACAAAGCCCGCTTCGGTCAATTGTGTAATGGCTTGTTCTTTGGAGAGTTTCAGAACATCGGGCACGGGCACGGGTTCCGCCGGCGTCGGACCGGAGCTGACCACCATCGTGATATCCGAACCGTACATCAGTTCCTGCGGATATTCCGCAGGCGACAGCGAGATAACAAAGTTCTCTTGCACCGTGTCGCTGACATCCATCGTGTACTTCACCACAAAGCCCGCATTGCTCAGCGCCGCCTCGGCGTTGTCGCGGTGCTGACCCACCACATCGGGGATGCGCACCATATTCGGGCCCTTACTGACGGTAAGTACAATGGTCTTAACGCCTTTCTTAACCGACAAGCCCGCTTCGATGGACTGATCCAGTACGGTGCCGGCCGGTTTATCGCTGAACTGTTCTTTTTGCTGGCCGAACTTGAAGTTGTTCATAATTTCGGGATCTTGTGAGATCTCTTCCAAGGTCTTACCCACAAAATTCGGCACGGTGATCTGCGAGCTGTTGCCGCCCTCGCCGCCGATCTTATCCGACAGGACAATACCGACGAAGATCATCGCCACCAGGAAGAACGCCGCCGCCACAACACACAACACGGGAATGATGGGGAACGGTTTTTTCGCGGTTTCAACGTCATTCTCACCCGCAGTGACATTCTCCCCTGCGTCTTGCCCTTTCACGCGGGAGATGGTTTCCATATACCGCGTGGGGCTTTCGTCCACAAAATACTTGTATTCAAAGTGGATACTGGGGTTCTTCTTAAACTCATCAATATCGTACAGCATTTCCGCCGCCGACTGATAGCGTTTGGAGGGATCCTTCTGCATCGCCTTGACCGTGATATCCTCCAAGCCCTCGGGGATGGAGGGGTTGATCTCGCGGGGAGGCTTTGCCTCGGATTGCAGTTGCATGATCGCAACCGACACGGCGCTGTCTGCTTCGAACGGCAGTTTACCGGCGAGCATCTCATACAGCATCACACCGACGGAGTAGATATCCGCCTTTTCGTCGGTGATCTCGCCGCGCGCTTGCTCGGGGCTGATGTAATGCACCGAACCGATCGCCTTGTCAGTGGAACGGGTGGTGCGAATATCCTGACGGGAGAAACGAGCAATACCGAAATCGGTCACTTTGATGGTGCCGTCCGGCAGCAACATAATGTTCTGCGGCTTGATATCGCGATGCACGATGCCTTTATCGTGCGCGTGTTGCAACGCACGCAGGATCTGCACCGTGAAATGCACCGCTTCTTTCCACTTGAACTCTTCTTGCTGGTCGATATACTCTTTCAGCGTGATACCATCGATGTATTCCATTACGATGTACTGCATACGATCGCCAAAGCTGACGTCATATACCTTCACGATGTTGGGATGCGACAGGATCGCAATCGCTTTGGATTCGTTTTTAAAGCGACGGGTAAATTCGTCGTTCGCCAAATATTCTTCTTTGAGGATCTTCACAGCAACCACGCGGTCGTCAATGTTATCGTATGCTTTGTACACATACGCCATACCGCCCACGCCGATGATCTCTTTGATCTCATAACGTCCGTCGAGACGCTTACCGATATACTTATCCATAATAGACCTCCTGCGTCCTTAATTTTTCGCAACCGCGACAACCGTGATATTATCGCTTCCGCCGGCAAGATTGGCGGTGGTAATCAACTTCATCGGAATATCCTGCGTCGCAAATGTGCGCACCAGCGATTGGATCATCTCTGCGGGTACTAAATTGGATAACCCGTCGGTGCAGATGAGCAAAGTGCCGTTATCGGGGAACGCCACGCGGGTGAAGGCACATTCCAGATCCGCTTCCACGCCCAACGCGCGGGTGAGGAAATGCTTCTGCGGATGGGTTTGTGCTTCTTCCTCGGTGATCTGCCCTTTATCCAGCATATCCTGCACCACCGAGTGATCACGTGTGACCTGCGTGATCTCGCGCGGGGTGATAATATACGCGCGGCTGTCACCCACATACGCGATATACACCGCTTCACTCGTAGCGATTGCGGCAACCACCGTGGTACCCATACCGAACAACGCGGTATCCTCTCTGGCGGTGCGAAACACTTCGCCGTTGGCTTCGTGTATCGCATCTTCCAGCAGTTCGCGCACCGCTTCGGGCGTCGCGTTTTCGCGGTAGTCATCCACTAACCGATCCGCAATACTGCGCATCGCAATGGAACTGGCAATGTTACCGCCGTTGGCACCGCCCATTCCGTCACACACCACCGCAAACGCGGTGTTTTCGGTGAGCTTTCCGCACAAGTACGCATCCTGATTGCTGGCGCGCACCCGTCCCGGATGAGATGCACCGAATATTCGCATAGGATTATTCCTCCCTTCGTTCCTGCCGACGAAGTTGCCCGCAGGAGGCGCTGATATCTGCGCCAAGCGTACGCCTGACCGTGACAGTCAAGCCTTGTTGCTCCAAAATTTGCTGAAACCGCTTCAGCCGCGCTTGCGAACTGCGCCGATGATCTTTGCCCCGTACTTCATTCGCGGGAATCAAATTCACGTGGCACAACATCCCGCGCAGACGGGACGCCAGTTCCAAAGCACAAGCATCGCTGTCGTTGACGCCGTCGATCATCGCATACTCAAACGAGATGCGGCGACCGGTGGCCTCGATATATTCTCGACACGCTTTGAGGAGTTCTTCCACCGGATAGCGGCGGTTGATCGGCATCAAGCGTGAACGGATCTCGTTATTCGGCGCGTGCAATGACACCGATAAGGTCAGTTGCAGTTTTTCCTCCATCAGGCGGTAGATGCCATCTACCAAGCCGCAGGTGGAAAGGGATACGTGCCGCATCCCGATATGCACACCGCCCGGACGGGCGAGCGTTTTCAAGAAGGTGAGCACTTGTTCGTAATTGTCCAGCGGTTCACCCATTCCCATCAGCACCACCGACGAGACGCGGATCCCGCGGTCTTGCTGTGCGGCTTCGATCTGGGCGATCATTTCCGCCGCCGATAGGTTGCGCGATAACCCGCCCATTCCCGTGGCACAAAAGGAACAACCCATACGACAACCGACTTGTGTGGACAAACACTGTGACCAACCGTGATGATAACTCATCAACACCGATTCCACCGTCTCGCCGTCGGACAATTCGAATAAATATTTCACGGTCTCATCCAACTGCGACTCCAACCGCCGCCGTATGATGACACCGGGAATGACAAATTCCGCCGCCAACCGCTCGCGCATCGCGAGGGGTAAGTTGGTCATTTTCGCAAACGAACG
>JAZOBT010000083.1:0-12429 GCA_045596125.1 Acutalibacteraceae bacterium | reverse complement strand
GAGGCACTTGCGGCGTGGCAACCCGCCGCGGTACTCACGCTCGGTGATTGCGGCTTAACAAATGCCACCGTATGCGAAGACACCACCGCCTTGGAAACGGCACTCCTCGCCATCTTGCGTGACGGCGATACCGTGCTCATCGGCGGCGGTCGCGCTTGCAACATTCGTGAAATTACACGCCGTGTATTCGGTCTCACCGATGGATTCCTCTTCGGTGCATCCTAAAAGAAGGTGATTCTATGCCATACCTGTTCCCCGTCTCCGATCGCATCAGTGTTTTCTGCGAATCTATGGAGGTCAAAGCCGAGCAATTGGGGCTGTCCAACACCACTCTGTTCCGCGACCCGTGCGGCATCGCCAATGAGTCGTCGGCGGCGGATATGTTGCGTTGCCTCATCCGTGCGAACGAAAACGCTACACTGCGCGAAATTTTCGGCACACCGCACCGCACCATTGCCGTGGGCGGCAAAAATCCGCGCGAACTCGCGCTGGATTCCACGGTGCTCGCCGACCCCGACAGCCACTTGCTCACCGATCACTACACGGTGATCGGCGGCAAAACGGGCACGCTGACCCCGCACGCGGCATATAACCTGTCCGTGGTGGTGCGCATCCCCGACAGTGAAGATCAAATCGCCTGCACCGTGATGTACGCCGACGACCCGAACGGCGGCGTTCACAACCGCTTCCAAGCGGCACGCGAAGTTATCGACGCCGCCGTTGCCAAGTACCGCAACCGCGATATCGATGCGTTGGCGGCATCCGTCTGCGCGCAAAGTGCGGTCGCGTGTGTGGTTCCCCCGCTGGCGGCAGACGAATATCACCCACAACTGGATATCTTGTTTGCAAAAAACGTCGGCAAACAACGCAAGCCCGCGTCGATGACCAAACTGGTCACCGCCGTCATCGCGCTGGAATACCTCGCCGACCTCGACGAGGTCGTCACGGTGCAACGCGATGTGCTGGACTGTATCCCGTCGGGATATTACGCGGGTGACCTGCAAGACGGCGATACCCTCACCGTGCGCGATCTGTTGTACGCAATGATGTTGCCCTCCAGCAACGCCGCGGCGTACATTCTTGCCGCCCACGTTGGTGAAGCCATTTTTAATGCGTATTAAACAAGGAAGGGACGATCTCGTATGTCAATCGCTCTGAAATTTATGTCCTTCAACCTCCGCGTCGATAACGACGGCGACGGCATCAACGCTTTTTCGCTTCGTTTTCACCGCGTGCTTGAGGTGCTGGAAAAAGAAGATCCCGATGTGATTGGCTTCCAAGAAGTAACCGAAAGTATGCGCGACAAATTGCGCGCCGAACTGAAAGGGTACACCCTGCAAGGTTGCGGCCGCAACAAGAAACTGCACGGCGAATCGATGCTGATTGCGTATAAAACCGACGCGTTTGAGCTGATGTCGCTGGATAACGTGTGGTTGTCGGCAACGCCCCGCGTACCGGGTACCACCTACGGCGGCGATCAAAGCCCTTACCCGCGTATGATGACCATCGCACGGCTCAAACACAACGACATCGCCACACCTTTCTACTTTATCAACACACACTTTGACCACAAGGGCAAAGAAGCGCGTTACCTCGCGGCAATGCAGATAATCCAGTTGGTTTCGCAGTACAGCGAACCGTTCATCATCACAGGCGACCTCAATGCCGGTCCCACCTCGGCGGCAGTGGATCTGCTTTCCACCGCGCTCGCCGATCGCGGCATGGTGGATTGCACCGCCGAACTTGGCGGCACGTTCCACAAATTCGGCGCACTCGAAAATGAAAAGCAGAAGATTGATTACATTTTCACCGATGGCAACTGCATCGAGTCGCACCTCGTGGAGGATCTCCCCGTAAACGGTCAGTATTACTCCGACCACCACGCCATCGTCGCCTCCATCTGCGTGGAGGCGTAACCCGATACATTCGTAATACTACAAAAAAAGCCGAAGCAGAAATTCTGCTTCGGCTTTGTTTTTTGTATACAGTTTTACGCACCCATCGACGGCCGCACGACCGTGAACATAAAGTAACCGGTAAACCACTCCAGCGACTTCATTTCCACTTCTGCCGCATCATCAAGATCGATCAGTTTGTCACCGAGGAACAAATACGCTTCGCCGTCTGCCAAAATAATGTCACCCGTGATGAAATGATGCTTCTGCAACAACCGCGTGCGATACTCGCCCACATCGGTCTTTTCCACCACGGTGATACCGCCGTACAAACGCGGCACGAGCATATCGGCAAACTCGTTACCCTCTTTGATCATCCAATCGGTCGCGTTCCAGTTTTCATAGATTTTATTCAGCATCTCCTGCGCCGTCATACCCGACAAACGCTTGGTGCCGAGCACTTCTTGATAAATGGCATCCGCCAGTGCCAAGCCGCGCAAGTCGCTGCTCTTCTTGGCTTCATACGCCGCCACGATCGCCTGTTGTTCGGTCTCGGTCAACGTCTTGGCAATCGTGATCGCGGGGCAATTCACCGCAATGCCGCTGACGGTGCTTTCGCTGCGGATGGTCTTGCCGAGTGCCGCCGTGTCCTCGGTCACTTTGACCTTATACGACACTTCCTTTTCACCATCGGCGGGAATGGTCACGGTCCATTTCAGCGTGGAACCGTCCACCGTATCCGCCCCCGACACATACGTGGTGTTCTCCGGCACGGTGTCCGTGATCTCCACCGTCTTGTCGGCGGTAGAACGGTTCTCCAAGTGGAACGTAAACGTCACCTCGCCACCGGGAGACACCGTTTGCCCGTAGGTATGGGACGAGAGTTTCTCCGCCATAATACCGCGCATCGCACCCATACGCGCCACGGTATCCGCGGGGATCTCACCCTCAAACGCATTCAGCGGACGCAGAATGGCATACGAATGCATTTTGAACAAATAGCGCACACTCCCGGAAGATAACAGCAACTCGTTGAGCGAATCCTTGGAATAGGTTCCCTTGCTTTCGCGCTTCTCATAGGCACCGGTATAGTCGCCGCCTTGCGAATGCAACAACGTGTCGTTGCCGACATACAACATCGCGTGGCCGGCGCTGTTACCCGGCTTGCGATAGTTAATGATGTCACCCGGTTGCAATTGTTTGAGCAACTCTTGCTTCTTTTCTTCCAACTGCTCCGCCGTCATACTCGAAAATCCGCTTTCCTGCGGTGTCTGCATATAAACAACGTGCGGATTGCTCATATACCACTTGGTATTGCGTTTGGTGGAACCTTCGCTGAAATCCATCCCCAGCGCGTTCCAATACACATCAAACACAAAACTCGAGCAATCGTGATACCCAAAATACTGCGTCGTGAAATCTTCGACCTTTCGCGTAGCGGTGGTACGCCGACCAACACTGCGACTCGCCCCTTTGGTAAATGACGTCTGGTCATACTGTGCACGATTGCCGCGCAGGAACATGCTCTCCGCCGTGATCACGACCGCTTTTTGCGCATCGGTCATATCCGTCGTATCGATGATAACATTATCCACCGTTTCGATGCCCTTACCGCCGCAAGCACACAGCCCGCACAGCAAACACATCACACAGATGACCGCTACCCAACGTACATACCGTTTCATTGTGCTGTCACTCCTTATGTAATAAACCTTTATCGTTTCCTCAGTATACCAAACGACAGCAGTATTGTCAATGTTTATTCCGAATAATGCGAAAAATACATATTTTTATGTACTATCTTTAAATTCTCTTCACACGCAGCGGCTTTCCCAATTCTTCCGCTGCCGCGATGAGTGACTGCGTTCCGCGGGAAACGCCGTCCCAAAACGCGATGACATAATCCGCGCACGCCACCATTTCGCGATTGCGGATGGGGCCCGCCGCGCGCCCGTGACGCTCCCAGTCGGCGGGATGGCGCTCCACCGCATACCCGTGCTCGGCAGCATACCGCTCGCCCAGTTTGTCCGCCCCCGCGCAACACCCCGAAACAATGCAGATCTCATACTGATTTTTCACGCGCGCCAAGCACGCGTCCACAAAATCGCACAACACCGCGTAATCTTCAAAATCACGGCACCCGCCGATCACCACTTTACGTACCATACGTCCCTCCACACAACGAATACACTACCGCTATACTACCACATTTTCGCCTATTTTTCAACAAAAAACGTCCGCCGCGATGTCGCGACGGACGGCAGTTCACTCTAGGGTTTACCTGCTCACTCTAAGATAAACTCTTCTTGAGAATGGGTGGCAAGCGGCGGCTGGACATACGGCACCCGCCGAAGCGGATCGTACTCAAATTTTCGACAACGCGCTGTCGGCTCCACCACACCGCGGCATAAGCACAAAATGACCTGCCCGTCGGTAGACGGCCGACCGTTTTTACACACACTGCACGTGGGAGTTACCGCATTGCCGTACAATTTCTTTCGCATACTCTTCACCCTATCGTGTCATTAATACGCCTTACCCCAGACGACCATCTTTTCGGCTTTCTTGCCGCAGCACACACACGTGTCGGCAACCGCTTCCTGCTCAAACGGCATACAACGGCTGGTCACGCCTGCCTGCTCCTTGAGCTTGAGCTCGCACGCCTCGTCGCCGCACCACATCGCACGGATCAAACCGGGCTTCTCGTCCGCGATGGCGCACATTTCGTCCATCGTGGTGGCGGTGTAGGTCATCCCCTCGCGACGCGCCAACGCTTTTTGATACAACCCGTCGTGCACCGCCTTAAGCAGTTCGGGAATGCGCTCTTCAAGTTCTGACAGCGGCACCACCGTCTTTTCGCGGTTGTCGCGGCGCACAATGACGCATTGATCGTTCTCGATATCGCGCGGGCCGATCTCCAAACGCAGCGGCACGCCCTTCATCTCGTACTCGGCAAACTTCCAGCCGGGCGAGTTATCGGAATCATCCAACTTGACACGCGCCACTTTCTCCAAACGCGCTTTCAGCTCGTTCGCCTTTTCCAGCACGCCCGCCTTATGTTGCGCAATGGGCAGGATCACCAACTGAACCGGCGCCACGGCAGGCGGCAATACCAAACCGTTATCGTCGCCGTGCGTCATAATGATCGCGCCGATGATGCGGGTGGACATCCCCCACGACGTCTGATGCGGGTATTGGAGCGTGTTTTGGCGGTCGGTATACTGGATACCGAACGCACGGGCAAACCCGTCACCGAAATAGTGACTGGTACCGCTCTGCAACGCCTTACCGTCGTGCATCATCGCTTCGATGGTGTAGGTCGCTTCCGCGCCCGCAAACTTCTCTTTATCCGTCTTGCGACCCTTGATTACGGGAATCGCGAGCGACTGCTCGCAGAAATCCGCATACACGCCGAGCATCCGCTCGGTCTCCGCCCACGCTTCGTCGGCAGTCTCGTGCATCGTGTGACCTTCCTGCCAATAGAACTCCATCGTGCGCAGGAACGGGCGAGTCGTCTTCTCCCAGCGTACCACCGAACACCATTGGTTGTACAGCTTCGGCAGATCGCGGTAGGAATGAATGATATCTGCATAGTGCTCGCAGAACACCGTCTCGGAGGTGGGCCGCACGCACAAACGCTCTTGCAATTTCTCGTCACCGCCGTGGGTCACCCACGCCACTTCGGGTGCGAAACCTTCCACGTGATCTTTCTCGCGCTGGAGCAGACTCTCGGGAATAAACAGCGGCATCATAATGTTCTCGTGACCGAGCGCCTTAAAGCGGGCATCCAGATCGTTGCGGATATTCTCCCACAACGCGGTGCCGTAAGGGCGCACGATCATACAACCTCGCACGCCGGAATAACTGGCGAGCTCGGCCTTTTTCACCACATCGGTGTACCACTGTGCAAAATCGTCTTCCATCGAGGTGATGGCCTCGACCATCTTTTTGTTATCAGCCATTATTTCTCTTCCTTATCTTTGGCAAATTTATTCAGCAATCCCACTGCCACCATAATGAGTACCATCACGGCGAAAATGCCGACCATGCCCAGCAACATCAACAATAATGCTTTTTCCATATTCGTTTCCTCCTCTTACGCACCGAGCAATCTCGGAACCACCGTTAAGATGATACCGCCGGCCACGACCGAACCGATCTGCCCCGCCACGTTCGCGCCGACAGCGTGCATCAGCAAATGGTTCTGGTTGTCCTCTTTGAGTGCCATCTTCTGAATGACACGTGCGGACATCGGGAACGCGGAAATACCCGCACCGCCGACCATCGGGTTAAACTTCTTACCTTCCGGCAGGAAGATGTTGAGGAATTTCGCGAACATAACACCCGCGATCGTATCAAACACAAACGCAACCAGACCCAAGCCCATAACGATCAAGGTATCCCACTGCACGAAATCTTCTGCTTTCATGCTTGCCGCGATCGACATACCGAGCAGGATGGTCACCAGATTCGCCAGTGAGGTCTGCGCCGTCTGCGACAGGTTATCGAGTTTTAAACACTCTCTAAGCAAGTTGCCGAACATCAGGAACCCGACCAACGACACGGATTTCGGCGCGATCAGACCTGCGATCACCGTCACAACGATGGGGAACAAAATACGGGTTTTGCGCGATACCGACTGCGGATTGTACGACATACGAATCATACGCTCCTTTTTGGTCGTTACCGCTTTGATCGCAATCGGCTGAATGATCGGCACCAACGCCATATACGAATAGGCCGCCACCATAATCGCGGGTAACAATTTGGTGCCAAACACGTTTGCCACCAAGATTGCCGTCGGACCGTCCGCCGCACCGATCACACCGATCGCCGCCGCGTCTTTAAAATCAAAGCCCAACAGCACGGCAGCCGCCGCGGTCAAGAAAATACCGAACTGCGCCGCCGCACCGAACAAAAACATTTTCGGATTGGACAGAAGCGGACCGAAATCAATCATCGCACCGATACCGATAAATAAGATCAGCGGCATCGCTTCGGAGGCTTCAATACCCACGTCAAACAACCAGTCGATAATACCGTGAGAACCGTCTGCCGCCTGACCGACCGCGCCGGAAAACGGCAGGTTGACCAAAATCGAACCCAAGCCCATCGGCATGAGCAACGCCGGCTCAAAATCCTTCGCCAGCGCTAAGTAGATGAGCAGACCGCCCACCGCGATCATCACGAGGTTCTTCCATCCGTTACCTTCAAAGAAGAACAACACACTTTCCCACAAAAAACTAAAATGCTGCAAAAAATCCATTTTCTCTGCCTCTCTCCCGAAACAAGCTAAAACATACACTGTAAGTATACTAAATCTATTTCGTTTTTTCAACAGCAAAAATGGACTTTTTTTGAGACTTTATGTAAATAAAATGACAAACGGCGGAGAATCCGTCCCCGCCGTGCCGATTCTTATTCGTTTAACGGTGTCGACACACTTTGACTGCGATTGCGCGCCGCAATGTAATCCGTCACCAACAATTGAATGACCGCCATCACGGGAGCACCGAGGAACACGCCCCAGAAACCGTACAATCCGCCGCCGATCGTGATACCGAGCAGTACGTAAATGGCTTTGATGCCCACCGTCTGCCCCACGATACGCGGCTGGATGATGTTGGCATCCACTTGCTGCATCACCAAAATGTAGATGGCAACAAACAACGCCCCGTAGAAGTTACCCGAAATGAGCGCTACCAACACGCACACGACACCGCCGATCAGTGCGCCGAAATACGGGATCATATTCATAAGGCCCAGCATCATACCCAACACGGGCGCATTCGGCATCCGTGCGAGCAGGAACCCGATGGTGGCAAGCACACCCACCACGATCGCGTCAATGGCTTGGCTGTAAAAGTAATTGTAAAAGATCTTGGCGGTCTTGTGCGAATACTCCGAGAAAAACGCCATCGTTTTCGGCTTGAAGAACAACCCAAACACGGATTTCAGCGCACGAATGAGCGATTCCTTGCCAAGGAGCATATACACCGACACGATAAACGCCATCAACACATCGAGCAGCGAACTGGCGAAATGCAGCACACTCGCCATATACGAGAGCACTTTATCCACCGTGAGGAATTGTTGCAACATCACATACAATTCCTGCACCTTGGCTTCCAAATCAAATCCGCTCAGCCAACCGCCCTCCTGCGAATGTTGCTGCACAAACGTCATCACGTTACTGTAATACGCGGGCAGGTGGTTGACAAAATCCACCAACGCACGCACCAACGCGGGGATCGCCGCATACACCACAAGCGCCACCAACGCGAGCGCCAGCAAATACACGATCACCACTGCCAACGGCCGCGCCAAACGATTGAGCAACCGCGCTTTACTGCGGCGAAAACACTCATCCAGTTTTTTGACCGGCGCGTACAGCAAAAACGCAATAGAGAACCCCACAATAAAGGGCGTCAAAATGGACGCAAAATTCCCGATCGCGCCGCCGATCTCGCCAATATTATCCACGATCTTGTACACCACGATCAGCGATGATCCCAGCAGGAACCACCCCAACCATTGTGCCACCGGTTTGTTGACTTTCACGCACCGTCACCTCACTGTCTACAGTATAGCATAAGGAAATGGAACACGCAAGTATCAGCTAAACACATCTTTGATCTTATCAAAGAAACTCTTCCGTTTTTCGTAGTTCTTATCCCCCAGAGACGCTTCAAACGCTTTGAGCAACTCGCGTTGCTTCGCGTTCAGCTCACGCGGCACTTCCACCGCCACCCGCACGTGCAGGTCACCCTGCCCGCGGCGGTTAAGGTGCGGGATACCCTTGCCCTTGAGCGTAAAGACATCCCCCGACTGCGTACCCTCGCGCACGGTATATTTTTCTTTGCCGTTCAGTGTCGGCACTTCGATCTCGTCACCCAGCGCCAACTGCGCATAGGTCAGCGGCAGTTCGCACCATAGGTCAAACCCATCCCGTTCAAAGAGGGGATGCGGCCGCACGTGCACTTCGATCTGCAGATCGCCCGCCGGCCCGCCGTTGATACCGCTGTTACCCTTGCCCGGCACCGTGATGACTTGTCCGTCGTCGATACCCGCCGGTATGTTGATGCCCACCGTGGTATTCACGCGCACCTGCCCGCCGCCGTGGCAATCGGAACAGGGCTTCTCCACGATCTTGCCTTTGCCGCGACACCGCGAACACACCGTCTGCGTTTGCATCACACCAAACGGCGTGCGTTGCTGGCGCGTTTCTTGGCCCGTACCGTGACACACGGGGCACGTCGCAGGCGATGTACCTTTGGCGGCACCGCTACCGCCGCAGGTACGACACGTCTCAATGAGACTCACCTTCACCTGCTTGCGGCATCCCGCCGCCGCTTCCTCAAACGCAATCACCACCGACGTCGCGGCATCGCCGCCGCGACGCGGTGCGTTGGGATTGGAACGACGACCGCCGCCACCGCCGAAGAAAGAGGAGAAAATATCCCCCAGATCAATATCTCCCATATCCCAGCCGCCGGCACCGCCCCAGCCGCCGCCACCCGCACCGAAGTTCGGGTCAACGCCGGCGTGACCGTATTGGTCATACCGCGCCTTTTTCTGCGCATCGGACAGTACTTCATACGCCTCGTTCACTTCTTTGAACTTGGCTTCCGCCGCCGCGTCACCGGGATGCAAGTCGGGATGATACTCTTTCGCCATCCGACGGTATCCTTTTTTTATTTCGTCCTCGGACGCGCCTTTTTGCACGCCGAGCACCTCATAATAATCGCGCTTCTCTGCCATAAGCCCTCGCTCTACCCTTACTTATCAGTGGACCTCGCCGTTGTAATATCCGTCGCCGGCCTCGGGCGGCACATCGCCCGCGTCACCCGTCGGTGCCGCGCCCTGATCGGGAGCCGCCGCTTTATAGATCTTCTCCGAGATCTCGTAGAATTTCTTCATCAACTCATCCTGCGCCGCCTTGATTGGATCGGTCGCCTCGCCCTTGAGCGCCTCTTTCAACGCATCAATGCGCGTCTGCAACTCGGTCTTGTCGGCCTCTTCCAGCTTGTCACCGAGCTCTTCCATCGTCTTCTCGCACTGGTACACCGCTTGATCGGCACCGTTGCGCAATTCGACTTCCTCACGGCGCTTCTTGTCTTCCGCCGCGTACTGCTCGGCCTCTTGCACCGCCTTCTCCACATCGTCCTTGGACATATTGGTGCTGGCGGTAATGGTGATGTGCTGCTCCTTGCCGGTACCCAGATCCTTCGCGCTGACATTCACGATACCGTTGGCATCGATGTCAAACGTCACTTCGATCTGCGGCACACCGCGGCGCGCGGGCGCAATACCGTCCAGATGGAACATACCCAGCGTTTTGTTATCGCGGGCAAATTCACGCTCGCCCTGCAACACGTGGATCTCAACCGACGGCTGGTTATCCTGCGCGGTCGAGAAGATCTGCGACTTTTTGGTGGGGATGGTGGTGTTGCGCTCGATCACGCGGGTCATCACGCCGCCCATCGTCTCGACACCCAGCGACAGCGGGGTAACGTCGAGCAACAGAAGGCCCTTGACCTCGCCGCCCAACACACCGGCCTGCAATGCCGCACCCATCGCGACGCACTCATCGGGGTTGATGCCCTTAAACGGCTCTTTGCCCATAAACTTCTGCACGGCTTCCTGCACCGCGGGAATACGGGTGGAACCGCCGACCAACAAGACCTTGTCGATCTGCGACGCGGACAAACCGCTGTCGGACAACGCCTGGCGCACGGGACCCATCGTCGCTTCCACCAGATCCGCCGTCAAACGGTTGAAATCGGCACGGGACAGGGTCATATCCAAGTGCTTGGGACCCGTCGCATCCGCCGTGATAAACGGCAGATTGATGTTGCTGGTCATACCGCCCGACAACTCGATCTTGGTCTTCTCCGCCGCTTCACGCAAGCGCTGTACCGCCATCTTATCGTTGGACAGATCCACACCCGTCTCTTTCTTGAAACCATCGATCAGCCAGTTCACGATCTTCTGGTCGAAGTCGTCGCCGCCCAAACGGTTGTTACCCGCCGTCGCCAACACTTCCTGCACGCCGTCGCCCATCTCGATGATGGATACGTCAAACGTACCGCCGCCCAAGTCGTACACCATGATCTTCTGGTCGTTTTCTTTATCAATACCGTATGCCAACGCCGCCGCGGTCGGCTCGTTGATGATACGCTTGACTTCCAAGCCCGCGATCTTACCCGCGTCCTTGGTCGCCTGACGCTGTGCGTCGGTAAAGTAGGCAGGCACCGTGATGACCGCCTCGGTCACCGTGTCGCCCAAATAGCTCTCGGCATCCTGCTTCAGCTTGGTCAGGATCATCGCCGAAATTTCTTGCGGCGTGTAGCTCTTGCCGTCGATGGTCACTTTGTTGGACGTACCCATATCGCGCTTGATGGACGCAATGGTACGGTCGGGGTTAGATACCGCCTGCTGCTTCGCCACACGACCGACGATGCGCTCGCCGTCTTTCTTAAACGCCACGACCGACGAGGTGGTACGCGCGCCCTCTGCGTTGGGGATGACGACGGCTTCGCCGCCCTCGATGACCGCTACGCAGGAATTGGTGGTACCCAAGTCAATACCAATGATTTTTGCCATATCTGTTTCCTCCTGTTGCTCTGTTGAGCCATAAATTATTCGTTTAGTTTGCTACCTTTACCATCGCAGGACGCAACACACGCCCGCCCAAGCGGTAGCCCTTTTGAAATACTTCGGTCACCGTCTCGGTTTCCACCCCGTCGGCATCCTCCCGCATCACCGCGTTGTGCAGTTCGGGGTCAAACACCTCGCCCAGCGGCGAGATCTCTTCCAGCCCCAGCGCCACCAACGTCTCCATAAACTGACAAATCACCATTTCCACCCCACGGCGGTATTCGGGACCGTCGGGCGCGGTGATGGCACGCTCCAAGTTGTCAATACCCGGCAACAGCGCTTTGAGCGCTTCGCCCTTGACAAACGCGCCCAACTGCTCTTTTTCTTGATCGGTGCGGCGCTTGTAGTTGGCATACTCCGCCAACACGCGCTGGTACTGATCCTGCGCTTGCTCCAGTTGCTTTTTTAATTCTTCTGCCTCCGACTCCACCGCCGTCTCTTCCACAGCCGCTTCCTCTTCGGGCATACCGTCTTTTTTTGTTTCCTCCATATCAGAAACCTCCTCTGCTCAGCATCGCGCTCACGGTGTGAGCCACGTGTTGTAATCGTGGGATCGCTTGCGCGTAATTCATACGCATCGGCCCGATCAGGCACAATGTCCCGCCGTTCTTGCCGCCGTAACGCGTCACAATGATACTCGACCCGTCCAGCTCGCGCCGCGGACTTTCAGTGCCCAGTACCACCCGCAACCCGCCGTTGTGCGCCGACAAAAGCGACGCCAGCAACTCGCGGTGCGACAAAAACGTAAGCAGCGCGCGTGCACGGTCAACCGAAATGTCGGGATGTTGCAACAAATTCAGTTGCCCCGACAACCGTACCTCCGCCGCGGCGGCTTCCTGCGCCAGTTCCAAAAACGCGAAGTCGGATCGGAGCC
>JAZOBT010000082.1:0-2765 GCA_045596125.1 Acutalibacteraceae bacterium | reverse complement strand
GATCAGCGGCGAGATCCCGTCATATGTGGATGCGTTGTTTGAAACAGTCAGTGGTTTTACCACCACAGGCGCCTCCATCTTGCCTGATCCGGCGGTGCTCAGCCGCGGCCTGCTTTTCTGGCGCAGCTTTACGCACTGGATCGGCGGTATGGGCGTCATTGTACTGATGATGGCGATCCAACCCGCGGAATCGGGGCGCTCGATTCACATTATGCGCGCCGAAATGCCGGGTCCCATCGTGGGTAAACTGGTGCCGCGTCTGCGTGATACTGCAAAGATATTGTACATCATTTACGTATTCCTCACGGCATTGCAGATCGTGTTTTTGCTGTGCGGCGGTATGCCGTTGTTTGACAGTGCGGTATACACTTTCGGTACCGCGGGCACAGGCGGATTCGGTATCACGAGCGCCAGCGTCGGTGCGTACAGCCCGTATATTCAATGGGTCATCGCCATATTTATGTTGATATTCGGTGTCAACTTCAACGTCTACCAGTTGATCTGGATGCGGCGTGTCCGCACGGCACTGCGCAGCGGCGAAATGTGGTGTTACATCGCCATCGTCGCCGTGGCGGTGGTATTGGTCACCGCCGGTATTCTGCCCACAATTTCGGAAACGGGCGATGCGGTGCGCCATGCCATGTTCCAAGTTTCGTCCATCATCACTACGACGGGTTACGCCACGGTCGATTTCAATTTGTGGCCCGGCATCGCCAAAACCGTATTACTGCTGCTGATGTTTGTGGGCGGTTGTGCGGGGTCTACGGCGGGCGGTCTGAAAGTCTCGCGCGTGATGATGTTGTTCAAAACCGTCAAACGCGACTTGCGGCGCATCGTTCATCCGCGTTCGGTGGGCAGTGTCCGTCTGGAAGGGAAACCCGTGGACGAGCAAACGCTTACCGGTGTCGGTGCTTATTTTGTATTGTATATCATATGTTTGGCGGCTTTGGTTCTGTGCTTGTCATTCGAACCGTTCGGCTTTGAAACCAACTTTTCCGCCGCCGTCGCTTGCTTTAACAACGTCGGGCCGGGCTTGGATGCGGTAGGCCCCACAGGAAGTTATGCGGGCTATTCCGATCTCTCTAAGATATTGCTGTCTTTGGGGATGTTGTTGGGCCGCTTGGAGATTTATCCGTTATTGGTTGTTTTGTCGCCCTCCACGTGGGTGAAAAAGCGTTGATAAAATGAGGTGTTTGCAGATGTACAAAATTGTTAACAAGCGTCCGTTGAACGCGTTTGTGTCGCTGATGGAGATCGAGGCACCGCTCATTGCCGCCAAAGGTAAAGCGGGCCAGTTTATCATTCTGCGCGTCAACGAAACGGGGGAGCGCATTCCGCTGACTTTGGCGGACGAAGATCCCGACCGCGGTACTATTACTATTATGTATCAAAAGGTGGGGAAGACCACCGAATTGTTGGATACGCTGTCGGTAGGTGATTCCTTGTTGGACGTGGTTGGTCCGTTGGGGCGCGCCACTGAACTGGAAGGACATAAACGCGTGGCAGTCATCGGTGGCGGTGTCGGTTGCGCGATTGCCTATCCCGAGGCAAAAGCACTGCATCGCCTTGGTGCACACGTGGATATGATTGCGGGTTTCCGCAATCAAGATATCATTATGTTGGAAAAAGAACTCGGCGAAGTCAGCACTCGCCTGTTTATTATGACGGACGACGGTTCCAACGGCAACAAAGGGTTTGTCACCGTCAAATTGCAGGAATTGCTGGATGCGGGTGAGAAATACGACTTGGTCATCGCGATCGGTCCTCTGCCGATGATGCGCGCCGTTGCGAATGTCACCAAACCTTACGGCATCAAGACCATCGTGTCGATGAACCCGATTATGATCGACGGCACAGGTATGTGCGGCGGTTGCCGCTTGACCGTTGGCGGCGAAGTCAAGTTCGCGTGTGTGGACGGACCTGAGTTTGACGCCCACCAGATCGATTGGGACGAATCAATGAAACGTCTGCGCCAATACCACGAGCAAGAACACACTTGCCGTATGACTTTCTTGGAGGGACAGCACCATGGCAATTAACAATCAACCCACCAAAACGCCGATGCCGGAACAAGATCCTAAAGTACGCGCTTCCAATTTTGAAGAAGTAGCGCTGGGATATACCGCTGAAATGGCGATTGCCGAAGCACAGCGTTGCTTGAATTGTAAAACCAAACCGTGTGTGCAGGGTTGCCCTGTCAATGTGCAGATCCCCGATTTTATTTCGTGTATCCGCGACGGCAAGTTTGACGAGGCCTACGATGTAATTACCGCTACCAACGCGTTACCCGCTGTGTGCGGTCGTGTTTGCCCGCAGGAAAACCAGTGTGAAGCACACTGCGTGAGAGCTATCAAAGGTGAGGCGGTCGCGATCGGTCGACTGGAACGGTTTGCGGCCGATCACCATCGCCTCTGCGAAGAAACGGATACAACGGCTCCCGCACAGCGCAACGGTCACCGCGTTGCCGTGGTCGGTTCCGGCCCTGCCGGTCTTACCTGCGCGGGCGACCTCAATCGTTTGGGCTACGATGTTACGGTGTTTGAAGCGTTTCACACCGCGGGCGGTGTGCTGATGTACGGTATCCCCGAGTTTCGGTTACCCAAAGCTATCGTGCAACAAGAGATCGACACGTTGCGTCAAGCCGGTGTGGATATCCAAACCAATATGGTTATCGGCAAGATCCTGTCGGTGGACGAACTGTTTGAACGTGGCTACGAAGCGGTGTTCATCGGTAGCGGTGCGGGTCTGCCCAGTTTCCTCGGTAT
>JAZOBT010000081.1:0-3295 GCA_045596125.1 Acutalibacteraceae bacterium | reverse complement strand
CAGAAGGGGCGGCCCCTCTTACTCCAGCCAGGTAATCCACATCAATTTCTCCTAGAATCACACCAGCTTTATCTGATCCTCTCGCAATCACAGTTCCCCACGGGTCAATTACCATACTGTTTCCATAGGCCACAAACTTTTCTTTCACTGTTCAAAGGAACGGTGATTTTAAATGCCATTACGCTTGTTGTTTACGCTTGCGGGATACCAAGATACCCACTACGGCGGCAATCACGACCAAGCATCCTGCACCCACGCCGATAACGAGTCCAAGAGAAACGGTCGGCTTGAGAGATTCTTCCTGCTGGAGGAACGTCTTGTCACTCGCCTGCCACACACGGATGTAATCAATATCCATTTTGTTATCTTTCGAGCCATTGATGAAGAACGGTACGAACTGCTTGTTCATATAGGAGAAAACATCCTCGTAACGCATTTCGCCCGATTGCACTTCGCCAAACGGGATTGGAACACCGCCCTCTTCCCAAGTCTGGTCGATCACCTGCTCACCGTCATAATAACAGCGTAGATGATCCTTCTCCCACAAGCAGCCAAGCGTGTGCCACTCGCCGTCGCCAAAGCCTTCTTTATAGCGGCCTTTGTTGGCATACCAGTCCGTAACCTCAATGTTCTCGTCGACCCACTGCTCATGCATCGTGATGGTGTAGTAACCGCCGGGTCTCTTGCTGGTAACACCCCAGTACTCGATCCAGTCCATTTCGATCCACATCTTCGCCTGCTCGTGCAACTTATCCATCGGCATCGACCAAATAGCAGGACCACCGCTGAGGTCGCCGTCATACTCGTGCATACGAACGCGGAATTCCATATATCCCTTGTTGAACGTGTAACCCGTCCACGTGGGAATGTCCGCCGTAGACAGACCATAGTTGTAGGTGGACACCTCGGAGTGCAAGGTCATTACACCATCTTTGATGGAATAATCGTTCGGCGTCATATCGATCGCACCGTACGGACGAGTCACATACCACTTGTAGCCCTCACGACCGCTGCCCGCGTGGTCG
This sequence comes from Acutalibacteraceae bacterium, assembly GCA_045596125.1. Taxonomy (GTDB): domain Bacteria; phylum Bacillota; class Clostridia; order Oscillospirales; family Acutalibacteraceae; genus RGIG3009. The sequence goes on along the minus strand of JAZOBT010000081.1, from coordinate 2,270 downwards.
ATCACATCCAACGTATCGAAATCGTCGTTGAACGTCAGATTGGTCATACCCGCTTCTTCCACGATCGCCGCCACTTCGTCGATCGCGGGTTTCAACAGATCTTTGGCAACGCGCAAATTAATTTGATAGGTATTGTTGGTGCTGTCATTGGCTTCCGCCACTTTAATGGTGGGGTTGACGCGCACCGCCATCATATGGTCGCCCGCGACCGCTTTCCACGCCTTGGAAGTGACAGTTACGGATTCACCCGCTTTTACGCCACCTTCGTATGTCAACCGTGCGATACGCTTGAGCCCCATCGAGATATCTACATCAAACGGATCAACCACATCTTCGGTGCCGATGTTGCTGATCTTCGCCGTAAAGGTCAGCTTGGTTCCGGGGTATACCTGCCCGTCGCCGCCTTCCCACGTCAATCCATCCACCACGAGATCAGCTTCGGTCGGTTGCGTGTCCACGACCGTCACGTTGCAAGCGGCTTTCTTACCATTAGGTACGGTGAAAGTGATCTTTGCCGTACCCTCACCCACCGTCGTAATCAAACCGTTTTTCACAGTTGCCACGGCGGGGTCACTGCTCTCCCACGTCGCGCCGTTCATATTGCTCTTATATGGCTCCGCCAACACATTGAGTTGGTGCGTACAGTCTTTGAGCAACACCACTTCCTCGTAACTGAGTTCTACCGACTTCGGCTCGGCTTTGAGCGTGCATTCACGCAGCGAGATGTTATCCACCACCACCGGATTCGAACCGATAGTCATGCTGTGAAGGGACAAGATTTTCTGTTTCTCAGCATCGTAATCCCACGGCACTTCAAACATCTTGGTGTAAGTCTGCCACGTGCTATCCGCTTTCGCCTTCAGAGTAACGGTGTTTTTGTGCGCGCCGAGCGGTTTGGATTGAATGGAGAATTTATTATCGGGCACCGCCAGATAATCAAATGCCAACAGGTACCGATTACCGGGTACCGCTTCGATCTTCTTTTGATAAAACTGCACCAATTCGCCCGTCTTGCCCTCAATGGCAGTCAATTGCATACCGGCACTGCTGTCGCGGCCGACACCCTCTTGATACCACACACTGCCGGGGTCTCCCTCCACGGCGGTCCAGTTTAAAGTTCCCTGCTCAAAATCGCCGTTTTCCAACAACTCTTTCCCCAAGGTGTACTCTGCTTCATCTGCCTGAACCGAGATGCCACTGAACAAACCACACGCCAGGATGACCGCCAGTGCCACTGCTAATATTCGCTTTACCTGCATACCGAAACCCCCTTTCACATCAAATGGATCTCAGTTTGAGTATATCACCAACTTTTTAAAAGAAACAATGTCCTTTTGTACTCTCTTTTTGGTCTTTCTATATCGTTTTTGGCAATTCCGTTACCAAATCGCTCAAATGTGCGGTCAAACCCAAACGGGTCACACAAAAGCATCCATCAACAACTTCAACCTCCGTAACCGATGCGTTGGGTGCCCACGGGGTGTCTTGCATCGCCGCTAACGAACCCCCGCTCCATACGGCGATGAGTCCACGGATGATTGCTCCGTGTGACGCCACTGCCACGCATCCGTCGGGATGTGCCTTCGCAATCGTACGTATCGCCTGCTGTGCGCGGGCAACCGCCTCTTCCATCGACTCACCGCCCGTGCAGCGCACGGCACCGATGTCGTGTTGCCACACCGCAAAATCATCGGGATATTCCCGCGGCAATTCTTCAAAAGCCAATCCTTCCCACTTGCCCGCAAACACTTCCCGCAATTCCCGTTTGGGTTGCACGACAAGCCCTTGACTGAGTGCTGTGGGTGTTACCGTATCCATCGCCCGCGAAAGATCCGAAGAATACACCGCATCCAGCGAAATATCTTCAAAAAACATTGCTAAGCGCTGTGCTTGGCGATGTCCCAATTCCGTGAGCGGGAAATCCTTTTGCCCCGCAAAATGCTTGGTACGATTGGTCTCACTTTCGCCGTGACGGATCAAATACAGTGTCATAAAGTCCCTTCTTCAAATGAAAATAAATTTTTTCTTGACAATTTCGTTCTCGTTGGCTATAATAGCATAGCACCTGCAAACAATAGCATATGAACCATTAGCTCAGTTGGCAGAGCACCTGACTTTTAATCAGGGTGTCCGGGGTTCAAATCCCCGATGGGTCACCATGTAAAAAACCTCTTTTGTCTACCGGACAAAATATGTTTTTTACAATGATATCCGTTCCTGTCGGAACGGGTGATATATCTTCGATATGATATCGCTCTGCGAGCGATGAT
>JAZOBT010000080.1:0-11883 GCA_045596125.1 Acutalibacteraceae bacterium | reverse complement strand
CCGCGTTTTATGTGTACGATATTGAGTTTTCGCTCGACGGTATGAGCAATGTGGGTGCTATGCAAGGCAGTACGCACCACGTGTACGGCTTCATTGCGCAGCTCCATTTGGAAGAGTTCAGCAAAGGCATCGTTCTCCCGCATGAAGAAACGTTGTCCAAAGCAAAGGAAGATCGCCTGAATTTGATGAAAGCTACCAGCTGTAACTTCAGCGATGTGTATGGCCTGTATAACGACCAAGACGGCGAAGGGAAGATCGACGATATTTTGGCGGCGACAATGCGCGAGCAACCGCTGTGTGCATTGACCGACGAAGCGGGGCTTGTTCATCGTTTGTGGGCGATCACCGATGAAGTGTTGACAGCCGCGATCGCTGCGCGCTTTGCGGATACGAAGGTGTATATTGCCGACGGTCATCACCGCTATGAGACCGCCATCAACTATCGCAACTGGTTGCGTGAGCAGGGTGTTGCCGAGGGTGCTGACTCGGATTACATTATGATGATGCTTGTCGAAATGAGCCATCCGGGCTTGTTGGTGCTTCCGACCCACCGTTTGTTGCGTGATCTGCCGAATTTCGATCCTTCGGCTTTGCTGGCAGCGTGCCGTGACCGTTTTGAAGTGGAAGAGGGGTTGCCGCTTTCCGCGTTGGATGAGCGTTTGGAGAGCGCCTACGCAGAAGGCAAGCGTGCTTTCGGTTTCTACACCGGCGGCGACACCACGGCCGTACTCACGTTGCGCGATATCACCGTGATGGATGCCGAACTGCCGCAGTTGTCTGAAGCTTCCCGTCATCTGGATGTCAATGTGTTGCACACCTTGGTACTGGAGCAGTTGCTCGGTATCGATAAAGCCAATATGGCGCAACAGATCAATTTGACGTATACGCGCAGCCTCGCCGAAGCGATCGACGGTGTGCGTGTCGGTCAGTATCAAGCGGCGTTTTTGATGAATCCCACGCGCGTGTCGGAGATTCGCGACGTGGCGGCGGCCGATGAAAAGATGCCGCAAAAGTCTACCTATTTTTATCCCAAACTGATTACCGGTTTAACGGTGAATCGTTTGAAATAAAAGACTGAATTTTAGAAAAGGGGTTTATCTATGTTTCGAAAACTGGGTGTTGTATTGGGCATTTGCGTAGTACTGCTCGGTGTATGCGCTTGTAAACCCAGCAAACCTGCCGACGGTACCAACGGAACCAGCATTGTGGAAGTTTCGCGCGATACGCAAGGAACAACCACGCAGCAGCAAGACAATATTGTGGTGACCGAAGTGGACGGTACGCCTGCCACCAATGTGCAAGGCAGCACCATTACTGTTACGAAAAAACCTACGACCACCAATACCAATATACAGCAGGATGATACGGTGATTTTCGACGATGATCCGGTCGTTACCACAAAAACCACAACCACCAAAAAGGTCACCGTTACTGTTACGGATAAGAATGGTGACGCGGTTACCAATGTGCAGGGGAGTACCGTTACCGTGGATCAAAACAGCACGGTGGTAACACAGCCAAACGGCAATCCCCTTACCAAGCCTGACGGTGAAGTAGTGACAAAAACCCAAACGACCACCACAACGACGACAACTACCACTACCACCATCACCACAACACGTCCCACCGGTCCGACCACAACGCGTAAACCCGGTTGGTCGCCGTGGGTATGAGATAGCTTGCGAAAGAATTTTGCCTATTTTTCATTTTTTTATAGACAAGCGACGCAATCTCGTGTAAAATAAGACTATTGCAGTTTTCAAGGAGGATTTGAATATGACTCTTAAACGTGTTATGCGTACCGCACTGGCGCTGATTTTGGCATTCAGTTGCTTGCTGTGTGTGGCGTGCTCCACACCCGCGGTGGCGATGGAAGTTGGCGGCAAAGTGTATGAGATGGGTGACTATCTCGCCTACGCTTTCGGTACCGCTACAGCGGATTACAATTCGTACATCTATTTGTCTTACTATGGTGAACAAGCCCTGTCGATGGACTTTACCTATGGCGAGGGTGACGACCAGCAGGATGTTTCACTCAAAGAGTATTTGATTCTTACGACGCGCGATATGATGATCCGTCAGAAGGCGCTCGAAGATATGCTCGCCGAAAACAAGATCGAGTGGGACGAAGAATTGCTCAAAGCGGCTGAAGATGATCTCAAGGAACTCAAATCCGATTCGTTTATTAACCGTGGTTTCACCAATGAGCGCTATGTCAATATGTATAAAGCGTTCCAACTCAACGAGGCATCGTTGTTTGATGGTTTGTACAACAAGGGCGGCGTGCGCGAAGTGGCGGAGACGGAGATCCGTAAATTCTTTGATGAGAACTATTTGAGCTACTATATGTTCGAAGTGTCGTTGGTGGATGATGAAAAAGCGGCGCTGAAAGATGAGATCATTAAGGATTACCAAGAGCGCTTCGATGCTTACTTGGAGACTTTTAACAAGTCGGAAAAGAAGATCGAAGACTTCCAGAAGATCTATCGTCAGTTCTTAGCGGATACCGCCGAGGAGGAAGAGAAGGACGAAGATACGCAGGAAGATGACAAAACGGAAAAAGCTACCACTGAAACCGAAGCAGATCACGATCATGATCACGACCATGACGAAGAGGAAACTACCGATTCCGATAAGAAAGAGGAAGAGCAAACCGCCGAGCGTCAAGATGTTGTTAAAGTCGCCGATGGTGTTGACGAAGAATTGGTAAAGGCTGTTGAGAAGATTACCGAGGGCGAAGCCAAAGTCGTCACCTACAAAAAGGGTGGTACCACCAATACGCTGGCGTTTATCTTCCGTATGGATCCCGAAGCGGAGCGCGGTCAGGATGAGGATAAGAAGGATATTGATTATTACGAAGAGACCCGTGACCAAACTTTGCAACATATGAAGTACGAAGAATTCGACAAGGAAGTCAAGGAGCGTATGGAAACCTTGAAAAAGGATGCCGTGATCAACGAGCGTGCTTTGAAAGCTGTCGATTTCATTGATCTGCTTTTCTAATACCATCGCAATACAAAGCACCGCCTGCGGGCGGTGCTTTTCGTTTGCGACTGACGTATAATTTTTGAAAAATCCCCTTGACAAACCGAAAACGGTATGGTATACTCACTCTTGCATTTGCGGCTTTAGCTCATCTGGTAGAGCGCCACCTTGCCAAGGTGGAGGTAGCGAGTTCGAGCCTCGTAAGCCGCTCCAAACGAAAATCCGTTCTCGCAAGAGGGCGGATTTTTGTTTGTATTATTCATTTTTCAATCTTCATCATTCATTATTCATTAGAGAGAACGGATTTTCTAATGAATAATGAAGTCGCCTTCGGCTGATGAAAAACGAATAATTATTGCGCCTTTACCGCTTTTTGTATAATTGATTAAACTAAAACAAAAAGAAATATGAAATGAACAAAAATTAGAAAATCCTCAGTTTTCAGGCACGTTTCATTCGTGCCATTAAGTTTAAAAGCCTCAGAAACGAAACCCGTCTTTGCAGACGGGTTTTGTTGCGCTTTGCGCAAGAAATTTACATAAAAATGCAAATACCATACTTGCTTTATAGTGCAAAAAATGGTATACTATTTTGAATGGCAAAAAAGGGGAGAAACAGTATGATCAAACGACTGATCGGTTGCGTGCGCGAGTATCGTTTACCGTCCATATTGACGTTGGTTTTTATCGTGGCGGAAGCTATCATCGAATGTCTGATTCCGTTTATCACGGCCAATCTCGTCAACCGTATCGATGCGGGCGCGCAGGTGGGTGAAATCGTACGCATTGGCGCGGTGCTGGTGGTTATGGCGGTTTTGTCGCTGTGCTGCGGTGGTATTGCGGGCGTCACTTGCGCCAAAGCGTCGGCGGGTTTTGCGAAAAATGTACGGCACGATGTGTTTCATCAAGTGCAGAATTTTTCGTTCCGTAACATCGATAAATTCTCGACATCCTCGTTGGTGACGCGCTTGACAACGGATATCAATAATATCCAAATGGCGTATATGATGCTGATCCGTATCGCGGTTCGTGCGCCGATGCTGCTCGTCTTCTCGGTCATTATGGCGTACATTATGGGCGGTGCGCTCGCCACTTCGTTTGTGGTTATTATCCCTGTGTTGGTCACCGGCTTGTTGTTGGTGGCACGTAAGGCGATGCCTGCTTTCCGTCGTGTATTTAAGAAATATGATCGATTGAATGAATCCATCGAAGAAAATGTGCGTGCGATGCGCGTAGTCAAAGGTTTTTCGCGCCAGCCGTATGAAAAGAAAAAGTTCCGCGCCGCGGCGGATGACATCTGCAACGATTTCACCCGCGCGGAACGCATTGTGGCACTCAACTCTCCCTTGATGCAACTGTGCGTGTATTTCAATATGGTCTTTGTGTTGTTGGTCGGTTCCCAGCTTATCATCAAAAGCGGCGGCAGCCTCATCAATGTCGGTGAGATCACCGCAATGTTGACCTACGGTATGCAGATTTTGATGCAATTGATGATGTTGTCGATGATTTACGTGATGCTCACGATGTCGGCGGAATCTGTCAAGCGTATCGGCGAGGTACTGGGGGAGACGCCGTCTATCCAGAACCCCAAAGATGCCGTCTGCACCGTGAAAGACGGTTCGATCGATTTTACAGATGTCAGTTTTAAATACTCCGAAGAAGCCGAGCGTTTTGCTTTGGAAAAGGTGGATCTGCACATTCGCTCGGGTATGACAGTCGGTGTGTTGGGCGGCACGGGTTCCAGTAAGACGACACTGGTGCAACTGATACCGCGGTTGTACGACGTCACCGAGGGTACGGTTTCGGTGGGTGGCGTGGATGTACGGCACTACGATCTGGATACCTTGCGCGGTGCGGTTGCGATGGTGTTGCAGAAGAATTTGTTGTTCTCCGGTACCATCAAGGAGAATCTCCGCTGGGGAAATGAAAACGCTACCGATGAAGAGATCGAGCAAGCGTGTCGTCTGGCGCAGGCAGACGAGTTTGTGCGTTCTTTCCCCGAAGGCTATGATACGTTTATTGAACAAGGCGGCACGAACGTCTCCGGCGGTCAAAAGCAACGGTTGTGCATTGCGCGCGCCTTGCTGAAAAAACCGAAGATCTTGATTTTGGATGATTCGACCAGTGCGGTGGATACACGTACCGATGCGCTCATCCGTGCCGGCTTTAAGAAGTATATTCCCGAAACGACCAAGATCATCATTGCTCAACGCGTAGCTTCGGTGCAGGATGCGGATATGATCTTGGTGATGGATAACGGCCGTATTCAAGCGTCCGGTACACACGAGGAATTGTTGCGCACGAGCGATATTTATCGTGAGATCTATGAGCAACAAACGCACGGAGGTGAGGACAATGAGTAAGCCGATGAACGGGCCGATGAGAGGTCCTCAACCCCGCGGCGTGCGTAAACTGGATTTCGGTATGTTGTGGCGCGCCGTGAAACTGTTGTTCCGTTCGTACCCCGTGCTGGTGCCCATCGTGATGGTGTGCATTTTGTTTTCGTCGCTCGTATCGTCAATTCCGTCGATCTTTACGCACAATGTGCTGGCAATCGTTACGGAGCACTTGGAAGCGGGCACCTTGGATTGGGCAGTAGCCAAAGCGGAAATTTTACCGCTGATTGGTATTTTGATCGCATTATATGTGGTGTCTATCATCATTTTGGTAACCCAAACGCAGTTGATGGCCTATATCACGCAAGGGTTCTTGAGTAAACTGCGTTGCCGTATGTTTGATGGGATGCAAGATCTGCCCATCAAATATTTCGATACCCATAAGCACGGCGATATTATGAGCCACTACACCAACGATATCGATACGTTGCGTCAGTTGATCTCGCAATCGTTGCCGAGCTTGCTGCAATCCTTTATTGTTGTTACCACCGTGCTGTGTATTATGTTGTATTACAGCCTTTGGATGACGTTAGTGGTGCTGTGCGGCGTGGTGATCATCTTTACGGTTTCCGGCAAGGTTGGCGGCGGTTCTGCCAAATACTTTATCCGTCAGCAAAAAGCCATCGGTAAAACCGAAGGCTATGTGCAGGAAATCATGAACGGCCAAAAGGTCGTCAAGGTGTTCAGCCGCGAAAAGCAGGTGCGCGACAACTTTGATCAAGTCAACAACGAATTGTTTGAAGATTGCTATCGCGCACACGCGTATGCTAACATTTTGGGCCCGATCGTTATGAACATCGGCAACATCCTGTACGTGGTGTGCGCCATTATGGGCGGTGTATTCATTGCTTCGGGTGTTCACAATGTCAGTATTTCGGGCTTGCCGTTCAGCATCGCACTGACGGTACCGTTCTTGAATATGACCAAGCAGTTTACGGGTAACGTCAACCAATTCTCACAGCAGATCAACCATATTGCGATGGCACTTGCAGGCGCCGGTCGTATTTTCGGATTGATGGATGAAAAGCCCGAAGCGGATGAGGGGTATGTCACGTTGGTCAACGCCGAAGTGGCCGCCGATGGCACGATTACGGAAACGGATAAGCGCACGGGTCATTGGGCGTGGAAGCATCCGCATTCCGACGGAACGCTCACCTATACACTGTTGCGCGGCGATGTCACGCTGGAAAAAGTAGATTTTGGATACGAAGAAGGCAAACAGGTATTGCACGACGTATCGGTGTATGCCGAACCCGGTCAAAAGGTGGCATTCGTCGGTGCTACCGGTGCGGGCAAAACCACCATTACCAATTTGATCAATCGATTCTACGATATTGCCGACGGTAAGATCCGTTATGACGGGATCAACATCAACAAAATTCGGAAAGCCGATCTGCGGCGTTCGTTGGGCATCGTGTTGCAGGAGACGAATCTGTTTACCGGCAGTGTGATGGATAATATCCGTTACGGACGCTTGGATGCCACCGATGACGAGTGCCGCGAAGCGGCGCGTTTGGTGGGCGCAGACGATTTTATCACGCGGTTGCCCAAGGGATATGATACCGAATTAACGAATAACGGCGCGAATCTTTCGCAGGGCCAGCGTCAACTCATCGCCATTGCCCGTGCGGCGGTGGCAGACCCGCCCGTAATGATCTTGGACGAAGCGACGTCTTCGGTCGATACGCGTACGGAGTCGATCGTGTCCCGCGGTATGGACAAATTGATGGAAGGTCGTACGGTGTTTGTCATTGCTCACCGCTTGTCCACCGTCAAAAACTCGGATGTGATTATGGTGCTCGAAAAAGGACGCATTATTGAACGTGGCAATCACAAAAAGTTGATTGCGGAAAAGGGAACGTATTACCGTTTATATACGGGTGCGTTTGAACTGGAATAATGTAAAGATAGAGTTTAGGAGGGAATCCTATGCAAACACTCGTACCGGTGTCTCGTGTATTCATGTGGATCGTGTTGGCGATCAGTTTGTTTTTCCAAGTCGGCACGATGATCACCATTCGGAATTTTGATGCATCGATCGGCGTAACCAGCTCGTATGAGATTGGTTTTATGTTGGTCTGCACCATACTGTTGCCGATCACGGTGATCCTGTTTGAGGTATTGCGCCGCGGAAAACTGTTCCCGTTTATTGCAGCGGCCCTGTTGGGCGTGTGCTTTGTTTGTATTGCTCATTCCTTGCAAGTCTATTACGGTGCTGTTGCGGGCACCGAAGCGGCAGGTGAATATCTCACCGTGTGGGAGGCACTGTACCGCCACGCGTTACCCGTATTGATTCCTTTGCTGATGATCCCGCTGTATATCGATTATCGCATTGAACGTCGTGCGGCGATCTTGGCGGCGGAGCAGGAAGAAGTGCCCAGTATTTTGGGCAATATCGGGGATTTTAAATTGTCCTCGCTCGCGGACGAAGAACCGCCCGCCAAGCAACGTAAACGCAAACAGTAATTACAAAAAGCCGCACAATGTGCGGCTTTTTTGGAGGATCGTATGGAACTGCCGTTGTTATTTGAAAAGCGAATGAGCCGATTACTCGGGCAACGCTATGAACTGTTTAAGGAGCATTATCTCGCACCGCTGAACGCGCGCGGTTTGCGGGCAAATACGCTCAAATGCTCTGCGGAACGATTGCGGCAAATTGTCGGTTTACCGCTCGCGAGTACACCGTTTTCTTCAGAAGGGTTTGTTACCACAGCGGAATTTCGCGCGGGCAGCGACCCGTTGCATCACGCGGGTGCGTATTATATGCAAGAGCCGTCGGCCATGTCAGCAGTCACCTTGTTGGCACCTCAGCGCGGGGAGCGGGTGCTGGATCTGTGTGCCGCCCCGGGCGGAAAATCCACCCAGATCGCCGCAGCGTTGGGTCATACCGGCTTGCTGTGGGCAAATGAATATGTACCCGCCCGCGCTCGCATTTTAGCACAAAACTTGGAACGTTGCGGCGTGCGCCGTGCCGTGGTTTCGTGTGGTGACACCGCTCGCATTGCAGAAGAATTGCCGTTTTATTTTGACGCAGTTTTGGCGGATGTACCTTGCTCGGGCGAAGGAATGTTCCGCAAGGAACCGGAGGCACTCGCCAACTGGAGTGAGGAGAATATCCGTCTGTGCGCCACGCGCAGCACCGAAATTTTAAACAATGCTGCCCGTTGTGTGCGTCCCGGTGGGCGTTTGGTACTGTCCACGTGTACCTTTGGACCCGAAGAAAATGAGTGGGCGGTGGTGCGATTTCTCCGTGACAACCCCGATTTTGAGCTGGAAGAAGCCGCGTTACCGTTTGGTGACCCCGCGTTCGATGCGGATACGATTGCTCCGTTCGGCGAAGAAGATGTATTACCGTTTGCACGTACGGTTCCGCTCGAACGCTGTCGCCGCGTGTTTCCGTGGCACGGGGGTGAGGGACATTTTTTGGCGTTGTTGCGGCGGGCGGGAGATACGGTAGTATCGCAGCCCTGTGTAACGGAAGTAGCAGATCGCACGGGTGCGGTAGCGGCCGCAAAAGAGCTGTATGCCGCGTGCTTTTCGGACGAACCCGACGGCGTGTTTATGCGGGTGGGTGATACGGTGCGGTTATTGCCCCGCGATTTGCCGAACGTGTCGGGTGTGCATATCGTATGTGCGGGTGTTACCGCCGCTAATGTGATGAGCGGTCGTTCTCTTCGGCTGGAACCCGCCCACGCAATATACCAATCCTCCCAATTTGAAGTGTGCCGACAGGCGGTGAATCTTTCGTCGGATGACCCGCAGTTGACTGCGTTTTTGCGCGGTGAAGAGTTGCGCGTGGATTTACCCGATGGGTGGACCGCCGTAGCAGTGGAGAACATTGTGACGGGCTTTGGTAAAGTTGCAAGCGGCCGTCTTAAAAATCGCTATCCCAAAGGGTTGCGTTTACTGCAAAGATAACAGATTTTTTGTGTCGTGGGACTTGCCATTTCCACCCGCATTTGCTATACTGAACAGGAAAGAATTACAAGGAGGACTTTGTAATGAGTAATACGTATTATTTGGCAGTGGATATCGGTGCTTCCAGCGGTCGTCACATTCTGGCGCACGCCGAAAACGGCAAGATCGTGCTGGAGGAGGTGTTTCGCTTTAAAAACGGTCTTGTAGAGAAAAACGGCCATTTCTGCTGGGATACGGCGGCGCTGTTTGACGGCATCGTTTCCGGTATGAAAAAGTGTGCCGAGATTGGAAAAATTCCGCACTCGATGGGTATCGACACGTGGGGCGTTGACTTCGTGTTGTTGGATGAAAACGGCGAAATGTTGGGTGACGCGGTTGCCTACCGCGACAGCCGCACACAGGATATGGATGCGGCGGTGTACGAGTGTGTCCCCGAAAAGGAATTGTACAGCCGCACAGGTATTCAAAAGGCGATGTACAACACGATCTACCAACTGATGAGCATTAAAAAGACGGCCCCCGACCAACTGGAGAAAGCGGCGCAACTGCTGATGACGCCTGCGTATTTCCACTATCGCTTGACGGGCGTAGGTCTGAATGAATACACGCTGGCAACCACCACCAACTTGGTTAATGCCGAGACGAAAGAGTGGGACGGCGAACTGCTGGATAAACTGGGCTTCCCGCGTCGCTTGTTCGGTCGCATCGGCTTGCCGGGTGAAACCGTCGGTAAATTGACGGATGAGATCGCCAAAGAAGTGGGTTACACTTGCAATGTCGTATTGCCCGCCACGCACGATACGGGTTCCGCGGTTGCGGCGGTTCCCGCGAACGACGATGATTTCTTGTACATTAGCTCGGGTACGTGGTCGCTTCTCGGTGTGGAACGTGTATCCCCCGATTGCAGTGAGGCGAGTTGGAAAAAGAACTTCACCAATGAAGGCGGTGTTGACTACCGTTTCCGTTATCTGAAGAACATTATGGGCTTGTGGATCTTGCAATCTATTAAGCGCGAACTGAACGACAAATACGGTTTCGGTGAACTGTCGGATATGGCGCGTGCCGCCGAGATCAGCTCGGTCGTGGATGTGGACGATATGCGTTTCCTCGCTCCGAAGAGCATGATCGACACCGTCAAAGCCGTTTGCGCCGAATCGGGACAACAAGTGCCCGAAAGCGTCGGCGAGGTTTGCAAAGTGGTGTATTTGAGCCTGTCGCAGTGCTACGGCAAAGCCGTGCGTGAGATGGAAGAGGTTACCGGCAGAACCTACAGCCGCCTGCATATCGTGGGTGGCGGTTGCCAAGACGGATACCTGAACGAGTTGACCGCGGTCGCTACGGGTAAAGCGGTATACGCCGGTCCGATCGAGGCAACGGCATTGGGCAACCTGATGGTGCAGATGCTTGCCAACGGCGAGTTCTCTTCGTTGACCGAAGGCCGTGAAGTGATCGCCCGCTCCTTTGATATCAAACCGGTATAATGTGTTTTTTGCCGCCTTTCTCCCCGTGAGAAAGGCGGTTTTTGCATCGAAAAAGCGAGATTAAAAAAACACTTGCATTTTATGCACGGTTGTGGTATACTAACTAACGATGATAGTATTGTAGTAAAGGAGTGGGGCGACCCGCTCCTTTGTGTTTGCAGGGAAGGAGTTGGCGTATGGCAGAAAAGAAACGCGGGTCCGGCGGCATTGCGGCGGTGTGTCGCGAGTTGGCGGTACCGCTCGTGGAGAGCTTGGGACTGTCGCTGTGGGATGTCCGATTCGTAAAAGAAGGGGCCGATTGGTTTTTGCGGTATATCATTGATAAACCGAGCGGCATCACCATCAACGATTGTGTTGACTTAACGCATTTGCTCAATCCCGTGCTGGACAAAGCCGATCCCATCCCGCAAGCGTACTGTCTGGAGGTTATGTCTCCCGGCGTGGAGCGGGAATTGACCCGTCCCGAGCACTTTGAGGCGTATCGGAATCAGCCCGTTACCGTGCGCCTGATCCGTCCTGCAGAGGATGGGCAACGCGAGTTTGTCGGTTTGTTATCGGCAATCCACGAAGAAACACTTTCGTTAACGTTAGAAAGAGACGAAGTAAGAAACTTTTCCCGTAAAGAGATCGCCTCGGTTCGCGCCGTCGATCTCTGGGATGATGATAACATAATGGAGGAATGACACGACATGAGTGGCAATACGGAATTTTTTGAGGCATTGCGGTTGTTGGAAAAGGAAAAGGGCATCGACGGTGCCTATCTGTTGGAAAAGATCCAAGCGGCAATCGTGCTGGCAGTGAAAAAAGACTTCGGCGGTAAGGAAAACATCTTGGTGAAGACCGACCCCGCTACCGGCGAATTTGCGGTTTCCTTGTTCAAACGCGTGGTGGACGAGGTGGAAGATCCCGACGAGGAGATGCTACCCGAAGAAGCCGTCAAGTATCAACCCACCGCCAAAGTGGGTGATACGGTAGAGATCAAGTTGGAGACGCGCCAATTCGGTCGTATCGCGGCTCAAACGGCGAAACACGTGATCCGTCAAGGTATCCGCGAAGCGGAGCGTGGTCAGAAATTTGTGGAGTTGCAGCGTCATAATCAAGAAT
>JAZOBT010000079.1:0-3478 GCA_045596125.1 Acutalibacteraceae bacterium | reverse complement strand
CTCCGACTTTCTTTGGTCTGGGAGAGACTGAAATTTTATACACGGAGTTTGCCGTACTGCTTGGTATGGTGTACAATTTCCTGCCGTTTATGGTGTTGCCGTTGTATTCCGTTATGGTGAAGATCGACAATAGCGTGATCGAGGCGGCGCAAGATCTTGGCTCCAATGTGTTCCAAGTGTTCGGTCGTATCATCCTGCCGCTGTCTGTCCCCGGTATGCTCAGCGGTATCACGATGGTATTTGTACCTGCGGTGAGTACATTTGTTATCACGAAGCTCCTCGGCGGTAGTAAGACGCTGATGATCGGTGATACCATCGAAACGATGTTCATCGGTCAAGGCGCGGATTACCACGTCGGTGCGACGCTGTCCTTGGTACTGATGCTACTCATTCTGGTGTGTATGGCAATCACCGGCATGGCGGATAAGCAGGGAGAGGAGGATGCCGTATGAAAACTCTCTCTCGTATTTATAATGGCCTGATTTTTGCGTTTTTGTATGCACCGATCGTGGTTTTGATTATCTTCTCTTTTAACGATTCCAAGAGCCGTGTGGTGTGGAACGGATTCTCTCTGCGCTGGTACGAAGCGTTGTTCCAAAACGAAGAGATTCTGTCCGCGCTCGGCGTTACCTTGTCCATCGCGGTAATCGCTACGATTTTTTCGACGATCATCGGCACGGTTGCCGCCATTGGCATTCGCAGTGTCAACGGCAAGTTGCGCCGTGTCTTACTGGCTGTCAACAATTTGCCGATGGTCAACCCCGAAATTGTCACCGGTATTGCGCTTATGCTGTTGTTTGTGTTCATTTATCAAACGACAGGAATCCTGCAACCGGGCTACATTCCGTTGCTTTTGTCGCACATCACATTCTGTATTCCGTATGTGGTGTTGCAGGTGATGCCCAAATTGCGCCAGTTGGATCCGCACTTGTATGAGGCGGCGGTGGATCTGGGGTGTCATCCGATGGCGGCGTTTATGCGCGCAGTTCTTCCGCAGATTATGCCGGGTATTATCACGGGCGCCTTGATGGCGTTTACGATGTCGTTGGACGATTTTGTTATCAGTTTGTTTACGTCGGGCGCGTCGGCACAAAACTTGTCGGTCACCATCTATGCGATGGTCAAGCGCCGCGTCACCCCCGAAATCAATGCTCTGTCTACGTTGATGTTCGGTGCGGTGTTGATCTTGCTCATCCTTGTCAATGTATTGCAGATTCGTTCGGCGCCGAAAGATAAGCGTCGCGCATCGTGAGGGGAGGGGACTGCTGTGAAAAAACTTGCTTATCTTTTAGTGGCGATCTTCCTTTTTACGCTTATGGCGATCCCCGCTTCTGCCGACGACTCTTCAAATGTTACGCTTAATGTGTACAACTGGGGTGAATACATCGATCCCGAAGTGAACGATATGTTCACGGAAGAAACCGGTATTCGTGTCAATTACAAGAATTTCACCGATAACGAGAGTATGTATGCCGTACTGTCCAGCGGTGCCGCCACATACGATATTATCGTTCCGTCGGATTATATGGTGGGTAAACTCATCCAAGAGGATCGCCTTGCCAAACTGAACTTTGATAATATCCCAAATTTCAAATACATCGGTGAGTCGTTGCGCAACCCCGACTACGATCCCGAAAACGCGTATTCCGTTCCGTATACGTGGGGAACGGTGGGCATCTTCTATAACACCAAATACGTGGACGAGGAAGATCTGGAACAAGGTTGGGATCTGCTTTGGGATGAAAAATACCGTGGCCGCATTTTTATGTTTGATAACCAGCGTGATGCGTTTGGTATTGCGCTGAATAAATGCGGGTATTCGATGAATACCACCAACCCTGACGAGTGGGAAATCGCATACGAAGCGCTTGTCGAGCAAAAACCGTTGTTACACCAATACGTGATGGATCAAGTCTTCGATAAGATGATCAATGAAGAAGGATGGATCGCACCGTATTATTCGGGTGACGGCTTGGTGATGATGGATGAAGAAGAGGGCAACACCGCCATCGATTTCTTTGTCCCGGAAAGCGGAACCAACCGTTTTGTGGATGCTTTGTGCGTGCCCAAAAATTCGCCGCACATCAAGGAAGCCGAGATGTACATCAACTTCCTTTGCCGTACGGATATTGCGCTCAAAAACGCGGAATACATCGGTTATTCCACACCGCATACCGAAGCGCAGGCGCAACTGGATCCCGAGATCGGTGAAAATGAGAATTTTTATCCTTCGGATGAACTGCTCGCGAGAACCGAAGTGTTTTTAACCTTACCGCCCGAAACAGGTGCGATGATGGACCGCTTGTGGATGAAACTCAAGTTAGCTGATCCGCGATGGGCCATTTGCACAGCAGTGGTTGGTTTGATTGCCGTTGCGTGTCTGGTATGGTATGCGGTGGATTGGTTTGCAAAGCGAAAGAAACGATAGGAGTTACGTATGGTTGGCATTGATACAGTTTTGTTTGATTTGGACGGTACGTTGATCGACACGATCGATGATCTTAGTTGGACGTGTGAAAAAGTATTGTCCGAGTGGGGGCGCGGTCGCGAAGACGGCACTCCTGTGTACGATCGGGAGACGTATCACCATTTTGTCGGCAACGGTATTCGCAAATTGGTGGAACGCGCTTTTGGCGGCACATTGACCGAGCAAGAGTTGGACGCGGCTACCGGCCGCTTTTTGGAGTTGTACGACGCACATTTGGATGTCAAGACCGTACCGTATGACGGTATTATCGAAACCTTGGACGCCCTGAAAGCCAAAGGGATTCGTATGGGTATTGTGACTAACAAGCCCGAGGCACAGGCGCGCCGCTTGGCGGAAAAGTTCTTCAGCGGGTACGATATGTATTGCGTATACGGCAGCGTGGCGGAGCGCCCCAACAAACCCGACCCGTGCGTGGTGAAGATCGCGCTCAACGATTGCGGTTCCGTAGAGGAGCATACCGTGTTCGTGGGCGACTCGGATGTGGATGTCGTTACCGCGCACAATGCCGCCTTGCCGTGTTGCGGCGCAAGCTGGGGATTTCGCGGTGCCAAAGAGCTCAGCGACGCGGGCGCGGAAGTGGTGCTCGAAAAACCGACCGACTTGTTAGCCGTATTGGGCTTGTAATCGCAAGGAAAAATATTTAAAATTGCGTTTAGGTGTTGACAACGCCGCCTAAAGATGATAAAATCTATACCGTCGCGATACGGAGAGGTGTCCGAGCGGTTTAAGGAGCTGGTCTTGAAAACCAGTGACTCGAAAGAGCCAAGGGTTCGAATCCCTTCCTCTCCGCCACACTTTCCACGGTGAAACAGAATAAACAGGCCGTTTGCTCACCGCATTCGGTTTGTATACGGAGAAGTACTCAAGTTGGTGACGAGGCGCCCCTGCTAAGGGCGTAGGTCGGGTAACCGGCGCGAGGGTTCGAGTCCCTCCTTCTCCGCCATCAAAGGGCAATGAAAAAGATATTGCCCAAGAAACCCCCGATTTTAT
>JAZOBT010000078.1:0-18404 GCA_045596125.1 Acutalibacteraceae bacterium | reverse complement strand
TATTCACCACCGAAAACGGCTACGTTGCGCGTGCACGTGTGAAGCATTTGCGGAAATACTTGCCCGTTTCGTGTAACCGCTCCGCCGAGACCAGTGATCTAAACTCCTTGTGTTGGTCGGAACCCTTGCAAGAAAACCCCGCCTTGCGGCTGGCGGAAAATGTATCCGACGCGATGCGCTTGATGCAACAAGCCGAAAGCATTTTTGAGCATCTTCCCAAACTCGATTGCGGGTCGTGCGGCGCGCCCACGTGCCGCGCGATGGCAGAAGACGTAGCACTCGGGTTAGCGGATGAAGATAACTGCATCTTCCGTATGCGCGAACGTCTGCAGCAAGCCGAAGAAGAAAAAGGAGCCGATAGTGTATGACCGTACGTGATATCATTTCCGCACTTTCTTTGGAAGTGTTGTGCAAAGGCGATAGTGACCGCGAAGTGACCGGCGGCTACTGCGGCGACTTGCTCAGTTGGGTGATGGGTCGCGCCCCTGCAGGGAGTGCGTGGTTCAGCGTGATGGGTAACGTCAATGCGATTGCCGTATGCGTGTTGGCTGACTTGCCGTGTCTTATTTTGTGCGACAATGCCGCTCTCGACGATGCCGCACGCACCCGCGCCGACACGGAAGGCGTTGCCGTGTTGCGCAGCACAAAAGACATTTATACCTTATCCGTGGAATTTTCAAAATTATTGTAAAAAAGAAAGGTCTGTTAACGATGTCTATTGAAGCCGTTCGCCCGTTTCTTGCCACTTTCGGCCGCGAAGCGGACATTCTCGAATTTCCTGTATCCAGTGCCACCGTGGAACTCGCGGCGCAAGCGCTGAATATTGACGGTGCACGTATCGCCAAAACGCTGTCTTTCGCTGACGGCGAGGGTTGCTTGGTGGTCGTTGCGGCAGGCGATACGAAAATTGACAACGCCAAGTTCAAGAAGACGTTCGGTTTCAAAGCGTCGATGTTGTCGTTTGAGCGCGTTGCCGAATTAACGGGGCACGCCGTGGGCGGTGTATGTCCGTTTGCGTTGCCGGAAAACGTGCGCGTATTTTTGGATGAATCGTTGAAACGGTTTACTACCGTATTCCCTGCCGCGGGCAGCGGCAACTCGGCAATCGAATGTACGTGCGAACAACTTGAGACCTATTCCAAAGGCATTTGGGTGGATGTTTGTAAATTGCGCGAAGGCTAATCGATCGTTTGATCTGTAAAGGAGGCGGAATATGTGAAGATATATTATGATTTTCATATTCACTCCTGTCTGTCTCCTTGCGGCGATGAGGAAATGACCCCGCACGATATTGTTCAGATGGCGGCTATCTTGGGCTTGGATGCCATCGCCCTGACCGACCACAATTCGTGCGCTAACTGTCCCGCGGCGGCAACCGTTGCGGCAGAATTGGGGATCGCTTTTTTGCCGGGTATGGAACTGTGCACCGTGGAAGAAGCACACGTCGTATGTCTCTTCCCCACGGTTGAACAAGCGCTCGCGTTTGACAAACACGTCGCTTCCACGCTCCCGCCGATTCGCAATCGCCCCGATATCTTCGGGGAACAGATCATTTGCAACGCTGAGGATGAACGCATCGGTACGATCGACACCCTACTCACCGTGGCGTCCTCCATCAGTGTGGATACGGTGGTAGAGCTTGTCACCTCGTTCGGTGGCGTGGCGTTTCCCGCGCACATCGATCGTCCCTCCTACAGCGTCACCGCGGCGTTGGGCGATATCCCGCCCGTCGGTTTCCGCGCGGCGGAGATCACCAAAAGCGGCGACATTCCCGCGTTGCAAGCACAGTACCGCGAGCTTGCGGGCAAACCGCTGTTGCTCAATTCCGACGCGCATCGGTTAGACGATATGCAGGATGCTGTTACCTATCTGGAACTGTCGGAAAACACGCCCGCCGCGATCGTGGCGGCTCTGCGCGGCGAAACACCTTGCCTGTGCATACGAGAAATATAACTGAGCGCCCCTCCCGCCGATTGTCGGGAGGGGCTTTTGCATGCAATTAATCTCTATCATCCACGCCGCACAAGCAACGGGTCACACACGTCACAAAGCACACGATCTGCACCGCGAGATATGCCGTGAAGAATGCCGCAACGGCCGTCAACACCAATTGCAGTATAAACAGAGTTCCGGTGCTAAAGAGCAATGCCGCCAACACGCTGACAACCGTTCCCAACGCACCCGCCAATAGCCGATTGCCGTTATCCGCCAAACAAGCCGCGGCCACACTGCTCGGCCGTGCGGCCACTAAACCAATGAGTAACAACGCCATCGCCACGGCACCCAATGTTAACACAATGGGCAACACCGCCGCCAGACCCGGGAGCAACTCATAGAAAAATAAGACACCCACACCGATACCTACCAGCAAACCAACGATCAAGCCGATCGTTCCGCACACCGAACACGAGGATCTCCGACACATAACCAACCCTCCTTCCGCCTGCCGATTGAGCCTTCGCTCTTTCCCAGTGTATGCGGACAATCTCATACGGTGCAAAAACAGCGCCCCGCAAAGGGCGCTGTTAACTGTCTTATACGTACAAGCGATACAACGAGGCGTACACGCCGTCTTTCGCCATCAGTTCCTCATGCGTGCCCATTTCCGCAATGCCCTCGCGGGTGATGACAGTGATGACATCCGCATTGCGAATGGTGGTCAAACGGTGCGCCACAATAAAGGTGGTACGTCCTTTTGCCAAGCGCTCCAGCGACTGCTGAACAATAAGTTCGGATTCGTTATCCAGCGCGCTGGTGGCTTCGTCCAAAATCAGGATCGGCGGATCTTTCAGAAACACGCGAGCAATCGAAATGCGCTGCTTTTGCCCGCCCGAAAGTTTCACACCACGTTCGCCCACGTAGGTGTCGTACCCGTCGGGCAATAGCTTAATAAATTCTTCCGCTCCCGCCAAACGCGCGGCTTCTTCCACTTCTTCACGCGTGGCACCGGGTTTGCCGTACGCAATATTCTCGTACACACTGCCCGAAAACAGATACACATCCTGTTGTACCACACCGATGGCACGGCGCAACGAACTCAGTGAAAGTTCTCGCACATCCACCCCGTCGATCGTGATACTGCCGTCGGTAATATCGTAAAACCGCGGGATGAGTCCGCACAAGGTGGTCTTACCGCCACCCGAAGGTCCCACCAGCGCGATGGTCTTACCCGCCGCGATCTCCAGATCCAAATGGTGCAACACATCCTCGCCCGCTTCGTTGTAACGAAACGTCACATCGTGCAAATGCACATCGCCGCGCACGTTCTGCAGTTCGCGCGCATCGGCGCGATCGGTAATGGTAACGGGGGTATCCATAATTTCTGAAAACCGTTCGATACCGGTCATCCCACGATAAAACTGCTCCGAAAATTCAATAATACGCCGCACCGACGTCAGCAATGTGGAGACATACAGCAAGTATGCCACAAAATCCGCGGCGGTGATGTGCCCGCCGATCATAAACAGTGCACCCGCCACGACGACCGTGATATACATCAAACCGTCAAAGAACCGCGTGCTGCTGTTAAACCCGCCCATCGCGTAATAGATCTTCTTTTTAATTTCCAAAAAGCGACGGTTTCCCTGCTCAAATTTCTCCCGTTCCACAGATTCGTTGGCAAAGGATTTCACCACGCGGATACCCAGCAAGCTGTCTTCCACCTGCGAATTGATCTCGCCCACCGCCACGCGCGATTCGCGGAACCCGTCTTTCATACGGCGGCGAAACGGAATACATACGACCAACATCAACGGAATCATAGCGAATACGATTAATGTCAACCATACGTTTACCGTACACAAAATAATAAACGCCGCGGTGATCTTGATACCCGCAATGAAAAACTCTTCGGGGCAATGGTGCGCGAATTCCGTAACATCAAACAAATCGTTGGTGATACGCGACATCAACGTACCGACCTTGGTCTCATCGTAGTAGGAGAACGGTAATTTCTGCAAATGCCCGAACAGGTCGCTGCGCATACGCGTTTCAATGCGCGTACCCATTATATGCCCGATGGAGGTCATATAATAGTTGGCCACCGTATCAATGAGGCGCAAAACCAGATACAAAACGCCAATGGTCAACACCGTCTGCACCGTCAGCGCCGCAGCATCGTTCATCGCTTTATCCGTAATAAACCGCACCATCAGCGGCAATACCAATTCGCACACGGTCGTCAGCGCCGCGCAAAACAAGTCGATTGCTACAATACCGCTAAACTCACGAAGATACGGCAAAAAGCGGCGTAACAGTTCCATAGTCGAATGGGATCTGGTTTCTTTCATACATAACACCTCACGAGTCATTGTACTGCAATCCAAATTTTTTTGCAAGAAAAGGCTTGATTTTTTTAAAAACGGGTATATAATGAGTGATAACAAGTGAATTATGCCTATGTGATGTTTGCAGGAGATGCGATACTCGCAACCGAAGGAGAAAAACTCTCAGGTGTCCAAACGGATAAAGACTGTAAACAGATAGGACTTTGGAGACGCTCATACGTACGAGATGAGGGCCGAAGGGGCAACGCGCAGCAGCGGGAATCTCTCAGGCAAAAGGACAAAGGCAACACCACTGATCTCCGGGATCGGTGTACTTTGTATTTTTGCGAACCGCTCTGTATAGGGCGGTTCGTTTGTTTTATCATTGAGGAGGAAACAGTATGGAACAATTTCTCAAAACGTTGACAGAAGTCAACGATGCCGTCAACGGTGTTGTGTGGGTCAAAGTCGGTCTTTGGCTACTTATCGCGACCGGCCTGTTAATGACCTGCTGCACCAAAGCATTCCAAATTACGCGTTTAGGTCATTGGTTTAAAAACACGCTGGGCAGTCTGTTCAAGAAAGAAGTTATTTCTCACACCAAGGAAAAGGGAACCATTTCCGTTTTCCAAGCGTTGTGTACCGCTTTGGCAGCAACCATCGGTACGGGTAACATCGCCGGTGTCGCCGCGGCTATTTGCATCGGTGGTGCCGGTGCGGTGTTCTGGATGTGGATCGCCGCGTTCTTGGGTATGATGACCCACTACTCCGAAAACGTATTGGGCATTTACTATCGCCGCAAGAACGCTGACGGCGAATGGTCCGGCGGCCCGATGTATTATTTGAAAGACGGTCTCGGCAAGAAAACGGGCATGAAGACGGTTGCCTCTGTTTTGGCTGTTCTTTTCTGCGTTTTCGCTCTGTTCGCTTCGTTCGGTATCGGCAGTATGGGTCAGGTCAACAAGATCGTTGCCAACATTGCTCACGCATTCGATATCCCTGCGTTGTCTTCCGTGTCGCTTATGGAAGGTATTTCGCTGTATGATTTCTCCATCGGCGCTGTCGTAATGATCCTGGTAGCGTTGATCGTCGTCGGTGGTCTCAAGCGCATTGCCGCCGCGGCGGAAAAGATCGTGCCGTTTATGGTCGTGTTGTTTATGGTGGGTAGCTTGCTGGTTGTGGGTATCAACTATGCAAATATTCTCCCCGCATTCAAAGCCATCTTTGTTAACGCCTTCTCCCCCCTGGCCGTCGTCGGCGGCGGTATCGGTACTATCATCAGCAAAGTAGTAACTCAAGGTTTTAAGCGTGGCGTCTTCTCCAACGAAGCCGGTTTGGGTTCGTCGGTTATGGTTCACTCCAACGCCAAAGTGGTAGAACCCGTAAAACAGGGTATGTGGGGTATCTTTGAAGTGTTTGCCGACACAATGGTCGTGTGCACGATGACGGCGTTGGTCGTTCTTACCTCGGGCGTTTACAATTTGGAAACGGGCGCTCTTCTGAGCGGCTACAACGACGCTACGCTGGTCGCAGGCGCGTTCAACCTCGTCTTCCCGTGGGGCGGCATCGGCGAAAAGTTTGTCGCCATTGCGATGTTCTTGTTCGCTTTTACCACCATCATCGGCTGGTCGCAATACGGCGTGAAAGCGTGGGAATATCTGTTCAGCACCAAGAGCTCTATCGTCTTTAAGATCATTCACCTGATTACAATTTTGCTCGGTTCGATCATGACTTCGTCGCTGGCGTGGGATATCTCCGACACCTTTAACGGACTCATGATGCTCCCCAACTTGATCGGCGTAGTGGCGTTGTTCCCGTTGGTTATGAAGATCACCAACAACTACGTGGATCGCAACATCAAGGGCAAAGCCGTGGAAGCGATGCTCTCCTATGAGCAAGAAAAACAAGCAACAAAAAAAGAAACCGCAGAAGTTTAATTTCATAAAACCAAAGACGGCAGGAAATTTTCCTGCCGTCTTTTCTTATAAGTTTTGAAGATCGATCTTTTCGGAGAAGATCGCCGAATAACGCGGACTTTGACGAAATGAAGTGAAATCGTCGGGCGAAAAGATCAAATGATCCAACAAGGTCAGATCCATCAACTTGAGCGCTTTTCGCAAATACCGCGTTGTCGATATGTCCTGCCCCGACGGCATTGCAAACCCTGCAGGATGATTGTGCGCCAAGATCACATTGGTCGCCTGTTGTTTCATCGCAATCTCAATGATCTCGCGGGCACGCGCCTCGGTGCCTGTCAGCGTTCCGGTGCTCAGCACCGTGCAACCAAGCAGTTCCCAACGGTTATTGAGGCAGAGCACCACCGCTTTCTCACAACGCTCGTTTAAGAACAGCGGGAACAAATACTCCCCTACACTGTCGATGCTGGTAAACTTGGTACGCTCCTTACGCTTTTCCGAGTGATAGCGTTTGAGCAGTTGCCCGCACAACACGATCAGCGTCGCGGAATGTTCCGAGATCCCTTTCACACGGCACAGCTCTTCCACCGAGGCATCCAGCACTTCGGGAAGCCCGCCGAACGTATCCAATAACTCGTGAGCCAACGGATTGGTATCCTTGCGCGGAATCGCGTAAAACAACAACAGTTCCAGTACTTGGTGTGAATTGAATGAGTCCAGTCCACTTTTCAAAAAGCGCGCCTTTAAGCGCTCGCGGTGTCCTTCGTGAACTCCACCCGCCATATCATCCACTCCTTCCTGCGACTATTATACCAAAGATTGCACCGAATTAAAAGAGCCTTTTTCGACAAAATACGCGATTTGCACACTATGCAAAAAGTAAAATAGAAAATGAGAAACAGAGATATTTAAAGAGAAAACGCGAGAAAACGAGAGAATGAGGGATATAAATTAAATAAAACGAAAAATGGGTATTGACAGCCGCATTTGGGTGTGTTATTATAGGCAAGCTGTGTAAAAAGAGAAAGTACAGGAGGTTTTCACCATGTCTACCTATATGGCAAAAGCCGGTGAGGTCGAGCGTAAATGGTACGTGATCGACGCTGCCGGAAAGCCGCTGGGTCGTGTGGCGGCTAAGGCTGCCGAGCTTCTTCGCGGTAAGCATAAGCCCACCTTCACTCCTCACGTCGATTGCGGTGACCACGTCATCATCATCAACTGCGCTGAGGCTGTTCTGACCGGTAAGAAGGCAGAGCAGAAGGTTTGGTATCGTCACACCGGCTGGATCGGCAACTTGAAAGCGACCAAGTATTCCACGCTGATGCAACAGCGTCCTGAAAAGGCGATGGAGCTGGCTGTGAACGGTATGATCCCCAACAACACTTTGGGCCGTCAGGCTCGCACGCGTTTGCGTGTGTATGCCGGCGCGCAGCACGAACACGCTGCCCAGAAGCCCGAAGCGTATGAGTTTTAATGAAGGAGGCTGTTCACATGGATTACAATAAGAGACCGTATTTTTACGGAACCGGCCGCCGCAAGAAGTCCGTTGCCCGTGTGCGTTTGTATAACGGCACCGGCAAAGTGACCATCAACGGCCGCGATATCAACGACTATTTTGGTCTGGAGACTCTGAAGGTTATCGTCCGTCAGCCTCTGGTGCTCACCGCTCTGACGGAGAAGTTCGACATCGAGTGCCGCGTTGCCGGCGGCGGTGTTACCGGTCAAGCCGGTGCGATCCGTCACGGTGTTGCTCGTGCTCTGTTGCAGTACGACAGCGAGGCTCTGCGTCCGGCGCTGAAGAAGGCCGGCTTCTTGACGCGTGACCCCAGAATGAAGGAACGCAAGAAGTACGGTTTGAAAGGCGCTCGCCGTGCACCCCAGTTCTCCAAGAGATAAGTTCTTATTTCAAAGAGTATTCAAAAACCCCGAAACCAAAGATGGTTTCGGGGTTTTACTTTTGCTCAAAGATCTGCTTAGTTAGAATGTCCTTTGCATTGCCCTTATAAGCAAAAAACCGGACTCCGTTATAACAACGGAGTCCGGTTTCTTACTTAAAGAGTGTGGGATCTAGCCCGAGTCGCTCTTATTCGTTGTAGAGAGCCTGCAACTTCACCAAGTGATCATAACGCTTCATCGCGGTCTCCTCCGCCTGCGTGAACAGGGCGTCGGCGCGCTCGGGGAAGGAGCGAGTCAGCGATGCGTAACGCGCTTCGTTCATAATAAAGTCGCGATAGCTGGTCGTGGGAGCCTTGCTGTCGATGACAAACTTCTTGTCAGCAGCAGGGTTGAAGCGGAACATATTCCAGTAGCCGCAATCCACGGCCTTCTTCATCTCGGCCTGGCAGTTCACCATACCACCCTTGATGCTGTGCATCTCGCAGGGCGCATAGCCGATGATCAAGGACGGACCCGGATAAGCTTCGGCTTCCGCGATCGCTTTGATGGTCTGGTTCATATCCGCACCCATCGCGATCTGTGCCACGTAAACATAACCGTAGGACATCGCGATCTCCGCCAAGCTCTTCTTCGCGATCGCTTTACCGGCAGCCGCAAACTGTGCTACCTGACCGATCTGCGAAGCCTTGGAAGCCTGACCACCGGTGTTGGAGTACACCTCGGTATCGAAGACCATGATGTTGACATCTTCGCCGGAAGCGAGAACGTGGTCCACGCCGCCGAAGCCGATGTCGTATGCCCAACCGTCGCCGCCGAAGATCCAAACGGACTTCTTGGACAAGTACTCACGGTTCTCATAGATGCTCTTGCAGTTGTCGCACTTGTCGGCAACTTTCTCAAGCTCAGCAACCAACGCCTTGGTCGCCTTGGCATTCTCTTCGCCGTTGTCCACGGTAGCGAGATACGCCTCAGCCGCGGCCTTCAGCTCAGCAGAAGCCTTATCAGCCTCCGTGATCGCCTTGACCTGCTCGATCAAACGAGCGCGGATGGCTTTCTGGCCGAGATACATACCGAAGCCGTGCTCCGCGTTATCCTCGAACAAGGAGTTTGCCCACGCAGGACCGCGGCCTTCCTTGTTGACGGTGTAGGGAGAGGTAGCGGCAGGGCCACCCCAGATGGAAGAACAACCGGTGGCGTTGGAGATGTACATACGATCGCCGAACAACTGGGTGATCAGGCGAGCATACGCGGTCTCCGCACAACCTGCACAAGAACCGGAGAACTCGAGCAACGGTTGCTTGTACTGGCTGCCGATCACGGTGTTGCTCTGAACTTCGGCCTTATCGGCAACTTCAGCCACACAGTAATCGAATACCTTCTGCTGATCTTCTTGAGACTCGCGAGAGACCATCTTCAGGGAGTTGGTCGGGCAGACGCCCACGCAGACGCCGCAACCCATACAATCCATGGGCGAAATGGCCAGCGTGTAGGTGTACTCAGTCTTGACGATCGGCTTCGGATGTTTCTTCATCGCTTCGGGTGCAGCGGCAACTTCATCGGCGTTCAGAGCGAACGGACGGATGGTTGCGTGCGGGCACACGAATGCGCACTTGTTACATTTGGCACAAGTGGTCTCCTCCCAAGAGGGAACCATAACAGCAACGCCGCGCTTCTCGTAAGCAGCAGCACCCTGCTCGAACGTACCGTCGGCATGATCCATAAACACGGAAACCGGCAACGAATCACCGTTCATCTTGCCCACGGGTTTCATGATGTTGTCAACCATCTTGACCAACTTAGCGGGGCCGTTCTCCGCAGTTTCCGGAGCATCGTCGGCAGCATCCGCCCAAGCGGCAGGCACATCGATCTTCACGAACGCGGTAGCGCCGGCATCGATCGCCTTGTGGTTCATCTCAACGATATCCATACCCTTCTTGGAGTAGGACTTGGTAGCCGCATCCTTCATATATTGGATGGCTTCCTCTTGCGGCATAACCTTAGCCAGCGTGAAGAACGCCGATTGCAGGATGGTGTTGGTACGCTTACCCATACCGATCTGCATAGCCAGGTCGATCGCGTTGATGGTGTACAACTGAATGTTGTTCTTCGCGATGTAGCGCTTGGTCTCAGCGGGGAGGTGCTTCTCCAACTCCTCAGCCGACCACTGGCAGTTGATCATAAAGACACCGCCGGGCTTAACATCGTTGACCATCTTGTAGCCCTTGAGAACATAGGACGGGTTGTGGCAAGCCACGAAGTCGGCCTTGTTGATATAGTAGGGGCTCTTGATGGGCTTGTCGCCGAAGCGCAAGTGGGAAATGGTGATACCACCGGTCTTCTTGGAGTCATACTGGAAGTATGCCTGCACGTACTTGTCGGTGTGGTCACCGATGATCTTGATGGAGTTCTTGTTCGCGCCGACAGTACCGTCGCCGCCCAGACCCCAGAACTTGCACTCGATGGTGCCGGCAGCCGCCGTGTTGGGAGCCTCTTCCTCTGCCAAAGACAGGTTGGTCACGTCGTCGGTAATACCGATGGTGAACTGGGGTTTCGGATCCGCCTTCGCCAACTCCTTGTATACAGCGAACACGCTGGAGGGCGGGGTGTCCTTGGAACCCAAGCCGTAACGACCGCCGATCACGCGGATACCGGTGCGGCCCTGAGAAGCCAACGCGGTAACAACATCCAGATACAGCGGCTCGCCCAAGGAACCGGGCTCCTTGGTACGATCCAGAACGGCAATGGACTTCACCGTCTCGGGGATCGCCGCAAGCAGGTGCTTCGCGGAGAACGGACGATACAAGCGAACCTTGATAAGACCCACTTTTTCGCCGGCAGCGGTCAAGTAGTCGATCACTTCTTCGGCGACGTCACAGAGAGAACCCATCGCCACGATCACGCGATCGGCGTCGGGAGCACCGTAGTAGTTGAACAACTGATAATCGGTGCCGAGCTTCGCGTTGACTTTGCCCATGTACTCTTCCACGATTGCGGGAACCGCTTCGTAGTACTTGTTGCAAGCCTCACGATGCTGGAAGAAGATGTCGCCGTTCTCGTGAGAACCGCGCATCACGGGATGCTCGGGGTTGAGCGCACGCTTACGGAACGCGGCAACCGCATCCATATCGCACATCTCAGCCAGATCCTCATAATCCCAAACTTGGATCTTCTGGATCTCGTGAGAGGTACGGAAACCGTCGAAGAAGTTGATAAACGGCACACGGCTCTTAATGGTAGCCAAGTGTGCAACCGCACCCAGGTCCATAACCTCTTGGGTGTTGGTTTCCGCCAGCATGGCAAAACCGGTCTGGCGGCAGGCGTACACGTCGGAGTGGTCACCGAAAATGTTCAGCGCGTGCGAAGCCACACAACGGGCAGACACGTGGAACACCGACGGCAACAATTCACCGGCGATCTTGTACATATTGGGGATCATCAGCAGCAAGCCCTGAGACGCCGTGTAGGTCGTGGTCAGCGCGCCGGCTGCAAGAGAACCGTGCACCGTACCTGCGGCACCGGCCTCGGATTGCATTTCCGAAACTTTAACCGTGGTTCCGAAAATGTTCTTTTGTCCAGCGGCGGCCCATTGGTCTACATAGTCCGCCATCGGGCTGGACGGCGTGATGGGATAGATACCCGCCACTTCGGTAAACGCATAAGATACATGCGCTGCCGCGTTGTTACCGTCCATGGTTTTAAACTTTCTTGCCATAGAAATATGTCCTCCTTTTAGGATAATAAAAACAATGACAGCGGTGCATAACACACCGCATATAATAATACCACAAACCCCGCACTGTGTAAAGAAAAAACCATTGATTTTGAAAAATTTTTTCAAACGAAGCGTTTTTCGTCGTTTTTTTTGAAAAACCAAGCAATAATTGTATTTTTCGACACGTTTTCCCGTTCTCTTCGCTTTCTTTTTTGCCGGCACGTGCACGTTCATTTGACACCAACGAAAAAATCCGCTATGATAAGAGTAATAAAATTCGAAAGGGGACTTTCAAACTATGACTGACTCTGCTTCCGGCAGTCAGGCAAACACCGCAACCTCGTTTTGGAAAACGCTCTCGAAACGTTTGTCGGACCGCCGTAAAGAAGTGACCGAAGAAGAGATCCTCGAACTCGTCGATGCCGGCGAAGAAACGGGTGTTATCGAAGAAACGCAAAAAGATATGATCAATAATATCTTTGAACTTGCCGATCGGACCGCCGAAGATATTATGACACCCCGCACCGAAGTAGCAGCGTTAGATGCGGATGACGACACGGTGGAAGATGCGCTGCGCATCGCCGTGGAACAGGGCTTTTCGCGTTTGCCCGTGTATAAAGAAAACATCGACCACGTTATCGGTCTTTTATATGTCAAAGACCTGCTCCCCTATGTGGGGCGCTCCTTGCCGCAAGATTTAACTTTGCGCTCGCTGATGCGCGACGCACATTTTATTCCCGGCACCAAAACGTGCCCCGACCTGTTGGCGGAAATGACCGAAAAGCATTTGCATCTTGCGATGGTGGTGGATGAGTACGGCGGGCTGGCAGGTATCGTTTCGATGGAAGATCTGCTGGAATCCATTGTCGGGAACATACAAGACGAATACGACCACGAGGAAGAAGAGGTCAAGCAGTACAGCGATAACACCTTTGAGATCGACGGCGGTATGGCGATCGACGAAGTGGGCGAATTGCTGGGCATTACCTTCCCCGATGACGATTACGAAACGTTGGCAGGATTCCTCATTCACCAATTGGGACACATCCCCTCCGCGGAAGAATCCGCACAAGTGGAATACGACAACACCGTGTTCACGGTGCTGAAAATGGATGAACGCCGCGTGGAATTGGTGCACATTCTCAAAAAAACACCCGAATCTGAATAAGCCAAAAGAGACGATAGACAGATCTGTCTATCGGCTCTTTTCACCGAATGGTTTTGACGGTATAATCCTCGGCTTCGATCACCGCTCTCAGAAAATCATCCTCTACCGCTTCGGTCAGGGTAACAACCGCCATGCCGTTGCGATGGCTGACCTCGGCCGCTGCCACGCCGGTGACACTCTCCAGCACTTGTTTCACACGCGCCTCGCAATGTTCACACATCATGCCTTCAATGATCAGCGTTTTCTTACGCTGCGGTTGTTTTTTGTCCTTTCGCAATTTCACCAGATTCAACCGCAATGCATTGGTAACGACACAAAAGCTGGATAAGCTCATCGCCAAAGCACCGAACATGGGATTCAATTCCCACCCCAAAAGCGGGATGAACACACCCGCCGCCAGCGGGATGCCTAACGAATTGTACACAAATGCCCAAAACAGATTTTGTTTGATATTGCGTAACGTCGCGCGGCTGAGACGCACTGCCGCCACTGCGTCCGATAATCGGCTGTTAACCAACACCACATCCGCCGCCTCGATCGCCACATCGGTTCCCGCACCGATCGCCATGCCGATATCGGCACGCGTCAGGGCAGGCGCATCGTTAATACCGTCGCCCACCATCAGCACGCGCCCTTGCTTTTGCAGTTCACAAACAGCGGCTTCCTTACCGTCGGGCAACACATCAGCAATGACGTCATCCACACCCGCCTGTGCGGCAACCGCGCGTGCGGTGCGTTCGTTATCCCCTGTGAGCATAACGGTGTGTAACCCCAGTTGCTTCAACGCGCGGATGGCATCCACGCTGTCCTCTTTTATTGTGTCAGCAACGGCAATGATGCCCATCAATTCCGTACCGCGCGCAAACAATAACGGCGTGTTGCCACTCTGCGCCAGTTGGACGATTTGCGCTTCAACTGCCCCTTCGATCGTTACAAAACGACGGATAAACGCCACGTTTCCGCCATAAAGAGCGTCGCCGTTTTCCGCACGCGCCTTTAACCCGTTCCCGGGCAACACTTCAAAATCGAGCACCTCATCAAGCGCGATCTGCCGTTTGTTCACCTCGTCCAATATTGCCCGCGCCAGCGGATGTTCGCTCTTTTGTTCCAGCGATCCCGCGAAATGCAATACCGTTTCTTCATCCGCACCGCCGGTCGGCAAAATAGCTGTCACGGTGGGCATCCCCGCCGTGATGGTGCCCGTCTTATCCAGCACCGCCACGCGCACCTTGCCCGTTTGTTCGAGCGACACCGCCGTTTTAAACAAAATGCCGTGCTTCGCACCCACGCCGTTGCCTACCATAATCGCAACGGGTGTTGCCAAGCCCAGCGCACACGGACAACTGATCACCAACACCGAAATACCCCGCGCCAGTGCATAGCCAAAGTCTGCGCCTGTCAGCAACCACACCACGGTCGTCACCACCGCAATCGCCATCACCACCGGCACAAACACACCGGATACCGTGTCCGCAATCTTGGCAATGGGCGCTTTGGTCGCGGAGGCATCGCTCACCATACGAATGATCTGCGCCAGCGTGGTATCTTCGCCCACGCGTGTCGCTTCACACGTTAAAAAACCCGACTGGTTGAGAGTGGCGGCAGAAACCGCATCCCCCTCGCCCTTATCGACAGGGAGACTTTCGCCCGTAAGCGCCGACTCATTAACAGCGCTGTGCCCTTTCAGCACCACACCGTCCACGGGGATCGTTTCGCCCGGTCGCACCACAAAAATATCCCCGCGTCGCACATCGGCGATACCTACCGTCACCTCTTCGCCGTCACGCAACACCGTGGCGGTTTTGGGCGCTAAACGCATCAGTTCGCGCAATGCGTTGGTGGTTTTGCCCTTGGAGCGCGACTCCAACAATTTGCCAACCGTGATGAGCGCTAAAATCATGGCGGCTGATTCAAAATACAACCCGTGAACGTGGTGCATCGCCGTCGCGGCATCCCCGTGCAATAAAGCATCGGCCGCCGCAAACACCATCGCCACACTGTATCCGAACGCCGCGGCCGACCCCAACGATACCAAGGTATCCATATTGGGCGCACCGTGTATCAACCCGCGGAAGCCACTCACGAAAAACCGCTGGTTGATCACCATCACGATTGCCGATAACAGCAGTTGCGACAAACCCAATGCCAAGGGATTGCCCGCGAGGAAAGACGGCAACGGCCACCCCCACATCATATGTCCCATAGAAATGTACATCAACACTGCCAAAAAGACGAGTGAGGCAAGCAGTCTCTTCCATAGTACAGACGTATCGCGATCTGCCATCCTTTCGCGCGGCCGCACCGTATTTTCTCCTTTAAGCGAGGCGCCGTAACCGGCATTTTGCACCGCGGCTATGACGATCTCCGAGGAGGCAGTGCCTTCGACGCTCATTGAGTTTGTCAACAAATTGACCGAACACGCCGTCACACCCGCAACCGATGACACGGCTTTTTCCACGCGCGCACTGCACGCCGCGCAACTCATACCCGTTACATCATACCGTTCCATACCTCGCACCCCTTTGCTTTATACTCACGCCTTTTCGCGGCGCGCCATCACAAACGTGCCGAAAAACACGGCCGCGCTCACCAACACGATTGTCGGTCCCGCCGCCACGGCGTTTAACCACGACAGCACCAAACCCAATATTCCCGAAAACACAGAAAAAATCAGCGTTAATGACAAATAACTGCGCATACCGCGCGCCACATTACGCGCCGCCGCGGCGGGCAGTACCAGCATCGCATTGATCAAAAGGATGCCTACCCAACGAATCGCGAGCATCACCGACAACGCCAATACGACCACGAATAAATTATCCAACCACACCACACGCAATCCTTTGCTATGCGCAAGCGACGGATTAAGCGAGACGGCGTAAAACCCGTTGAAGCACAGCAGCCACACCACGGCTACCGCCACCAACGTGCCTCCCATGATCCATAGCTGCGTGTCGGTAATGGAAAGAATATCACCGATGAGCAAACTTTGGTATCCCGCAAATCCGCTGTTGCGCGACAATAATAACAATCCCAGCGCCACACCGCACGACGAAAACACACCGATCACCGTGTCAGTGGACGACAGCCGCGAGTGACGAATCGCGTTCATCAACAACGCAAACAGCGCGGCGAACACCAGCATCGGCGGTTCGGGCGCGACAATGCCGAACAGCGTGCCCACCGCCGCACCCGTGAGTGCGGAATGTCCCAACGCGTCCGAGAAAAATGCCATTCCGTTATTCACAACCAAGGTACCGAGCAAGGAAAACAGCGGCATCATCAGCACGATCCCCAGCAATGCGCGCCGCAAAAAATCATACGAGAACAGTTCTCCTATCGCCTCAAACACGGTATCCCTCCTCGCTGCCGAACACCGCGGCAAACGCCGCGGAGGCAAACACCTCTTCGGGCGACCCGCTCGCCTGCACGGTTTGATCCAATAGTACCACGCGATCGGCGTGCTCCCGCACATAGGCCAGATCGTGGGATACCAATAGTATCACCATATCTTCTTTTTGTTTGAGTTCTTCCACCACGCGGTAAAACTCTTCCAGTCCGTTGCGGTCCACGCCCGATACAGGCTCGTCCAAAATGAGCAAATCAGGCAACGGCATCGTGGCCGCCGCCAATAATACACGTTGCAATTCGCCGCCCGACAAGCGGCCCACCGGCTGATCGAGCAACTGCGCCGCGTGAAAACGCGACAAATGTGCCGTCAACCGTTCCACGGTGTGACGACGGTGCGGCAAAAACACAGGGTAATTTCCTGTCAATGAGAGTAACATATCGTACACCGTCGCGGGCGAACCGCTGTCCAGCGCCACCGTCTGCGGAACGTATCCCACGCGCGGACGTTGCCCTTTGACGGGTACACCATCGTGCCCCGAAAACTCCACACTGCCCGTGTGCCGAATTTCCCCGAGAATGGCTTTGAGAAGCGTGCTTTTTCCCGCACCGTTGCGCCCGATGAGCGCCGTCATTTCTCCGCAATGCGCGTGCAGGTTCACGTGATGGAGCAAGGTTTTCTTGCCCACCGTCACCCCAATATCTTGAATCCGCAGACAATGCAATCGACATTCGCTCATGTTGCCACCTCGCTTAACTGCTGTGCGTTATACTGCATCGCATATAACCACGCGTCTTTATCCGTCACGCCGCGTTTCGGCATCACCGCGCTGTTAAGAAGAATCGTAGCGCTTCGGTCGGTATAGTGCGTCAACTGCTCCAGTTGCACGGGGTATTGTTCATCATACAAAAACAGCACCGCTTGTTCCTTCACACGATCCGCAACGTGCGCCACTTCAGCGGCGGAAAACCCGCTGTCCTCGCCGATGGACAATTCCCCCAACACGGTAAGGCCCATCGTCTGTGCCAAATACGGCAACGAGGTGTGAAACAGCACCGCCTGCCGCATCGGCAACCGCTCTGCCGCGGCAATCAAATCCGCTTTTGCTTGCTTAATTTTTTCGGTATATTTTTCCGCATTGCGCCGATACACCGCCGCATTGGCAGGATCGGCAACACTGAGCGCCGCTTCGATCGCCGCGACTTGCTGTGCGTAATAGTCAGGATTCATCCAACAATGCTCATTCATCGCGTGCGTGTGGTCACCGTGTTCTTCCTCGTGATCGTGCCCCGCAAAAGCCGCCGACGTATCCACCACCGCCGCTGTCAACTGCGGCAATACCGACGAAAGAAATTCTTCCGCCCCCGCGCCGTTTAAGATCAACACATCCGCCTTTTCCAACATCGCCCGCTCTGCGGGCGACAACTGATGGTGGTGGGCACACCCCGCCGTGGGCGGAGTCAAACACTCCACGCGCACGCCGTCAGTGCCGTCTGCCACCTGCAACACCGCCGTGTACATCGGATAGGTGCTCGCCACCACCGATAACGTGTCCTCTTGCTCATCGCGCCACACACCGCAAAACGCCGTCAACCCGAGCGATACCACCGTGATGATCGCCAAAAGCCACGCGATTTTTCCGTAATGCCCTTTCATCGGTATCCCTCCTTTGACGCTATTGCGGCTCATTCGCAATAATGGTACGTCTTTCCTACAGGAATGTCAAGAAAATTCTTGCGTATGTCTGCAAAATACAGTATAATTAGAATCGGAGTATTTTGGAACGGAGGGAACGCTATGAACTGGACGTTATCGGATGGTTCTTCTTTTGTGGGCAATGCCGCCGCAAAAGCGCAACTTGCCGCGCGTCTGGATTCCGGCAGTTTTCCGCACGCCTTGTTGCTGGAAGGCCCTTCGGGCAGCGGCCGCCGCACGATGGCGCGCCTGCTTGCCGCCGCTTTGCTGTGCCGCTCCGAGGGAGAACATCCCTGCGGCCGGTGCGCCGCGTGCCAAAAAGCTCTGCGTGCCACACATCCCGATGTCACCGAATTGGGCGAAGTCGGATCGTAGCCATGTCGTTCTGTGAGCCAAGGAGTTG
>JAZOBT010000077.1:0-13464 GCA_045596125.1 Acutalibacteraceae bacterium | reverse complement strand
TAAGACCGCTTGGCCTCCGACTTTCTGCCGACGGCGTAAACGACAGCGTGTGTTTCTTAACACTGGCAACCGGCAGATTGCCGTCGCCGTTAGCGACGATGGCACGCGGCGTGGCATCGGTGGTCATCACCACCGAATACGGTACCCCCGCTTGCAAGGTGCCGGTGGTGATCGTCACACGGTTACCGAGTGACGTCACTGCCGCTTCGGTAAGCAGGTTGGTGTCACATTCCACGTGCACCCGTGATTCCGCGTCCTCGGGCAAGGTATCAAATGTCGCCGTTATCGTGTACACGTCCTCGTCTGTTACCGTGAACGTCAGCGTATTCTTGCCGTAGTTGCCCACCACGTGATCCGTGGAGGTGCCGTGTGCGACAATGGCAGACGGCGGTGTATCGTCGTCCACGCGCACGGTATACGTCTCTCCGTCGTACAGGTGAAGGAATTCTACTACCACGCTGTCGCTGCCCACCGTTTTTTCTGTTGACGCCGCAAGGTCGGTATCGCATTCCAGACGCGCGTGCTCCGCCGCATCGCTCGGCATCGTGTCATACGTAAGCACAGCAAACGCGTACTCGTTTGCTGAGGGGGTGAAGGTGATAGACGACGCGTTGGTGACTTGCCATTCCTCCCCACTCGCCATCCCGTGTACACGCAGTGCCGTAGGGGCCTGTTCCGTGTTGACGGACAGGGTATACGTGACACCCTGCTGCAATGGGTCGGCGATAGTCACCGTCACCTCGTTGTCCGTCACGGTGACCTCTTCGATAGGCACCGTATTGTCGTCCGTGTCGCCTTGCGGCAGGTGCGAGACCACCTCCAGCGGGTAGCCCGCCAGCGGGGTGCAAGTAATGCTGACCCCCGTTTCGGTGAACGGTTCGCCAAACGTGTCGACGATCGTTTTGCTGCTCCACGCGGCGTCACCGATGCGGCTGTCGTCAATGATCGCGCCGCCCGCCGTCTCCATTTGCGCGAGCAGGTCGCGGCACTCCTCGACACACGCTTCGGCGGCGCGTGCGGCTTGCTGCGCCGTGTCACCCGCGGTGCTGAATTCGTCCAGCATCGCTTCGGCGCGGGTGAGGTATTCCTGCCACCGCAGTGCGGCCGTGACCGCTCCGCTCCCCTCGTCGCGATAGGCAAATTGCAATGCCACGGGCGGGAAATGGCGGCGCGCCGTCTCGATACCGTCCTGCTCGGCAAACTGGATGAGTCGCACCGCCGCCAAGCCTGCCGCCGTCCACGCGGCGGGAATGTCGTAAACGATCTCGTTATCCGCGATCGTGAGGCGCTCGGTGATATCGTAGACGCCGCTTCCCGTCACGATCTCCAAACGGTAGCTGTATTCGGTGGCATCGGTAAACGCCGCCGCAAAACAAAAATGCAACCGCGCCGCACGCTCGTCCCCGTCGGTACCGCACGCAAGCGGTCCCCGCGGGGAGACGGTATCCTCCGTCACGGTTACTCGGTGTTCATAGATTGGTAATGCCATCATTGTCCTCCTTTCTCGTACCACGCGGTTACGTCGTCACGCTCAATTCCCAACTGTTCGCAATAGCCATAGACATCTTTGAGCGCATACTTGCTCCTGAGGTGCTTCATCAAAGCGTCAAAGCCTTCATCCTCGTAGATGAGTGCCGCCTCGGACAAGTTCGAGTTCTCCTCCGACCATATAAGCTGCTTTTTCAGCGTCTCTTGCACCGACCAGCCGCTCTCCAAGGCAACGCCATAGATCTCCGGTATGATCCGATCCGCCTGCAACAACTGCAGCAACGCACTGCGACGGTTCTGTTCTTTGACATCCAGTTTCTTCTGTGCCGCTTGCTCTGCCTTGCGTTTCTGCTTTTCGGCCGCCTTTTCGGCTTCTTTCTCTGCCTTCTCGGCTTCTTTTTTCGCCTTTTCGGCTTCTTTCTGCGCCTTGGCCTCTTCCGCATCTTCCGCTTTCCACGCCGCCGCAAGCAGTTTGTTCTCCTGCTCCCAGACATCGTCTTCCGCCGCGCGTATCATCCGGCTCTCGGTGTTGGCGCGGGCGGTCTCGATCTCCTGTTCGGTGCGGCTGAGCGCCTCGGTGAGCGCCTTGACCGCATTATCGCGCCGACGCGCCGCGCTCTCGCCCTGCCGTGTCGCGACGGCGTGCGCCGATTGCAAGTGCGCCTGCTCCGTTCCCGAAGCGGTGAGCCCCCAGTTCGCCATCGCCTCGCGCACCTGCTGACGCGTGATCTCCTCCTCCACCGCGGCGGCATCCAGCGTATCCAGCACCGTTTCCTCTTCACGGCGTATCGCGTCATCCGCTTCGGTGCGCACCTCTTCGAGCTCGTCGGCATACGCGGCGTTGGATTGCTCCACCGCCTTTTGCAACTCCTTTTCGACCTCTTTTTTGTACTTGTCAGCTTCCTGTAAGGCAAGCTTTTCATATTCCGTCATTCGCGTATCTCCCCCATCCTGCGATAAGTTATTTCCACACGGTCCAGCGTCATCCGTCCCGTGCTGTGCAACGCGATCCCGCTTTGCCGCACGCGGGATAGCCCCCCGATGCGGCGCGGATGCGCGTCATCCGTCAACGTCAGTTGCGCGAGCGGCGTACCGTGTACACGGCCGTCGTGCAACGACACCTGCACCTGCGTGCCCTCGTCGCCCGTCACCCACAAGCGCACGTCCGTGATCTGCTTGTACTGCTCCGGCGCACCCAGCTCGTACCACTTGGTACACAGATGACACGGAATGTCGCGCTCGATCACCCGGCCGTCGTGCGGAATACGGTCACGCGGGGCATCGTCGTCCAACCCCAACACATAAACCGTGCCGTCGAACCGTGTCATCAACACAAACACCGCCGAGCATACCGCCGTCAAGCAGTATTTTCGGATATCCGGAACGGTGATATCCCAGATATACCACGACGGGCTCTGCGCGGTGAGGGTATCGGCGGTGAGGGCGTACACCGTCCCACCGATCTGCAGTAAATACTGTCCGTCGCGGCACACGGCGGAGGCAGTACTCAGCGCCTCGTCATCAAACTGCGCCAGTTCCGCCTCCACGGGGCGCGACACCGCCCGCACGCGGCGGGAATACGAGCTATCGCTGAACAGGCCATACACCCGCCCGTCGGAACACAGCCACACCAAACGGTCGCCGCACAAGCGTACCGTGTGCGGGCAATCGCACCCCACTTCGGGGTGGATCTGCTGGATCGGGAACAACGCCGCCGTGGCTTGGGTATCGGTCACCGCCCCCGCGAGCAGCTGCTCCGCCGTGACGGTACTGCCCGCACGGTATTGCGTGGCGTACACCTCGCGTTCCTTGAAGATCACCAGCATATCGCTCTGCTTGCCGAACGCGGTGACCGCGCTCGACGCATCGCCCACGTAGGCGTAGTTGTTTTCGGGGAAATATAACGGGTCATTTAAAGCACTCCAACGGATGAGGTTTTTCTTAGTGCGATGCCCGCCGAGGAACAGGCGCGTGCCGCCCGCAAGCCCGTCGGACGCACCGCCGAACCACATCCCGAACCCCATCCCGTACACCTCGTCCTGCACGTTATCCTGCACGCGGGTGACAAGGAGTTCTACGTTGTTCGCGATCCCCGCGTTGCCCGCGGGTGCCAAACCGCCCACATCGGCGTGCGTAAACCAAAAACACCGCGCGGTGGGATCATAATTCAGCGCCAATTGGTCGAGATACATATCCTCCGGCAGGTCGAAAACCTCTTTCCACCCCGTCGCGGTGTGCTCGATCTTGTGCGTGATCTCCGCACCCGAGATCATCGTGTGTTTCACAATAAACTCCTGCGTCAGATCGGGGGTCAGGTCGTCGGGCAACCAGTAGTACAGCCCCGCCCCGTCCGAGGTGTACCGACAGCGGCTCTTCCCCGTCAGCAGATTGTACGAATCCAGCCGTGCGCCGCTCTGCTCGCGCACAAACGCGGTGGTGGGACGCCCCGCCGTCAGTACGGTAGGAATGTACGGCTCCTGCGTTTCGCACGTGCCGTCCTCGCCCAGCGCATACACGGTACCGTTGTCGTACACGGTAGCAATGCCGTCGGCATCGCGGCAGGACGGCACGGTAAACGCGCTCGCTCTGAGCTTTTGTGTTCCTGTCACCAGCGTGCCGTCCCCCTGCAACAACAAGGGCCACCCGGAGCCGTCGATGGCGGTGGCATTTCCCAGCGGCACAGTGCGTTGGACACTGCCCACCGGGATGTGATCGTGGTACTGCAACGCGGGGCGCGTACACAAGCGCCCGTCCCGCTCGCGGAAATTGAGCACATCACTCAAACGGTCATCCGCCACGCGGTCGGGCGGCGAGGACACGTCCACCCCGCCAAACTGCGCGATACTCAAGCGGCGTCGCCCCGTGTATCCCAAGGTCGGATGCCTCATTCGCCCACCTCCGGTAACGCATCGGTCACCCGCGCACTCGCGGATGCCGCGCTCGAACGGCGCTGGTCGTAGAGAGACGCGTACAACGTCTGATTATCGCCGTCGCCCTCCGCCTGCGCGAACAGCATCGCCACCCCGAGCGGCAACACCGTGTGGATGACACGCGGCGGGAACGGCAGCGGCGCACCGAGGTCGGTCAGCGGCACAAACGGCTCGTTTGAGCCGATGTACCACACATCCGCCGCAATGTGATTGACATACGCGAGCGCCCGCTTGTGCAATCGCTCGCCCCCCGGCACGCCGCCGTCACAGCGGTCGGCGTATCCGAGTAACCCTAAGGCTTGCCGTACAATGTCATTACCCGTCATACGGCACCTCCTTCCAGCACTTCACGCAGTAAGGCCGCCTGCTGTTCGGCAGGGAGCGCGTCGTACACCGCGCGACTGTGCTCGTCTAAGCCGCCGAGCACGTCTTGCTCGGTGAGGGCTGTGTTGGTCTGCTCCATTTCGCGGATGAGACCGCTGACATCCGGCACCGTCCCGCGCGGCAGCCGCTTGAGGTACTGCACCGCGTCAATGACCTGACGGTTGAACAGGTTATCCAGTGTGCGAATGGATTCGCTCTCACCCCACAAGGTGGAGGTGCCCACGTCCACGCGAGCGCTGATGAGCAGATCGCGGTAACGCTTGCCCGAAAACGGCAGATACCAGACGCCGTCGGTGTCGGTGACTTTCAAACTGCGATCGCCGTACTGCGTCACCCAAAACTCCGCCCAGATGCGGGCGATCTCCTCCACAAATGCGTAGTAGCGGTTTTGCACCGTCTGCATCGGCATCAGCGCCGCCTCGCGCACCGCGATGATCGCCGACGTGTTATCGGGGCGCACATCGCCGAGCGCGCTGTCGTTCGCGCCGCTTTGGGTGAGCGTATTCGCAATGAGCGACGCGATATTGTTGTCAAACGCGGGCGCAAACGCGGGCGGCTGAATGTAGCGCATCGCGTTTTGCACGTCGCTCGCGCCGCCGAACACTTTAATGATCTGCCCCGGTTCGTTGGTGATGGGTTGCGCCACGATATCGCCGTTGACCACCAGCATCGGCATACCCATCATCATCACCGCCCACACCGATGCCGTCAGCATACGGTTGATGGCGATCTGGTTGGGAATGAGATACGTGATCTCGCTTTCGCCGTAAATGCAGTTTTTGCGGCGTTCCCACGTAAATTTGGCGAGCGGATACCGACGGATCCCGATATCCCAATCGCGCCGCACGATCACCCCGCGGCACACCTGCACCGCACGGATGTGACTGTCGCCGTCGTCGCCGTGCACGCGGTACAGTTTGGTGAGCAACAGCGCCCGCCGGCTGTCTTTTTGTTCCACCGCGCCGTAATCGCCCGATTGATAGCCGTGCTCGTTGTCGGCGCTGACTTGCTCGATATCGGCGGCGGGACGGCGGTTCGCCTTCATCATACGGCGAATATCCTCCACCCGCGCGCGTTGCGCCAAGATGATGTACGGTTGCTTTTGAATGTCGTCGCACGACGGGTCACCGAAATACACGTTCTCGATGTCGAGGACCTCGCACGCGATATCGCCGCGCACGGGTTGACGGCGGGCGGTGTCGGCGTAGAGCCCCGTCTGCACCGTCTCGTCCCAGTAGGTGTACAAAATACCCGTACCGCTGACATACGCGTCGCGCAACGCCTGCTCGCGCAGGGCGTCAAAGCCCACGCGCTCGGCGGTGGTGCGGAAATAATCCGACATCGCGGACAACACCAGCGCGCGCTCTTCGTCGGCACTCATCGGACGTTCGTCGGTGATGCCGCGGGCGCGGTCCTCGCGCAACTGACGCACGCTCTCGCGCAGTGCCAGCGTGTCGGGCACACCCTCGGCGGAATACGCCACCGTCAGCGGCGCAGCACCCACCACCGCCATCTTGTAATCGCC
Organism: Acutalibacteraceae bacterium; assembly: GCA_045596125.1. GTDB lineage: Bacteria > Bacillota > Clostridia > Oscillospirales > Acutalibacteraceae > RGIG3009. The sequence continues at coordinate 7,137 of JAZOBT010000077.1, read as the reverse complement.
GATGCGCTTGATGACGTTGTGGCGCACCAGCGGGCGGTCGTTGCCGCACTGCGCGCCGTGCCATTGGTCACCCACCATAAACCGCTCGTTGACGCGGTTTTGTTCATACAGACCCCGCGTACCCAGCCCCGCCTTGTACGAAACGCCCTGCTCGTACTCGGCGAACACCTGTTGCGGGTCATACCATTGATTCATTCACGTTCCTCCTTATTGCGATAACAAATCCCCCTCCCTCCGTTTCGGGGGGAGGGGGTGATAGGACGGCTTACGCGCCGTAGGTGTACGCAAAAATGACAGGCTTCTGGCGTTTCTTGACCAGCAGATCGTAGTACAAGCGATAATCGAACTTGTACGCGTCGGCTTTCTGGTTCTGATCGGGGGTAAACGTGCGCAATTTCTCGGTCTTGCGAATGAGCGAAGCGCCGTTTTTGGGCATCACCAGAGCACCGATGTTCTTGGCGTTGCCGGCAGGCTCGAAACCGCCGTCGGTCTCGCCGTCGGTGGTACCGTTTTTGAAGCTGTACGCCGTCTTCATACGCGACGCGGGCACCGGCAGGATCGCCACGTTGTCAATGTGCTGCACGCGGGTGTAGATCTCGCCTTTCTTGAACTCGTCGGCGTGGATGGAACGCGCGATCTCGGGGGTCGCCATCAGCGCCTCGTACACCGTGGGATCCACAAACGCGACCAACGCTTCGTCGTAACCCACCGTGTCGCGCACTTGGCTGATCATACGGCGGAGCAGGGCGTAGACGTTCTTATCGATCGTCTCGCCGCTCTTGAGCGCGACGGTGTGATTTTGCTCGACGGCAACGTCGGCGAGCTTGGACAGGCAGTACGCGTCGACTTCGGGCACCACCTTGGTGCGCACGAACTCACCGAGCACCTGACCCGCCAAGTTGGCGGCGCCGGCTTCGTCCTCGTCCTGAGCGTCCAGCATAAAGGAACGGCCGCGATCCTGCGACAAGGTGAACGAGGTGTTGGAAACGGTGACCGAGCCGTCGGCAAAGCCGTTTTCGCGGTCATAATTGCCCAGACCCGACAACTCCATATCGGGTACCAGGACGGTGTGCGCGCCCACAAACTTGGCGCGCAGTGCGTTGTCGGTCAAAAAGCCCGTCACCGCACTTTGAACGAACAACTTATCGAGTTGCTCGGTCAATTTGGATGCATACGTGATAGAATTAGCCATTTTAGTTCATTTCTCCTTTCTGTTAGCCGCCCCACACGCCGCGCAGCATGGCGGCTTCGACGGAAGAGACTTCCGCCCCACCGCCCGCGCTTTGCGTGCCGGTTGCGGCCGCGGCGGCGGCCGCTTGGGCCGCCCGCTCGGTTTCAATACGGCACCGCTCCCGATGCTCGTGCCGCAAATACGCGTCCAGCAGAGGGATCCCCTCTTCCACCGCCTGACGCACCGCCTCGGGCGGCAGTGTGCCAAAGTCACCGACATCCGGCACAAACGCCCGCAGAGCGGTATACTCTGCCGCCAATCGCTGTGTGAGTGCCTCTTCGGGGGTGGGCGCTTGTCGATCGCCGAGCGTGTCCACCCACTGCGCCAGTGTCTTGCCCTCGCGGGTCGCCACCTCTTTCAGCGTCGTCAAAAGCGGTTCCACCGTGTCGTACTTCATACCCTTTTGGGCATACCGTGTCGCGTCTTCCCGCGAGAGGGTGTGGACCTGCTTGTTAAACTTCACCGAAAGCGTGTCGCTCGCCTCGGGGGCGGCATCGGTTGCGGTCGGCTCGGTTGACACCTCCGGTAGGGTGTCCGCCGCCGCTGTTTGGATCTCATCCATGGTCGTATTCTCCTTTCCTTACTCCTGACGGTCAAACCCGTCGTAGGTCATAAAATTACGGTACTCGCGCACCGCTTTCTGCTGTCGCCGCTCGTCCTCTTCGCTGAGCGGCTTCGCCTCTTTCTTGCGGGGTAAGAGCGGCGCGATGTACGCCAGCAAAAACCCCAAAATAAACCCCAGTGCAAAACTCATTGTTCTTCCTCCTATTCCCATACCCCGTGCATATCCTCGGCACGGATGCCGTCATACCGCCGCCGCGGGGGCGGGGCGGGCGGTGTCGGGCGAAAATACGTAATGTCCTCCATCGCATAGCGCAACGCGTCCATCAAATGATCGTCGCCGCCGCGCGGGCGATTCAGCGGCCCGCTCGCGTCGCGGGCCCACGCATAGGCGGAGAGTTCCGCCGCCGTGTGACGGCACCGCGGGTGCACCGTAATGCGGTACTCCTGCAACCGCGCAATGCCGTAAAGCAGCGACCCCGCGCCCTTGTCGGCAGACACGATGCGGTGCACGCCCTCGCGCCGCAGTTCTTCGTTGGATTTGGGCTCGGCGCTGTCGGCACGGATCCGCTCCCCCGCATACCCCATCCGATGCAAACGGTCGGCGATGTCACGGTTGAGCAGTCCGTGCTGCAAAAACTCGTCAAACACCCACACCCGCCTGCCGATGGGGTCCACCGCCGCCGCGATAAACGCGGTCGGGTCGTTGGCGTACCCGTAGTCGAGTCCGTACACCCGCTTCCACCGCCATTCCTCGGGCAGGTTAGCGGGGTCGAAGTCGGCGATCTCCCAGTTTTCGTAGATCAGCCCCTCCGTAACGCCCCACTCCCCCAGCCCCGCCACGGCATAGCGGCGCGGGTTGTCCCGCTTCATCCGCTCAAACACCGCGCGGTCGGCATTGTCCAGAAACTCGTTACAGCGGTAGTCGGCGGTAAACACATCCGCGTTATCGGGCGGACGGTCGAAGAACCGTTTTTTCAGCCAGTGGGTGTCGCTCCACGGGTTAAAGGTCAGCGTCGTCTGCTTGAACAGCGGCGACGGGATCACCCCACGCGGCACCGAGAGGTCGAACGTGTCGAACTCCTCTTCTCCGGCGATCTCACACGCCTCCTCCACCCACACCCAGCACAAATGCCCGTGGTTGACGGTGGTGGACGCGATCTTGTATACGTTGTCAAAGCCGCGGAACAGGATCTTTTGCCCCGTCGGCAGATAGGTCATTTCCAGCGGACTGGTGGTGGCGCGCCACAAATGCGACACCCCCAGCCGCTCGATCGCCCACCGCAACTGCGCAAAGGTGCTGGTACGATGGGTGTCCATCACGGCGCGAATGACGAGGAGATTGGCGAGCGGATGTTGCATCATCCGCACGATGTAATTCAGCGCCGTGGTGGTGGATTTCTTGGATGCCTTGCCCCCTTTGAGCACGCGATAGCGGTTGCGGCTGTTCCAGAACTCGTGGTATCCGCCGCCCACGATGGCGGCGAGGTCAACGGTACTCAAATCCGCTCCTCCCCCACGAACACCACGCACCCCGTCGCCTCGGCTTTGGGGGCGTCGCCTTTATCGGCAAATCCCGCCCGATTGCGCAGATAAAACATCCACAGCCCGTGGGCTTTGGGGTCGGCGTGCAACGCACACGCCACCACCGACGCGGTACACTCCTGCACCGCCGCACGGAGCAGCGCCGCCGTGTTGGCGGAGGTTCCCTCGCCGCTCGCATACCGCATCAGCGTCTCGTAGGAAATACCCAGCGCCGCCGCCAACGCGTCCACGTGAAACGGCGCGCCGAGTGCTTCACATTGCACACGACACGCCGCGATACACGCCTCAATGTCTTTCAGTTTTCCCAGTTGGTTCACACACCCACCTCCAAGCTGAGCGTATCTTACCACACCCGCGGTAGTCACCTTCAAGACACTTCGGCAACTTATTTTTTTGTTTTTTCACTTGGCGTTTTCGCCAGTATTTCCAAGGCTTTGTTGTGTTCACGGAGCAGGTATTGCTTCGCCTTTTGCATCCGCGCCGTAATGTCACCCCACGTACACCCCTGCACAAATCGCATCCCCAAAAGACGGTTTTGCAAGGGTGTCAGCGCCGCCGAGCGGATGCGCGCCCAGTTGCGCAACTGCTGTTCCGCGAGCGCCCTGCGCAACATCATCCGCTCGTTGTTCACCGATTGCGCCACCGCAAAGGTGCTCGCCGCCGTTTCGCCCACACATTCCTCCAACACGGTAAGCAGATCGTGCCACTCGCGCTCGAGCATCTCGAGTTCGCGCCGCAGCGTCACCGCCGTCATCATCTCCTGCTTTACTTCCTCTGCTTGCTTACTGATCGCCATGGGTACCTCCTGTATTTTCACATGTCTCGCACACCTGTGTGCCCAGCCCGAATATCACCGCGCCGCACACCTCACACCGTCCCACCGCCGCCGGATCGCGCTCCGGCTCATAATTCGGGCACGCCGTAGGACACCACACATACCCGCACACCTCGCAAATAACCGCGTCACCTCGCACTTTCCACCAAATGTTGAAAACTTTCCACAATCGCCGCTTTTTGGGCGACCGGATTCGGATTGGATTCAGATTCAGATTCGGATTGGATTGGATTGGATTCAAGCAGACAACTCCCCGTCAATTGCTGTCAATTGTCAGCGCGTTGCTGTCAATTGACTTATTCACATTTTTCCACAGTTTTCCACCAAGTTTTCAACCGGATGGCGGCGCCGGGAACCGACTGCGCTGATTGCGGATACGCTGGTGCTTCGCCCACGTGGGCAACTGCAGATACGGCTGTCCCTGCACCGTGTACCGCTCGATCAGCCCCACCGCCTCCAGCGACTCCATCGCCTGCGCCAGCGCCACACTGTCGAGATCCTCCCGCAGCGGGAACAACCGCGCTTTGAGCAGCGCCGGCCGCGCATCCAGCCGCCCGTAATCGTCACAATGCACCAACAAACGGTAGAAACACACCTCCTCAAACCAACTCAACCGCTCAATATTCGGACTCGTACAAATGGATTCTTTCAGTATCCGATTGGGCATTCCTTTCTCCTTTCTCTACTTTTGGTAGATATTAAGCGCAAAAAACTCCCCGAGATGCACGCCGTGCGTGCCCTTCAGGTTACCTCTATTATACTCTTCTTTTGGTAGAATGTCAAGAGAAACAGCAAAATTCGCAAAAAATATCTTGCGAAATGTCTACCGATAGTGTACAATAAAAGAAGAATAAGAAGAGAGGGGTGGCACACCGTGTCCATTGCCGATAACATCAAGCGTCTGCGGGAACAGCACGGGCTGACCCAGCGTGAACTGGGCGAGATCGCGGGTGTATCCGACAAGGCGGTATCCACGTGGGAATTGGGGCTCAAAGAGCCGCGTATGAGCGCGATCAGCAAGCTGGCGGCGCATTTCGGTATCACCAAAAGCGCACTGCTGGACGGGGAAAGCGCGCCCGCAGGCGGGTTTCCCGCCGCCGTGGAGCGGTTGTGTGCTGCGTGGGGTCGCACCCCCGAACGGGTGGAGCGCGAACTGCCGTTGCCGCACGGGCGGATGCTGCTGCTCCGCCGCGGCGAAGCCACCCCGACCGATGCGGAACTCGCGTTATTCGCGGAATATTTTCACGTGCCGCGCGCCGTTCTGCTCGGCGAACCCGTGTTGCCGGAAGGCAGTAACGTGGTCCCGCTGGCGGTAGATGCTCCGCCCCCCTCCCTGCGCGACGGAGGTGACAGCGAGGTGCCTTTCGCGGCAAACCGCATCCCCGTGCTGGGGCGCGTGCCCGCGGGTGTCCCGCTGGAGGCTGTCACCGATATCGTGGACGAGGTGGAGATCGACAGCCGCCTCGCCGCCACGGGGTATGACTACTTCGGTCTGCTCGTCACGGGCGACAGTATGTTCCCCGAATACCGCGACGGCGACGTCGTCATTCTGCGTGCGCAATCGTTCGCGGAAACGGGCGACGACGTGGTCGCCTACATCGGCGGGTCGGACGCCACGCTCAAGCGCATCGCGGTGCTGGACGAGGGCATCGAATTGCGCCCCATCAACCCCGCCTACCCCGTGCGCCGTTTCAGCGGCGGCGAGGTGGAAGCCCTGCCGGTCACCATCGGCGGCATCGTGGTAGAACAGCGGCGCATAAGGAGACGGTAATATGGCAGATTTCGGATTTCGTAGATTTTATATCATTGGCTATCTCGAGAAAGACGGCAAGTACCTGATGTTTCACCGCAACCGCCGCAAGCACCCGTATTTGACGGGCTGGTGGGGCGGCATCATCGGCGAAAAGCGCGACGGCGAGCTGATCTATGAGGCAATGGAGCGCATCCTCACCGAGGAAACGGGGCTGACCAGCATCAAACTCCGCTACCGCAGTATGGTGGAATTTTGGTGGAATCCCCGCGATTTCATCGGCATTTGCTATTTCGATTTCAAAAAATGGACGGGCGAACTCCGCACCGAGACCCCGCTCGGCACCTACCAATGGGTCCCGAAAGAGAAAGTCCACGGTAAAATGTACAGTAAACTCGAGCGCGGCGATCGGATGTTCCTCAAACTCAACGAGGAAAACATCAAATACCGCTTCGCGCAGTTTGTGGTGGATAAAGACGGCGTGCCCATCGCGGGCAACAATTTCCTGCGCCGTTTTACTGACGAGGAAATGGACTGGTGGAACGTATGATCCGCACGTTACTGTTTGATATTGACGATACCCTCCTCAACTTCCACGACTGCGCCGAGCCGGTCATCCGCAAAGCGCTGGCGGAATTTGACATCACCGCGGATGCCGCGCGGCTTGCCGTGTATCATCATATCAACAATGCCCTGTGGCACCAAGTGGCGGACGGCACGCTCACGCGGGAAGGACTGTACGCCATCCGCTGGCAACGTGTGCTCGACGCGTGGGGTGTCCCGCTGTCGGGCGCGGCGGTGGAGGCGCGGTTTCGCCATCATCTCAATTTCACCGCCATCCCCGAGCACGGTGCCGAAGAAACCCTTCGCTACCTTGCCGAACGGTACACCCTGTGCACCGCCAGCAACGCGCCGCAAGGTCAGCAGGAACAGCGGTTGGCATCGTGCGGCCTCGCACGGTATTTTACGCAGATTTTCACGTCGGAGGGCCTCGGCGTGGATAAACCCGCCCCCCTGTTTTTCGAGCGGTGTTTGCACGCGCTGGGCGACCCCGACCCCGATACGGTGATGATGCTGGGCGACTCGCCCGAAGCCGACATTCGCGGTGCGCGCGCGGTCGGCCTGCACACCTGCCTTGTCAATACGCGCGGCGTCACCCCGCCGCCCGATGCCATCGCAGACTACACCGTCACCACCCTCTCGGAACTCCGCACC
>JAZOBT010000076.1:0-6900 GCA_045596125.1 Acutalibacteraceae bacterium | reverse complement strand
CATTGTCACTGTCAGTAAACAAGCCACAAAACGTCTACATTGTTTTCTTCTCATAGACCCACTCCTTTTCAACGACGCAACCCTAGCCTGCTCCCGCTTTGTACATCGGTGATCCCCTCTTTCGTATGTTTTTTGTCACTTTGTCGTCTTCTAGTTTAAATTTACCATAATTTAGTAATACTGTCAATAGTTTTTATGCAATTTGCCGTATTCTTTTCAAAAGATAAGGCGCATAGCCCGATTGCCGTGCGCCTGTGGTGGTTCCCTGTTTTGCGCGACGGTACGACTGAACACGATTTACTTGGTGCTTTGACAAGCCGTATCGCATACACTGTCAGCAAAAGGAGGGTGCGGTATGGCAACTAAAATATACATCGATCAAGGGCACAATCCCCAAAACCCCAACGCGGGTGCCGAGGGAAACGGCTACCGCGAGCAAGATCTGGTTTTTCGTATCGGGCAAGAATTGGCGGGCATATTGGAAGCGGAAGACTATGACGTGCGTCTCTCCCGCCCCACCGCCGAAACACAACTCGGCACATCCAATGCGAGTTCGCTGGCGGCACGCGTGAACGAGGCCAACACGTGGGGCGCGGATTATTTTATCAGCTTGCACGCCAACGCCTCGGAAATCAGCAGTGCTTCGGGTTCGGAAGCACTCGTATATCGCGTGGACTCCACGGCGGGAGAATTGGGCGCCACTATCCTGCAATACCTGTCAGATGCAACGGGACTGCCCAACCGCGGGGTAACGCCGCGTACCAATCTGTACGTCTTGCGCCGCACGCGGATGCCCGCCGTGCTCGTCGAACTCGGTTTTATCACCAACCCCGGTGATGCGGCGCTGATGGCAAACGCACCGCAGTTGTTTGCATTGGGAATTGCCAACGGTATCTCTGCCTTTACAAATGGCAGTTGACCGCGTTTGCCAAATGTGATACACTACATAAATATAGGACAATAAAAAAAGAGGTGTCCCATGAAGATGAAGAAAAAGCCGACACTCAGCCGTATTATGGAAATTTCGGTATACGTTTTGATGGCATTGGATCTGGTACTCATGATCTTACTGCCGTGGTTGACCGATACCGTCACCACGCAGGGGCCGGGTAAAGAATTTTACCGCGATTATCTGATCATTCTTTACACCAGCGCGATCATTGCGGAATTTGTGCTGTGGCAGTGCCGCGGTATTATGCACAACGTCAATATCGGGCGGCCGTTCGGAAAAGATATGGTACGCCATTTGCGTACTGTGGGGACGCTTTGTCTGGTCTTAGCCGCGCTGTATCTGCTTTTTGTTTTTGTGTTGGGATTCATCAAGTTCTTTATGGCACTGATTATGGTGGTGTTCGCCTTTATCGGGCTGGTGCTGTTCGTGTTTGCCGAACTGTTCCGCCAAGCGGGCGCGTATAAAGAGGAAAACGATATGACGATTTGAGACGTAATAATCGGAGGATATAACAATGGCGATCGTAGTGAATCTGGATGTGATGATGGCGCGCCGCAAAATGAGTTTGACAGAGTTATCCGATCGTGTGGGGATCACGCTGGCGAACCTGTCCACACTCAAAACCAACAAAGCGCGTGCCGTGCGGTTCAGTACGCTGAATGCGCTGTGCCGCGAGTTGCAATGCCAACCCGCCGATCTGTTGGAATATGTCGATGACGGTGAGGAAATCTAATGTATATCGGTACAGTTGAAATCAAACAAACAGCCGCACTGGCGCCTATGGCCGGTGTGGCAGACGCGGCATTTCGCCGCATCTGCCGTGATCACGGGGCGGCGTTTACAGTCTCGGAAATGGTGAGTGCCAAAGCACTGACCTATGGTGACAGCAAAAGCCGTGAACTGGCGGTCTTATCCGATCGCGAGCGGCCCGCGGCTATCCAACTTTTTGGTGATGATCTCGATACGATGGCGAAAGCCGCGCGGTTGATTATGGTACAAAAACCCGATTGGATCGATATCAATATGGGATGCCCCGCCCCCAAAATTGCGGGCAATCACTGCGGCAGTGCGCTGATGCGCGATCCCGATTTGTGCCGCCGTATTGTCAAAGCGGTTACCGCCGCGGTGGATGTTCCCGTGACCGTTAAAATCCGCAAGGGGTATGCCGCTAACGAAGTCAATGCCGTTGAGGTTGCCAAAGCGTGCGAAAGCGGCGGTGCCGCCGCCATTACCGTGCATGGGCGTACTCGTGACCAAATGTATGCACCGCCCGTGGATTGGGATATCATTCGCGCGGTCAAGCAAGCGGTGTCGGTACCTGTCATCGGCAACGGCGATGTGGTCTCCCCGCAAACTGCCGCGGCACTGTATCAGCAAACGGGGTGCGACCTTATTATGATCGGCCGCGGTGCGCTGGGTGCTCCGTGGATCTTTTCCCAAGTGGAAGCGTATTTCAAGGACGGGACACTACTCCCTCCTCCCCCGCTGGAGAAACGGATGGACATTTTGTGCGAGCAGGTAGCACTCGCCGCCGCCGTCAAAGGCGAACGGTGTGCGTTGTTACAAGCGCGCAAACACGCTTCGTGGTATATGCGCGAATTGCGCGGCGCTGCCGTCTTCCGCGGTGAAGCGGGCACCATTCGCACAATGGATGATCTGCGCGCTCTGTGTTTGCGCGTTATCCGTGCCAACCAAGACAATTAAAAAAGGCCGTTGGAACGCTGTTGCTCCAACGGTCTTTTCTTCTATTCTGCTTGAGAATCGCTATCGGGTGATATCGCCTTTTTTGACTGCTCCGCCAATTCCTCAAAGGATTCCGGTAACACGGGCATCACGGTTACCGCATCGCTTGTCAACTCCTGCGAATCCGAGCGGACATTTTCCGCTTTTACTCTCACCTTTTTCGGCCTTTTTTTGGCAGCTGTTACGATGAGCAATGCCGCGAGCACGAGAATCGACACGCCGCTGACACCCAACCCAATCCACCATCCGGTCGGATAATACGTCATTTCTACGGTGTGCTTGCCCGCAGCAACGTCAAACGCCAAGAGACCTTCCCCGATCGCGACCGTTTCCACAACCTTGCCGTCGACCGATACAGTCCAACCCGCATCGTAAGGAATGGAGGTCATCATCGTGCCCGTCAAGCTCGAATCCACCGTTCCTACAATGTGATCATTACTCATTTGGGTGATCTCCCATTGTTCGGCACCCACAATATCCATCGCAGCATCGTGCGCTTCTTCATTGAGCGTCACAACATAAAAATTACCGCTGCAACTTTGTTCGGACTCGATTTGCAAGGTTAGGGTTTCGCCTTCCGCCATATTGCCCATATATAACAAATACGGTTCGTGCGGCGTTACATTCTTCATCGTCTCTCCGTGCACCACAGTCAAATTATCTGCCGCCATACAGTCAACGAATACAAATATCTCGCCCGCGTCATCGATGGTGGCGTTAATAACCGCCGCTCCTTCGCCATCGGGATTTACGCGGAAATCCGTACCGTTATATCCGAGTGAGGCACCTGTACTTTCATCGACAGTGATCGAATTGGGATAGAACAACGGCAAATAGACATCCGTCAGTTTACTATACAAAAACTCAATGGATGTAATGGGATCATACTTGGTATATTCATAGTCTTTTACCGAAGAATCCACTACATACCCCAAACTCATCGCATCGGGGTTCTCGTAAATATGGAACGTATGCTCCCCGCGCGTAACGGTTGCCAGTTTGGTTAAGGAGGGATACTCCTCTTTCGCAATGAGATACCGAATACCCAGAAGCGAATCGGTAAACGGCATAAACGTATGGTACAAATGGCTGTTTACTCCGTTGATCGCATATCCCCATGCCCCCATCAATTTGGTGGTGGTATAGTAGTTACTGGACGGGAAGGTGGTAATGCCTTGGTAGTGGAACAACGCCGTATCCACGCACGTACGCCGTGGCAAGAACTCCACGCGATACGTACCGGCGCCGTACTTTTCGTCGCCATACTCCTGCGCTTTCTCCACCGCCGCATGCAATGCTTCTGTAATATCGTTATCCACGTAATCCTCGTGGCGCGTAAAATACTCGTTGGCATCCACCGTCAGTATAGCATAACCGGCATTCAATGTCATTTCTGCCGTAACCACCAGTAACAGCAACGCATACGCAATGTTCCGACGCAATGTTCCGTGTGTTACAAGTGCCAAGATCACCGTGTAAACTGCGATCAGGGCCAAATTGATATAAACGATCTCAAACCCGTACACATCGCCGCCGAAGCGCTCTTCTACAAGCAAATACGCAACCAGTCCCGCAAACACGGTAAACACGTGCTGCATCCGTATCTCTTTGAGATGCAACAGCGCTTGATAGGCCATCAACAACAACACAAAACTGTACAAGAACGAGAAACGATACGGCAGATCATTCGGCGCGTGTAAGCCGTGCCACGCCAGATCTGTCCAGTTCACCAAGAACGAGAACGCCATCACAAGCCACAGCATCATAAACGCCAAGCGACGACGAAGCGGAATGCCTTTGTTCAAGGCAAACAACGGTACACAGATCGCCGCCAAAACACCGCAATACATATTCGGCAGATTACCGGAACGGATCGTGGGCGTGGTTCCCGCCAGATGGCGACCCAACAACTGGAAAATATCCAACGTGTTGGTAATCTCAGGCAATGCCGATCCGGCAGCCGAGGTCAATTTAAGCGCAAAGTACACAGGGATCAGCAAGCACGCCACCAGACCTGCCGCCAACACGGAATAGCCCGAAAAACGCACGAAACTCAGTGCCAGTGTTTGGCTGTCGCGGCGGGCACGCACAGTATAAGTAAGGTAATATAAAGCAAGGAAGATGCACAGCATAAACGCCAAATAATAATTGGCATACAGCGCATACGCCAAGGACAAAACATACGTAAGGAATTTACCCGTGCGCATCAAACGCTCAAAGCCGTACACCACCAGCGGCAGGATCATCACCACGTCCAACCACATCACATTCCAGGAATACGCAAGCAAATACACCATTAGCGAGTACATCACCGATACCGTGGGAATGAGAAACCCTTTTTTGCCGAAAATTTGTTGCACGCACAGGGCAAACATAGCACCGCACAGCGCATTTTTCAGTATGGTAATGAACAAAATGCCCTCTGCGAGAAGGTTTTCGGGAAAAAGAAGCAACAGCAGATTGAACGGGCTGGCAAGATAGTACGCCGCCAGCGACAGGTAGTTGGCACCCAGACCCACTTCAAAATTGTACAGCGACAAATCACCGCTCAGAATGGCATCACGCAAACCGGAAAGCAACGGTGCATATTGATGGTGCATATCCACCGCCATACCGGTTTTTTCGCCAAACGGCCACATACCGATGAAAGAATATGCCACGCACATCGCCGCCAAGGACAAGAGACCCGACATCAGCGGAAAATACCACACGGGACGGTCCACAGGCTTGTCTCGCTCGTCACGCAACGCCTCGCGGGAGAGTATAAAGATCAGCGTACCAAGCAGCAACGAAACGCCACCACAGCACAACACTTTATGCGCCACACCGGTCGCTGTCGAAATATCGATCTGCATCGGGTCCCACGAACCGTAGCCCCACAAGCAAGCAAATACCAGCACCACAAAACCGCATGATACCATCAACGGCATCCACAGTCGATTGAAACTACCCGTTAAGCGGGAAGCAGGATTCTTCATGAACATATCTCCTTTGCGCATAGATTTTATCAGCGCTCTATATACGCAGTTACAGAATTATTGTATCACAGTTTGCGCGAAAGAGCAATGCACAGTTTAAAAAAGATTCCGCAAAAAATCCTTGACAAAAAGGAACTTACAGAGTATAATATTCAATGCTTTGTGCAATAACGAGATGTGGCTCAGTTTGGTAGAGCGCTGCGTTCGGGACGCAGAGGCCGCAGGTTCAAATCCTGTCATCTCGACCATATCGAGTGTTCATAACCAACTTGAAGGTTGGAAATGGGCACTCGATTTTCTTTTATCCGTAAAATGAGTTTTTCCTTATGTATTGAGTAGGCTTTGGCCTACTCTTTTTTGTTATATGGCGCTCGGCAGATATTCTACCGCTACGCCTTGTCGTGTGTTGAGTTTTACAGGTCTTGGTTTTGGAACTTCGGGCAACGCTATACATCCTATGAACTTGTAGTGAATTTTGAAATGCTGTGTACGATCCTTGCCCACACCCTCAATATGACAAACCTCAATGCGCTCAATCAGTTCTTTGAGCAAAGGTGCCGTCAACTTGTCCATCTCCATAAACTTACGAACGGCGGATATGAAATTATTCTTGTTCTGCTTAATACTATCAATGGATAATAATCGTTCTTGCGCATCAGAGATTTTTGCTTTGAGTTCCATTCGTTCCTCACCGTACTTTTGAGATTGAAGCATAAACCACTCATCCGTAACTTCACCGCTGATGTTCTTCTCATAGAGTTTTTCAAAGAAAACCTCAACCTTTTTCATACGAGATTGCGACTTTTGAATTACCGCCTCCAAATGTTTTTGCTCACGGATGGCATCTTCATTACTTTTCTCTGCCAACATCTCGGTAAAGGTATCCTCGTCGTCATATAGAAACTCGGCTAACCACCTCAACTCCATCATAACGATTTGCTCCAACGCATCGGCGCGGATATAGTGAGTAGATTTGCAAGTACCCCTATTGCCTTTGTAGTTACCGCAACTGAAGAATGGGATATCTGTTTTGTCGTGCTTTACATTGAACCACAGTTTGCTACCACAATCGGCGCAATAAACCAAATCACAAAACATATTCTTTTCGGCGTTGGCGGGTTTAGGTGCGCGGCGCTTCGTTTTGGCAACCAACTCTTGTACTCGCTCAAAGGTTTCGCGGTCAATGATTGGCTCGTGAACGTTTTTGAAGATAACCCAATTTTCTTT
>JAZOBT010000075.1:0-11088 GCA_045596125.1 Acutalibacteraceae bacterium | reverse complement strand
GGTTTAATAGTCGAATGTACCGCATAAAACAGAAAAATGGCAAGAAAAAAGAGAGAAGCCGAAACTTCTCTCAATTCTCTTGCCCTTCGCAATGCTCAGCGTTCCTATAAAACATAACTGTCCTTAGCAACCCTGCTCATTTGAGGACGGATTTTTTGTCGAAAAAGATTGCTTTTCATACAGCGGTATGCTACAATAACACTGATTTTCACGAACCATAAGGAGGATTTCCTATGATGTATGCCGCACTGGCGCTGTTTGCTGTCACGTATATTTTAATGTTGGTTTTCAGCAAATACCGCCCCTACATCGCTTTGGCCTCGGCACTCGTGTTTATTGTGTCGGGTATGCTGTCGCTTGGCAACATTATCGGCAATATTGATTTCAACGTTCTGCTGATGATCGCGGGAACGATGGGCATCGTTGCATTGTTTATCGAAAGCAAAATGCCGGAGCTTCTCGCCGATCTGATTATGGAGAAAGTCCCCAACGTGCAATGGGCGGCGGTCGCGATGGCTCTGTTTGCCGGTGTGATCTCCGCGTTTGTGGATAACGTCGCTACCGTGTTGATGGTGGCTCCTGTCGCGCTGGAAATTTGCCGAAAACTCAAAACCAATCCCGTGCCGTTTATCATCGGCGTTGCGGTGTCGTCCAACCTGCAAGGTGCCGCCACCTTGGTGGGGGATACCACCGCCATTATGCTGGGTTCGGCTCTGGATATGAGCTTTATGGATTTCTTCTGGTATCAGGGCCGTCCGAGTATATTCTTCGCGGTGGAACTGGGTGCGGTGCTTTCCGCGTTGATCTTGGCGTTCCTTTTTCGCAAAGAGAAAGCCCCCATCCCCAAAACCAATGAGCGCACCGAGGTGCACGATTATGTGCCCACCGTGTTGCTTGTCGGCACCATTGTGTTGCTCATTATCGCGTCGTTTATCCCGAACAAACCCGCCGTTACGAACGGTCTCATTTGCTGTGCCGTACTGGTTGTCGGTCTGGTTTACAATTTTGTGAAAAAGAGAACCTTGTCTGCCATCGTTTCGCCGCTCAAAGAGATCGATTTCGAAACCATCGGTTTACTGCTCGGTCTGTTTTTGATGATCGGCGGTATCGCCGAACAAGGCGTTATCGATGCCGCGGCGAATCTGCTTGCCAAGGCGGGCGGCGGCAACGTCTTCTTCCTGTATACCATTATCGTGTGGGCATCGGTGCTCATTTCCGCGTTTATCGATAACATTCCGTATGTCGCCACGATGATCCCCGTGATCGCGGGCCTCGCCGCTACCTTGCAGATGGATCCCACCGTGTTGTACTTCGGCCTGCTTTCGGGTGCAACGCTGGGCGGCAACTGCACGCCGATCGGCGCTTCCGCCAATATTGCGGGTATCGGCATCCTGCGCAAAGAAGGCTACACCGTCAAAAACGCCGATTTCTTCAAGATCGGTATTCCGTTCACCTTGGCGGCTATTGTTCCCGCTTACATCTATTTGTGGATTATGTACGGAGTATGATACAAAAAACACCGACGAACCTCGTCGGTGTTTTTCCTTTTATGCTCTTCGGAAGAGATAGAACGACGGGTCACGGTTTTCGGTATCCTTGACCAACACGTCCATATCGCACAAGGCGATCACGCCGTTTTTCAGTTCCACCTTACCGGCGCGCCCTTCTTCTTCGTACTTGCCTTCCTTGTACGACGGATCCAGTACGGCGATGCGTCCGTCCGGCTCTTCGCCGATCACTGCCACGTAATGTCCGCCGTGGCTGAACACCGCGGTATATCCCTCGCGGTCACCGCCCGTGTTGGCGATCGCCGCGCCACCCGTGCGCAAATACTCACGCACGCGCTCGGGGTCGCTCGTCTCCTCGTACACAAATCCGAGTTCCTTTGCAAATGCGGGGCCGAAGCGTCTAAGGCTGGTGCCCGCCATATAGTTGGCCTCGGTCTCGTACGAGATGCGGATCGCGTCTCGCAGACTGAATTGGCAGTTGGGCAACAAACGGTCCGCTACCATCACAGCGGAACACAAACCGCAGCCCGAAGACTTGATGGTCGTGGTCTTACCCTTTTCGTGCGCTTCACCCTCGAGTGACGTTTTGGTGACATACAGCAGATCGGGGTACTCTAATTGACAGACATATTTCATACGATACACCTCCGTATTGACATCAGTATACCACGTTTCCCCAAAAGCGCAAGGGGAAATGAACATTTTCTATATAGGATATTTGCAAATTGAAAGAAGGTGTGATATAATACGGCGAAAGCGGGTGGCGGTATGAAAAAACCTTCGATTTTATTATCCGGTAAAAAGAAAATTGAGCATTATGTGGATGCTGTCGAGAGTGTGGGCGGTATCGCCACGGCGGGGTATTTGCCGGCGGTGGATGCGTCGTATGACGGTCTCGTTATTTGCGGCGGTAGCGATATGCACCCGTCGTATTTCGGTGAACCCATCAACGGCTCGGTTAAGATCGATATTGAGCGCGATAAGGTGGAATTTGCGCTGCTGGAAGCGTATGTCAAAGCGGGCAAACCCGTGCTTGGTATCTGCCGCGGTATGCAGATCATCAACGTGTTTTTTGGCGGCGGTATGTATCAACACATCGAGAATGCCGCCGAGCATACCTCGCCCGACTGTGATCTGGTGCATACGGTCACGGCGGTAGAGGGCAGTCGCTTGGCTTCGCTGTACGGTACGCAGTTCGCGGTCAACAGTCACCACCATCAAGCAGTCAGCACCATCGGCAAGGGCTTGGCTGTTGCCGCCCGCGCCGCCGACGGCACGGTCGTGGAGGCGGTAGAGCACACGTCATTGCCGATCCTCGGCGTACAATGGCATCCCGAGCGGATGTGCTTTAGCCAACGGCGGGAGGACACCGTCGACGGTGCCGCCTTGTTCCAACAGTTTGTGGATCTTTGTAAATAAGCAAAAGATACATAGCCGCCGCACAGTTCGTGCGGCGGCTTATGTTTTTGAAAAATTGTATAATACAACATTTTTCGGTTGACATATTTTGTGAAATATAGTACTATACAACTATACACAGCGCGTAGAAAAAACGCGTGTATAATTTGAAAGCGGCATCAAAGGAGGAGAAAAGTATGAAAAAAAGAATTATTTCGCTTGCGTTGGTTTTGTGTTTGTTGTGCCTGATGTTTACCGCGTGTGAGCAGAGCAGCACGTTTGACGTGGTCGATGCGGCGCTGAAGAAAACGCAGGGCTTGGATTCTATGGCGGCAGAAATGAAGATCGATTTGGAAATGGCGATGGAAGGTATGACGATGGCCATCCCTATGACGATCGATATCAAAGCCAAGGGTCTGCAGAACGAGAAACCCACCGCTTCGATCGTGATGAGCACGTCGATGCTGGGACAGGAAGTGAAAATGGAGTCCTACCAAGAAGGCGACTGGGTCTACACCGTGATGGACGATATGAAGTACAAAACGGCGCTTGCCGACTTGGAAGAAGGCACGGATTACAGCGCAATGGCCGAGGATATGCTGCAAACACTTCCCGAAGAGTTGTTCGCAGATGTCCAAACCAAAAAGGCGGATGACGGCAGCCTCACGGTAGAAGTTGCCGTTCCCGAAGAGCGCTTTAACGAGATCTATGACACCCTTCTTGAGGATCTGAGCGCCAGTGCCGGCGTAGAGGAAGGTATGACGGTGAAGATCTCCGACGCAGTTGTGAAGATCACCGTGGCGAATGACTATGTGACGGCGTATGATATGTCGTTTACGATGGCGATGACCGCTGAAGGTATTACTTCTACCACCAAGGTCAAAGCGGGTATCGCATATAAGGACTTGGGCAAAGAGGTTACCGTGACGGCGCCCGAAGGATACCAAGACTTTGAGGAACTCAGCCTCGACGGTATTTTGGAAGGTGACTCGGAGTTGACGGACGAAGAGATCGATCGCGACGACATCGACTTGTCGGAACTGCTGGAATAATCCTCGTTGCATAAAACAAGCCGCCCACACGTGGGCGGCTTGTTTACTTATTTGAATTGCAGTTCACAGTACTGCGGCAGGTGGTCCGACATCCACAACCCATCCTCGTTGTGATGAATGTTCTTATACACCGTCGGGGTGAAATCTTCTTTGGTATAGAAAATGAAATCGAGCGGCACGCCGGCGGGGTTGTACGATTGGCTTGCCGGGTCTTGATAGCGCACCAGCGTTGACCGATCATCACTTGGCACTGTCTGTGCGGCGGTCGCACGCGCATCAGCAAACCGCCACGGCATACTCCTGCCGATGGTGGACTGGTTAAAATCGCCCGTGAACACGATGGGCAGATCGCCAAACCGTTGCATACGGTCGGTGATTACCGCCAGTTGTTTTTGCCGCATAGGGTAGCTGTCGTTTGCCAAATGCGTGTTGATGTGCGCGTACTCGAGGCCCGTTTTCTTTTCTTTCAGGTGTACCCACGTGCACACGCGCGGCTCGGTTGCGTTTTCAAACTTCGAATCGCGTACCTCCGGCGTGTCGGACAACCAGAACGTCCCGCTGTTCACCAAGTCGAACTTATCGGCACGGTAGTACACGGAACACGCTTCAATTTTATCGCCTGTCGAGTATCCCACACCGACATAACTGCTGTTAAACGCAACGCCGTCCAACCGTGGATGCCAGGGGGCGTTTACCTCTTGCAACCCGATGGAATCGGGTTGCCACTCGTCAATAAACCTTTTCAGCATTTCAGCACGATAATCGGTGGACAACGCGGTTCCTTTGGTGGTTTGAATGTTGTAGCTGATCACCTTGAGGGTATACCCGCCTTTGGCTTGCTCACTCACAGGATAGGTCGCCACAGGGCGCTGTGCCGTGGTGATGGTCACCCCATCGGTCGCGGTGGTCGTGGTGGCGGTATCGCTGTTTGTGCCGCACGCTGTCAGCCCGACGCACAAGCCGAGTGTCAGAAGTCCGATGAGAAATCGTTTCATACAGTTGTCTCCTTTACGGTGGTATACCCCTCTTCTTTATTATAACAACCAAATATGAAAAAGCAACTACGTATTTCGCGATAATCTGTACAATATGACTTTTTGGTTATGCACTTTTTTCTTGCGTCAAAGCGCCGTTTATGGTATGATAATTTTGGAAATCGAAGAGGAGGAATGACGATGTATACGATCTATGTGGTGTTCGACTGTTTCCCCGAAAAGCGGGAGGCGTTTGTGCGGCGCGTGCAGGAGGAAGGCATTGTGGATGCCGTGCGCGCGGAGGACGGCTGTTTGCGGTACGACTATTATTTCTCCGAAAAAGACCCCAATGAACTGTTGCTTATCGAAGCGTGGGAAAGCAAACATCACCAGCAAGTGCATATTGAACAATCGCATATGGCGCGGTTGCGTGCTATCAAGGAAGAATACATTAAAACTACCACCTTGGGTGAGTTTGTATTGCCGTAAGGGGGGCGCGTATGTCACATCTTCTGGAACAGATCAAACACACGGTGGATGTCACCATCCCCGATAAAGAGGAACTCACCCACGGTTTGCACCCCAAGATCGATTATGCGTTGCTCGTGTTGCGCAATGTCTTTGTGGGTGCGGCGGTGGTGTTGTTTGCGCTGTCGTTCTTTTTGCACGACATTTTCAACCTGTTGCGCGCGATTGCGTATTTCTGCGGCGCGGCGGCGTATTTGTTTGAGTGTTTGGCGGTTACCGACTGCTTTCAAACCAAAGTGCCGCATACCGAAATGTTTATGGTCTATTGCTTTGGCCCACTGTATCTGCTGATGGGCTTCAGCTACTTGTTTTTGCATTGATGCTAAAAAAGGAGTACCCTATGTTTAATGAAAAATTCACCAAGCACAAATTGACGGAGGAACTCATCCGATACGATTTAAAATATGCACGACGGGACAGCGGCAAAAACTTTTTCGCACTGGCAACTTGTTTGCTGGTGGTTGTGGCCATATTGGTGTACTTTTTGGTGATCAAGCTGCCGTTTATTCTCGCGCTTTTGATTTGTTTGCCCACGTTGGTGATAGTTGCTCGGTATACGTACGAGTGGGGGGCCTTGTTTTTCAAACTGCACCACGCTTTGAAAAATGATTTATGCATCACAACCGATCGATTGATGGGCACCTATATAAAGCAAAAGGCTACCGGTTTGTTTAATAATAATCGTCGTACGCGCATACACACCGATTATTGCTTGAATTTTGCAAGTTATGCCGAGTTCCGTATTCCCAAAAAGAACTACACGTCAAGTGAGAAGCTTATGATGACGGATAAGGGGATTTCCAACACCTCGATCGAGGGTGACGAGTTTTATGTGGTGCTCTCCAAACCTCATACGGGGTGCGTTTTGATCGCGTATAATTGTAAACTGTTTCAGTTTGACAAACCAAAACAGGAGTAACGTATGGATAAAACAGAAAAGCAACGTATTTCGATGGATACCATACGGTACGATCTGAAGAAAAGCGCCAATACCTACTTATGGGCGGGTGGCATTTCGTTACTGTTTATGCCGTTTATGCTGATTTTCTTTTTCGCGCTGTATACGCCGGGAAAATTACCGCTGAATATACTGGCGGGGTTCTTTCCGGCAATATTCTTGGGGCTTGCCGTATATGCCGGTGTTGAGGTGGTGCGTCTGTATGGGATGAGCCATCGGGGATTCCGCGTCGTTCAAGATACCCTGTTAACGGGATACAGCACCGTCTCGAGCGGCCGCCGCAGTTATCGAAAAGAAAACTACCGTCTCGCGTTTTTACACAGCGGTGAGTTTATGATCGGCACGCTGAACTATAGGTGGAGCCCGCGGTTATCTATGACGGATAAAGACTTGTTCAATTGCTCGCAAGACGGCGATTCGTTTTATGTGGTGCTGTACGGCAAAAAACCGAAAATCAAGATGGTGTACAACTGCAAGCTGTTTGAAATGATCGAAAAGAATGAGGTCGAGGTGCTGGAAGCATACCAACCGCCGATCGAGGTGTTCACCGAAAAAGAGATCCGCGAGGATCTGCGAACCGACAAACGCCGCATAGGTTTTGTGCTGTTGGGCTATGTCGTCGGTATCTTGCTGTTTGTTTGCTGGATTTTTATTATTTTCTTTGTTACGCACCGCCTTACTTCGTTCATCGCCTTGTTGTTCCCTGTAGCTTTGGTGGGGGATGCAATGTACGATGTCCCACGCTACATAGCGCTTTGTTCGGCGCTTCGCCGTAAAGAGTTGTATATTAAAAACGATCGTTTGCTCACCGCCGAAACCCACGCGAACAACCCCGATCGGAGGCGGTACTCCGTCTACGGCAATATTATGTGCCGCCTGCGCTTCGCCGCTTATGGGGATTACTTGTTCGTTCGCAAGCACTACAAGTGGAGCAAACATCACGTGATGAGCGCGCCGTTGCTCGTGCGTCACTCCCAACCCGACGATGAATTTTATGTGGTGCTCTCGAAACCTGCGGGCGGCAAGATCTTGGCGGTGTACAACACCAAGCACTTCCGCCTCCAACACGGTATGGTCACGGAAAACACCTACTTCTAACGATAAAGCCCTCGGTGAACTCACCGAGGGCTTTTTTAATCCAATTTTCCCGCGCGGAACTCGTCCGCAAACCACACCGACGGCAACGCGAATTCCTTGCCGTTTAAATATGCGAGCTCCTCGGCATCGCTTTGGAACGCAAACCTCAGACGGTACGAGCATAGTGCCTGTTTGGTAAATCCCGTCCCTTTGTTGAGGGCATTGGTGCCGTACTTGCCGTCGCCCAGCAACGGATGCCCAATGGACGATAAATGCGCGCGGATCTGATGCGTGCGCCCCGTCAATAACTCGATTTCCAAGAGCGAAAGCGCCCCGCGCTCTTCCAACACACGGTACCGCGTGGCAATGGTGCGCGCCCCGCGCTCCTGCCGATCGGATACGTAAACGCGGTTTTGCGCTTCGTTTTTCTCCAAAAACCCGTGCAATGTGTCCTCTTTTTTGGCGAGCCGCCCGTGCACCAGGCAAAGATAATATTTCTCGATCTCGCGCTTGCGCAGTTTCTCGTTGAGGATGCGCAACGCCGCCGCCGTTTTCGCCGCGATCACAATGCCGCAGGTGTTGCGATCAATGCGGTTGACCAGCGCGGGCGCGAAACTCGCCTCTTCGTCGGGACGGTATTCGCCTTTTTCGTACAAATACCGTTGCACGCGCAAAATCAGCGTGTCGCGGTACTCGGTACTGTCGGGGTGCACGAGTAATCCCACCGGCTTGTTGAGCAGCAGAATGTGCTCATCCTCGTACACAATATCCAGCTTCGTCCCCGCATACATAAATTCGTATACCGATGCGGCTTGCTCCAAAAACTCGTCCGGCGCATACACCGTCAGGATATCGCCCTCTTCCAACCGTTGCGAAATGGTGCACCGCTTGCGATTGATCTTGATATCCTTTTGACGGATGTATTTATACATCATCGATACCGGCATCCGCGGAAACGCCTTGGTTAAAAACTTATCCACGCGTTGCCCCGCATCGTTTTTCGTAATGGTGAGTTGTTTCATACGCCCATCCTCCTGCTTCTGCCATTATACCGCACCCGCCCGCAGAATACAAGCCTTTTGAGTGGGCATAACAAACACGAGGTGGTATTATGCATTCGTTATGGACCGATACGGTAACGATGCCGACGTTTCCGTCGGCGCAACACGACGAACGCGCCGACGTGCTGGTGATCGGCGGCGGGATCACGGGCTTGCTCTGCGCTTACGAATTACAACAAGCGGGTTTGTCGGTGATGGTGGCGGAAGCGGGACGGGTCGCCGCGGGTGTCACGGCATGCACCACCGCCAAACTCACGTCGCAGCACGGCGGCCGCTGCTACACAAAACGTATTGCCGAGCACGGCGAAGCGGCGGCGCGCTTGTATTATGAGGCGCAACAGCGCGCGATGGCGCACTTTGACGCATTGGCAGAGCGTTTCCCGTGTGACGCGCAAACGGTGGATGCCCTGTTATACGCGCGCACCGATGCGGAAAGCCTGTGGCGCGAACAAGAGGCGATTCGAAGTGCGGGCGGCGAAGCCGAGCGGGTGAGCGCCGACCTCCCGTTTCCGTGTAAGGGAGTGCTCCGCTTGCCGCGGCAACGGCAGTTTCATCCGCTGAAACTGCTCGGCGGTATCGCGCGGGAACTGACCGTATTTGAGCACACCCGCGTGCGCGAACTGCGCGAGGGTACCGCCGTCACCGACAACGGTGTTACCCTGTTCGCGCAACACATCGTGGTGGCAACGCATTTTCCGTTTGTCAATCGGTACGGGCTGTATCCCGTCAAATTGCACCAGCAACGCTCCTACGTGTTGGCATTGCGCGGCGCGGATGCGCCGGAGGAAATGTTGCTGGATGCCGCCGACCACGGCATCCAACTGCGGCGCTACCGCGAGTGGACGTTGATGAGCGGCGCGTCCCACCGCACGGGCAAAGCGGGGCAGGCGTGGCAACCGCTGGAACAAGCGGCAGCAGCGTGGTTTCCTCGCGCCGAGATCACCCACCGTTTTGCCACACAAGACTGTTGCACCGCCGATGAAATGGCGTATATCGGGCATTACGCGAAGCACGCGCCCGCGTGGCAGGTGGTCACGGGGTTTAACGGATGGGGGATGAGCGGCGCTTTGGTGGCATCCGAACTGGTCACCGCCGCCATCACGGGCGCGCCGTCGCCGTATGCGGCGCTGTTTTCGCCGGGACGTCACGTGCCCGCCGCCCCGCTTGCGAAAAATGTTGCCGAATCGGTGGGCGGCTTGCTCACGCCCACCGCCCCGCGGTGCACTCACTTGGGATGCGCACTGCACTGGAATCCGTGGGAACACAGTTGGGACTGCGCGTGCCACGGCTCGCGCTTTGCTGAGGACGGCACCTTGCTCAACGGCCCCGCCACCGACGGGTTAAAAAGAAAAGCGGAAGACTAGGTCTTCCGCTTTTGGCTTTTATTGTTCTTCCTGTGCGATCTTGCGTCCCATCAGCACCCCCATCACGGAGGCCATCATCAAACCGCGCGTCCACCCGCTGGAATCGCCCAGACAGTGCAACCCGCGCACGTTGGTGTTGAGATCGGTATCCATTCGCACACGGTTGCTGTAAAACTTCAGTTCGGGCGAATACAGGAGCGTCTCGTAAGCCGCAAAGCCCGGCACCACGTGATCCACCGCTTGAATGAAATTGATAATGTTGATCATCGCGCGGTACGGCATCGCGGCGGTGATATCGCCCGCCACTGCATCCGGCAGCGTGGGGCGGAGGTTGGACTGCGAAAGCTCCTTTTGCCAGGTGCGTTTGCCGTCCAAAATATCGCCGAAGCGTTGCACCAAAATGTGCCCCGCCCCCAACATATTGGTCAGCTCGCCCACTTTTTGCGCATACGCAATGGGTTGGTTAAACGGCTCACTGAAATTGTGCGAGCACAAAATCGCCAGATTGGTGTTGTTGGATTTGAGCTCCTTGTAGGAATGCCCGTTCACAACTGCCAGATCGTCGTCGTAATTTTCTTGGCTGACAAACCCGCCGGGGTTCTGGCAGAAGGTGCGTACCTTGTTTTTAAACGGTTGCGGATACCCGATGAGCTTGGACTCATACAGCGTCTTGTTGACTTTCTCCATCACCTCGTTACGCACTTCGACGCGCACGCCGATATCCACCGTACCGGGCTGATGCGCAATGTTGTGCTTGGCACAGATCTTCTCCAGCCAATCCGCACCGCGCCGCCCCGTGGCGATGACGGTGTGCCGCGCGTAAATATCCAGATCCGCCTTGCCGTCGGTCACCGTGACACCCAGACAGGTCTCACCGTCGAGCAACAGATTGGTGCACTCGTAACCAAACAGGATCTCTACACCGTTGTCCTGCAAATACCGTTCAATGGACAGATAGATCTCCTGCGCCTTTTCGGTGCCCATATGGCGAATGGGACAATCCACCAACTTCAGCCCCGCCTGAATGGCGCGTTTGCGGATCTCTTTTACCTCTTCGGTGTTGTCCAGCCCCTCCACGTGCGTGTCGGCACCGAACTCCAGATAGATGCTGTCGGCGTAATGAATGGTCTCCTGCACCAGATCTTCGCCCACCAGCGACGGCAGATCG
>JAZOBT010000074.1:0-3810 GCA_045596125.1 Acutalibacteraceae bacterium | reverse complement strand
GGCGGCGACGGTATCGTGCTGATCGAACGCTCCGCGGTCGCCGATGCGAAAATGCGCACCTTCAACCGCGACGGCAGTGAAAGCCCGATGGCGGGTAATAACATTCGGTGTGTCGGCAAATACCTCTACGATAAGGGTTTCGTCACGGACGAGACCGTCACCGTGGAAACCGCCAACGGCATTCATCACTTGCAGTTGTATCTGCGCGACGGCAAGGTCAGTTCGGTCACCGTGGATATGGGCAAAGCCGATCTGCAAGCGGCCTCTCTCCCCGCTGTCGTGGATACGCCGCAGATGATCCGCTACCCCCTCACGGTGGGCGATACCAGCTACACCGTCACCGGTGTGTCGGTAGGCAATCCGCATTGCGTCGTGTTCTGTGATAGCATTGATACGCTTGATCTCGCCACTGTCGGTCCGTTGTTTGAGTATGCTTCGGTATTCCCCGAACGCGTCAACACCGAGTTTGTGCGCGTGGTCAACAAAACCACTCTGCGTATGCGCGTGTGGGAACGCGGCAACGGCGAGACCCTCGCCTGCGGCACGGGCGCTTGTGCCGCCGCTGTCGCCGCCGTGGAAAACGGATTGTGCGACAAAGGGACCGATATCACCGTCAAACTCAAGGGCGGCGACCTCACGGTCAATTACACCGACGAACGGATCTTGCTGACCGGTAATGCCGTGTCGGTATACGAAGGTACATTAGAATATTAGTAGTATATACCTTTAAAAAGTGCAGGTCGTGTGACCTGCACTTTTGCTTTTTACGGTAAAAACAAAGAAAAACCACATAGTTCATTTGAAAATCCCACAATCTGTGTGGTATTATATGAATTTTTTCTGTGTTTTTGTCTTTTTTCTTATGGAAAAGTGTTGACTTCTTTCATTTTATGGTGTATGATATGAGTATCAAACTAGGGGGTTTGGATATGAACAATGTTTATACTGCAGAAATTGCAAAATCAACCCGTATTCAAAAGTTGATCGATGACCTCTATTCCGGTACGCCGACCATTGAGTCTACCCGTGCCGAGATCATTACCGAAAGTTTCAAGAGCACGGAGGATATGCCGATCCACATTCGCAAGTCCCGTGCCTTTAAAGCCTTGGCGGAAAAGTTGCCCGTTGTCATTCGTGACGACGAGTTGGTCGTGGGTTGCAACTGCGTAACACGCAGAGGTTGCCCCACCTTCCCCGAGTTTTCCAACCGTTGGCTGGAAGAAGAATTTGATACCATTGCCACCCGCAGTGCGGATGCTTTCTACATTTCCGACGAGACCGCCGCGAAACTTAAGGAAGTCCACACCTATTGGCAAGGCCGCACCACCAGCGAACTGGCTACCACCTATATGGCGCCCGAAGCGATCACCGCCATCGAGCACAACATCTTCACGGTTGGCAACTATTTCTACAACGGTATCGGCCACGTCAGCGTGGATTACGGCAAGGTGCTCAAGATCGGCTTCAAAGGCATTTATAACTATGCCAAGTCGGAGCGCGACAAGTGCAACGTGTACGATCATGATTACGCTTCGCGCTACTACTTCCTCACCTCGGTGATGGAGAGTTGCGAAGCCGCCATCATCTTCGCAAAACGGTACGCTGTCGCCGCCCGTGAACTGGCGGAAAAATGCACCGATCCCAAGCGCCGCGAGGAATTGCTCACGATTGCGGAAAACTGCAACAACGTGCCCGAAAACGGCGCGCGCAGCTTCCACGAAGCGTGTCAGGCGTTCTGGTTCGTGCAACTGCTCATTCAGACCGAGTCCAGCGGCCACTCCATCTCCCCCGGCCGTTTCGACCAGTATATGTATCCCTATTACATCAAGGATATCGAAAGCGGCAAGATCACCCGCGAACAAGCGCAGGAACTCATCGATTGCGTGTGGGTCAAGCTCAACAGCTTGAACAAGGTGCGCGATGCGTTGTCCGCCGAAGGCTTTGCCGGCTACAGTATGTTCCAAAACCTCATCGTCGGCGGTCAGGATACAAGCGGCAGAGATGCCACCAACGATCTGTCGTTTATGTGCATCACCGCGTCGATGCACGTCAACTTGCCGCAACCGTCGTTGTCGATGCGTGTGTGGAACGGCACTCCTCATGATCTGCTGGTCAAGGCCGCCCAACTCACCAAGACGGGTATCGGCTTGCCCGCCTATTACAATGATGAGATCATCATCCCCGCGCTCATCTCGCGTGGTTTGTCGTTGCAAGACGCTCGCGATTACTGTATCATCGGTTGCGTGGAACCGCAAAAGTCCGGCAAGACCGACGGTTGGCACGATGCCGCGTTCTTCAATATGTGCCGTCCTCTGGAGTTGGTATTCTCCAACGGTGTGGACAAGGGCACGCAGGTCGGTCTGCAAACCGGCACTTTGGCAGAACTTGATACATACGAGAAGTTCTTCAATGCCTACAAACAGCAAATGGATTACGCCATCAAATTGATGGTCAATGCCGATAACGCCGTGGATGCCGCTCATATGGAGCGTTGCCCGTTGCCGTTCGTCTCCGCTATGGTGGACGATTGTATCGCCAAGGGCAAATCCGCACAGGAAGGCGGCGCGGTGTACAACTTCACCGGCCCGCAAGGCTTCGGTATCGCCAACGTCGCGGATGCGCTGTACGCCATCAACGAACTGGTGTACAACACCAAGACGGTAACGCTCGAGCAGTACGCGGATGCCCTGCGCAACAACTTCGGTATGCCGTACTGTGACGGCTACGCCAAAGCTCTGGCCGTCGAAGTAGTGCAAGAGATCGCCCGCCAAGGCCACGAGATCACGGGCGAGTTGATCGCTGAGATCTACGAGCAGATCAAACAAAACAACATCGATGCCACCCGCAAGGCGGCGTATCAGAATCTTTTGGAGAAGATCAAGGCACTGCCCAAATTCGGTAACGATCTGGACGAAGTGGATATGTTCGGTCGCGAAGCGGCGTACACCTACACCAAACCGGTGGAGAAGTACACCAACCCCCGCGGCGGTAAATACCACGCGGGTCTGTACCCCGTATCCGCCAACGTACCGCTGGGTATGCAAACGGGTGCCACGCCCGACGGCCGTCTCGCCGGTACCCCCATTGCAGACGGTGTGTCCCCGGCGGCGGGCAGTGATGTCAGCGGCCCCACCGCGGCTGCCAACTCGGTTGCCAAGCTCGACCACGGCATCGCTTCCAACGGCACCTTGTTCAATATGAAATTCCACCCCTCCGCCCTCAAAGGCGATTCGGGTATTGAAGGCTTCATCGCCCTCATTCGCGCATTCTTCGACCAGAAAGGTATGCATATGCAGTTCAATGTCGTCAGCCGCGAAACGCTGCGCGATGCGCAAAAGCACCCCGAAAACTACAAGAACTTGGTGGTGCGCGTGGCGGGCTACAGCGCGTTGTTTACCACGCTGTCCCGCTCGTTACAAGACGATATCATCAACCGTACCGAACAGGGAGGTTTCTAAGAGAATATGTCTGATTATTTGAATGTATCCGGCAGGATTTTCGATATTCAGAAATTCTCGGTGCACGACGGTCCCGGTGTTCGCACCATCATCTTTCTCAAAGGTTGCGCGCTCCGTTGTAAATGGTGTTGCAATCCCGAGTCGCAAAAGTTTGAGATCCAAACGATGATGCAAAACGGCAAGGAAAAGGTCATCGGCCGTGATGTCACGGTGGCCGAAGTCTTGCAGATCGTCAAGCAGGATATGCCGTATTATCGGCGTTCGGGCGGCGGTATGACGCTGTCCGGCGGTGAAATGCTTTGCCAGAGCGACTTTGCGTATGCACTGCTCCGCAGTGCCAAGGAGGCATCCA
>JAZOBT010000073.1:0-5471 GCA_045596125.1 Acutalibacteraceae bacterium | reverse complement strand
TCTTGTTTATGACGAAATAATCGACAAAGAAAAAGCACATCACAACCGTTTCGGTTGTGATGTGCTTTTTTGTGTCAGTGTGTGGGATGAGATTATTCTTTTGCCGCCTTCTTATCCAACTGATAGTTGCGATAATAGATGCAGATGTCGATGCCGACCATGATCATATTCAGCACATAGAAGAATAACACATACCACTTGAACGAAGGGGAAATCAATTTCGAAGCGATGCCGCAAATGTAGCCGCCGAAAATGAACAGCAGAAAGGGCAAGCTCTTTCCTTTGGTGGTGCGTGCGCGCCACGATTTTAACACATTTAACGGCCAAGAACATCCGAAACTGACAACCATAATGATCTCTAAAATTTCTGCCATACCGTTTACGCCTCCCTTTTGCGACAGTATAGCAGAAAAATCCGTTTCGTAAAGCATATAACATTTTATAGTTGCTATATATTAAAGTATATAGTATAATTCAGTGGGTGATGTTATGGAACTGTTACAATTGCGTTACTTTTTAGAAAGTGCCATCAATGAAAATTTTTCAAAAACCGCCGAAAAGTATCAAGTGCCGCCGTCGAGTGTATCGATTGCGGTGAAAAAGCTGGAATCAGAGTTGGGGTGTCCTTTGTTCACGCGGCACAAAAACCGCGTGGAACTGAATGAACAAGGGATGGTTTTGCGCCGCGCGTTGCAAATTGCTTTGGATGAGATTGATGCGGCGGTAGCTCGCATTACCACTATGCCGAAGCAGGAGGCGGGGGATATCCGCTTACTCATTCGTTGTCAGCGAGGGCTGGTCAGCGAATATGTATTGGCGTTTCAAAAGCGTTATCCGCAAGTGGTGTTTCATTTGGCGCACGATTTTTTTACCAGTGATGTGAGCGCGTATGATATCATTATCGATGAACAACCGGATCGGTATCAAGGGTTCGATCGGTTCCCGATACTCAGTGAGAAAATGTTGTTCGCCGCCAACAAAGAGAATCCGCTTTGCGGTAAGCCGCTGATGCTGAATCAATTATATGACCAACCGTTCATCACGTTGGGGGAAAACAGCTCGCTGAAACGTTTGTTGCAGGCGTGTTGCAAAAAAGCAGGGTTTCGACCGCGCATTGTGATTGAAAGTGATGACCCGTATTATATCCGCAAGTATGTAGAGCAAGGCTTGGGTATCATTCTGATTCCCGAATTGTCGTGGCAGAGAGAACTTGGTAAGAACATCGCATTTTTGGATGTGGTGGATTTTAAAGAAACGCGTGTGACCTACGCCTATTTTAACCGCGGACATAACCGCTCGACTATCGCGAAAGAGTTTTATCGTTTTTTGACTGCCGACCCGCAACTGAGATAAGGTAAAGTGCCGCAGAGTTATGGCTCTGCGGCACGTTTTACAATAAAGAGGGAAAAGCTTTTTCGATCAGCACACCCAACAGGCCGCCTATGAAAAGCAAGGCGGCTTGTCCGCATCGGCGTAATCGCCGTGCGCGTCGCAATCCGGTGTACCCTTTTTGAGATAACAGCACGCGTCCTGCCTCGCGTTCAATATCCTCGTACGGTCGGTCAGTAAACGACGGTTTTACCACCAAAAAAGCGCGTTCAAAATACGGATTTCCCGTATTTACAATCTCGACAATTTGGCGACTTACTCCTTTGATCATACACAGCACTCCCTTTGTTCGGAGTATAGACAAAGGCGGGGATTTTATACAAAAAAACGAAGGAAAACTTTGGCGAATTTGGGTGTCGGACAAGGCAATATAACTCTTTGTAATAATTTGTTTTTCACCACTTTTGTGGAAAACTCTGTGGAAAATGTGAACAAATCGCGGTTTTAAAGGGTTTTTTCAACGCGGTTGCCGTCGAAAAAACCCTAATTTCATAATTTTTTGGTTTTTTTAGGATACAGATTGTTGATTTTTTTGCGACAGTGTATCGTTTACGGAAGACGCGAAGTTAAGTACTGGATGGAACGTTCCACGGCGTCACGGGAATTGCCCCAATCGGCGCCTTCGCTGCTGCTGCGATAGTCAAACATTTTGCAAAAATGAGCCACATCGTCGTGCAGTTCATTGATTTTGCGTTGCGACAGCGCGGCAGCCGCTTTGGCGAACTCGGGAACGCGTTTTTTGCTCATGCCCGTTTCGGCGGCAGACACCAGCGCGGTGAAGTGCGGCAGACACAAATGCGGTTGTTCCGAAAACAAGTGGCGGAAATCCTCTTCATTCTCCCACAAGCGGCACACGGTTGCGAGCATCCGTCGCATTGCCCAGTCCACTTGTTGGCACAAGAAGCAGGTATCGGTGCGTTCGGCGGCGCTTTTGGCTTGCTTCTTTCCGCTTTTGCCGATGAGCGGCGCTCCCTTGAAAATTTCTTTCTCCATTTCCGCCAAATGGCTCTCCAGCATAAGAGCCACACCCAGACGGTTGCGTTGCTTCAAGATCAAACGATAGTGGTCATAGCAAAAACCCAAACGGTTGGTTTCAATGCGGACATCGGGCTCCATCATAGCGGCACCCGTGATATATTCCGCCACGCGCTTTTCCAACAAGTCGCGCATGCGGCAGATGGGACAGCCGTCTTTCGGCTCAAATACCTCGCTTACCGGAATACTGGTGATATCTTCACGCATAGTAAAACACTCCTTTTCACGTTTCAGTATAACAATATTCTGTACTTTAAACAAGTTTTTTGTCAAAAACTATGCTTATTTTTTTGTAAAAGCCCTTTCAAAATTCGTAAAAGTAGTGTATACTAATAACATATTACTGGAGGAGGCTTTATTATGCCATTGGTAAACACAAAAGAACTGTTCCGCAAAGCGTATGAAGGCGGCTATGCGATCGGCGCTTTCAACATCAACAATATGGAAATTATGCACGGTATCCTCAATGCGTGCAAGGAACTCAATTCCCCTGTAATTCTGCAGGTTTCGGGTTCGGCACGCAAATATGCGCACCATGCATACCTGTATCATATGGTGCAGGCAGCGGTGGAAGAAACGGGTCTGCCCATCGTGCTGCACCTCGACCACGGTTCCAGCTTTGAACTGTGCAAGGATGTGATTGACGGCGGCTTCACTTCCGTGATGATCGACGGTTCGCATCTCCCGTATGAGGAGAATGTGGAAGTTACCCGCAAGGTGGTGGAGTACGCACACGCCCGCGGTGTGACGGTAGAAGGCGAATTGGGTCAGTTGTCCGGTGTGGAAGACGAAGTCAGCGTCGAAGCGGATAAAGCGCAGTATACCGACCCCGATCAAGTGCAGGATTTTGTGACCCGCACCGGCGTGGATTCGCTCGCGATTGCGATCGGCACCAGCCACGGCGCTTTCAAATTCAAGCCCGGTCAAAAGCCGCAATTGCGCTTTGATATCCTCAAAGAAGTGATGAATCGCTTGCCTGGTTTCCCGATCGTGTTGCACGGCGCGTCTTCGGTTTCGCCGGAGCACGTGGCGATCGTCAATCAGTACGGCGGCCAGATGGCAGATGCCATCGGCATCCCCGAAGATATGTTGCGTGAAGCCGCGTCGATGGCGGTATGCAAGATCAATGTGGACTCCGATCTGCGCTTGGCTATGACCGCGGGTATCCGTCGTCACTTGGCGGAGAATCCCACGCACTTTGATCCTCGCCAGTACCTCGGCGAAGGCCGCGATTGCATTACCGACGTTGTGAAGCACAAGATCAAAAACGTGCTCGGCAGTGCCGATCGCGCATAACATTGCTTTCTAAACACCTCGCTGATCTCGGTTGGCGAGGTTGCTTTTTAAAATCCCCTTTAAACGAAAGGACGAGATCGTATGCCTTTGCTGGTCATTGACGGAAACAGTATCCTCAACCGTGCGTTTTACGGTATTAAAGTTCTTACCACGCACGACGGCACACCGACCAATGCGTTGGTGGGTTTCCTTAATATCTATCACCGTTTGATGGAGCAGACCAAAGCCGACAAAGTGGCGGTGGCATTTGACCGCAAAGCACCCACGTTTCGCCATGCGATGTACAGCGCATACAAAGCGGGACGCAAAGGGATGCCCGAGGAACTGGCCGCGCAATTACCGCTTATTAAAGAATTACTCACGCTGATGGGGTGCACGGTGCTTGAAAAAGACGGGTACGAAGCAGACGATATTTTGGGCACTCTCGCCGCAGGGGCGGTGGAGGCGGGCGAGCCGTGTTATATTGCCACGGGCGACCGCGATTCTCTGCAACTGGTGGGAGATGGCGTTACCGTCTTATTGGCGGCGACACGTATGGGTCAGCCCGAGACACTGGTGTACGATCGCGCGGCGGTGATGGAGAAATACGGCATCACCCCCGAACAACTGCTGGATCTGAAAGCCTTGATGGGGGATGCCAGCGATAATATTCCCGGTGTTGCGGGTGTGGGCGAAAAAACCGCCCTTTCGTTGTTGCAACAGTTCGAAACGCTGGATGGGGTATATGAACACATTGCCGATCCCGCGATCCGAGAAAGTTTGCGTACCAAGTTGGTGAACGGGCGGGAGGATGCGTATCTCAGCCGACAACTCGGCGAGATCTGCCGCACCGTCCCGCTCGAGAACACCGAGCCCGCGCACTATGTATTGCGTCAACCGGAACAGCAACCGCTTGGTGCGCTGATGACGCGTCTTGAGTTGTTTAAGTTGATGGAACGGATGGGTGTCTCTCCCGTTACCGTTACGGCACAGACAAGTGTTACTGCGGTAGCGTTGACGACTGTCGATGCGGCGGAGGTGTTGTGTGCCGCCTGCGTTGATGTGTATGTGGCAGGCGATACGGCGTTTTTGGCGGCAAACGGCAAAGCGTCGTCGTTGCCCGTATCCGATGCTCGCTTTCTAAACCTGCTCGCTGATGCGAGTGTGGCCAAACGTACCACCGATACCAAAGCGTTAGCGGCATTGGCGTTACAATATGATATCGTACTTGCGGGCGTGACGATGGATACCGCGTTGGCGGCGTATTTGCTGGATCCGCTTGCTTCGGATTATACGATTCTGCGTGTGGCACAGCAATACGGCGTTGCCGCACCCGAGGGCGAGCAACCCGAAGAATTGCGGGTGTTATCACCGCTGGCAGATGTGTTGGAAAAGGAGATCGAAGCGGCGGGACAAGCAACGTTGTTGCGCAATATGGAAATCCCGCTTGCCTTGGTACTCGCGGATATGGAACGCGTGGGTTTTGCCATTGACCGCGAAGGCTTACAGCGGTTCGGCGCCGATCTCAGTGAGCGCATTACGGTGCTGACCGACGGCATCGCTGAAGCGGTGGGCTATGCGTTCAATCTCAATTCCCCCAAGCAACTTGCGAAAGCCTTGTTTGAGGATTTGGGACTTCCCGCCAAAAAGAAGACAAAATCGGGTTATTCCACCAATGCGGAAGTGCTGGAGAGTTTGCGTAACGCGCATCCCGTGGTGGGAATGATCTTAGATTATCGCACTTTATCCAAGCTCAAATCCACCTATTGTGA
>JAZOBT010000072.1:0-25867 GCA_045596125.1 Acutalibacteraceae bacterium | reverse complement strand
GCCGTTTTCGGTGGTGAATACACCGCCGACGCACCCGCCGGAGCAAGCGTTGAGTTCGATGAAATCCAGATCGGCAAACTTCTCGTCTTCCAGATCTTCTAAGACGTGAATGACATTGCCGATTCCGTCGGCCGACAGGTGATTTTCGTTCAACGTACCCGCGGCTTCGCCGCCGATAAATGCCCAGCTCACACCAATCAGGCCCGAGTGAGACAAAGGTTCGATCTGTTCCAGTTTGTTCATTTTACTGACAAGTTTGGGGTAAATATCGCTGATGGCAAGCACGCCGTCAACCTGTGAGCGAGGCATACCGATGGGATAGTGCGCGTCGGTAACCTTGGCAGGACACGGCGAAATAAAGAAAATACCGATCTCCTCCGGTTTCAGGCCGGTACGCGCCATCACGCGTTGGCGTGCCAATGCTGCGGAGATCTCCATCGGGGATTTCAGCGGCAACACGTGGTCGCACAGGTCGGGGAACCGTACTTGGATCAGTCGCACGACCGCCGGACAGGCGGAACTGATGACGGGCTTTTTCAG
Source organism: Acutalibacteraceae bacterium (assembly GCA_045596125.1). GTDB lineage: Bacteria > Bacillota > Clostridia > Oscillospirales > Acutalibacteraceae > RGIG3009. Next base: position 25,327 of record JAZOBT010000072.1, on the reverse strand, counting down.
CGTGCCGCTTTCCAGCATTTTTCGCGTGGCGTTGGAGACGATCTCCGCCCCGCGAGATACTTCGAACACCTCGTGAAAGCCGAGCTCCAACAAGGCGGTGAGAACAACGTCAATGTCGTCCAAATTGCGGAACTGCCCGTATAATGAGGGGGCGGGCAGCGCCACGGTGTATTGATAATCGGACAGCATGGCGAGAGAATCGTGACGCGCTTTTTTGGCACGATGCGGGCAAACACGAATACATTCACCGCAATCGATGCAGCGCTCGGAAATAATGGTCGCCTTGCCGTCGCGCACACGGATCGCCTGCGTGGGGCAATGCTTGATGCAGTTGGTGCAACCCACGCATTTATCGGTATCCAATGTAACGGAATGAACGAAGCGTTCCATAAATGGCAAAACTCCTTAGTTTTCCACCAACACCGTCATACGCATACACGTACCCTCACCGGGCGCCGTGTCGATGACAAGTTCGTCGGTGTATTTTTTTATATTGGGGAGACCCATACCGGCACCGAAGCCGAGATTACGCACGGTTTCGGTCGCGGTGGAGTAGCCCTCTTGCATTGCCAGCTCCAAATCGGGAATGCCGGGGCCGTGGTCGGTAAGAACGACAGAAACACGATCGGGATCAATTTGTATGTCAGCCGTACCGCCGCCTGCGTGGATGACCATATTGATCTCGCCTTCGTACATTGCGATAGCGACGCGGCGAATCACATCGGGACGAAAACCCAGTTGCTTCAACTTTCCTTTTACGGCACCCGAAGCTTCACCCGCGCGGGTGAAATCATCACCGGGTACGTCATAATGCAACAGAATGCTCATGGGTGGTCACCAACTTTCAGCATGCGTCGCCGCCTTGCAATCCATTGGTGTACAACAGACCGCAAGCGGTAAACATACGCAGAGAGGTCGTCATTAAAACAATTCCGCGTTCCTTTGCTAAATCGATCATTTCAGGCGTGGGCTCTTTACCGCGCACAAACACGATACATTGCATATCCATCATTTCGGCGGTGCGTACGACCTGTGTATTCACCAATCCCGACAACAGCACCGAATGGTCTTTTACGAACGCCAAAACGTCACTCATCATATCACTGCCGCACGCATTGCGTACTTCCGCGTCCAAATTGCCGCCTACACGCAATTCGGCATTTAAGATCGATTTTACATCTGCGATGGTCATACAAGAGATCATCCTTTCTGATGTTATTTATTTCATTATATCGTGTGCAGGGGAAATATGCAAGCAACACCCAAAAAGAAAAGCGTAAAAATTAAGATATTGACTATTCAATCACAATATAGTATAATATTTGGCAAATAAAATTAAAGTTTTATGGGAGGAACTAGTTATGGCAAGAGTTTATAATTTTTCGGCGGGCCCCTCGGTTTTGCCGGAAAGCGTGTTGCGTCGTGCGGCGGATGAAATGATGGATTATCAGGGATCCGGTCAGTCCGTGATGGAGATGTCCCATCGCTCGAAAACCTACGATGCGATCATCAAAGAATGTGAAGCGCTCTTGCGTGAAGTGATGAACATTCCTGATAACTATAAAGTGCTGTTCCTGCAGGGCGGTGCATCGTCGCAGTTCTCGATGATTCCGATGAATCTGTTGACCGGCAGCGGCAAAGCGGATTTCATTATCACCGGTCAATGGGCAGAGAAGGCGTACAAAGAGGCAGCCCGTTATGGCGAGGCAAAAATAATCGCCAGCTCGAAAGATAAGACTTTCTCATACATTCCCGAGTGGGATCCCGCTGACTTTACCAAAGATGCGGATTACTTCTATATTTGTGCCAACAACACCATTTACGGTACGCGGTTTACACAGTGGCCCGAGACGGGCAATGTGCCGCTGGTAGGCGATATTTCGTCTTGCATTTTGTCCGAGCCGATCGATGTCAGTCGTTTTGGTATGTTGTATGCGGGTGCGCAGAAGAATATGGGCCCTGCCGGTTTGACGGTGGTGATCGTGCGCGAGGACCTTATCGGCGAGACGCTGGAGTGCACCCCCACGATGTTCAAGTACAGCATCCATGCCGAAAACGGTTCGATGTACAATACCCCGCCCACGTATGCGATTTATGTGTGCAAGCTGGTGTTGGAGTGGCTTCGTGACGAGATCGGCGGTTTGGAGAAGATGAAGGAGATCAACGAAAAGAAAGCCGCTATGCTGTATGATTTCCTGGATTCTTCCAAGATGTTCCGCGGTACGGTGGCGAAGAAAGACCGTTCGCTGATGAACATTCCGTTTGTGACCGGCAACGACGAGTTGGATGCCAAGTTCATCAAAGAGGCAACCGCCGCCGGTTTTGTCAACCTGAAGGGTCACCGTTCGGTTGGCGGTATGCGCGCTTCCATCTACAACGCGATGCCGGTGGAAGGCGTGGAGAAACTCGTTGAGTTTATGAAAGCGTTTGAGGCGGCTAACGCGTAATAGGACGCCGCTAAAGGAGAACAACAATGAATATTTTAACGTTAAACAAGATCGCGGCTTGCGGCGCCGATCGTTTCGGTGCCGGCTATGTGGTGGGCGAAGATGTAGAAAATCCGCAGGGCGTGTTGGTGCGTTCCGCTTCGATGCACGAAACGGAATTCCCGGAATCGCTTTTGGCGGTAGCTCGTGCCGGTGCAGGTGTGAACAACATCCCGATCGACCGTTGCAGCGAGGCGGGTATCGTGGTGTTCAATACCCCCGGTGCCAACGCCAATGCGGTGAAAGAAATGGTGATCGCGGGCTTGCTGCTCGGTTCCCGTAAAGTGGTTCCCGCTATCGAGTGGGCGCGTACCCTCAAGGGTAAGGGCGACGAAGTAGGCAAACTGGTGGAAAAAGGTAAGGGCCAGTTCACCGGTCCCGAAATTTTCGGTAAAAAGCTCGGCGTTATCGGTTTGGGTGCCATCGGTATTTTGGTAGCCAATGCCGCCAACGCACTGGGTATGGAAGTGTACGGCTATGACCCGTACCTGTCGGTGGGTGCCGCGTGGAGATTGTCCAGCGCCATTCATCACGCCGCTACGATGGAACAGTTGATGGCGGAATGTGATTACATCACGGTGCACGTGCCGTACACTCCCGATACACGCGATCTCATCAATGCTGAGGCGATCGCTACGATGAAAGACGGCGTGCGCATTTTGAATTTCGCGCGCGGCGAATTGGTCAACAGCGACGCCATCAAAGCGGCGCTGGCTTCGGGCAAAGTCGCGTCTTACGTGGTGGATTTCCCGTCGGATGAGATGCTCAATGTCGAGAATGTGGTTGCCATCCCGCACTTGGGTGCTTCCACTCCCGAAAGTGAAGATAACTGTGCCGTGATGGCTGCCGACGAGCTGAAAGCGTATTTGGAAGAGGGAATCATCCGCAATGCGGTCAACTACCCGAATATGGAAGCGGCGAAAGCCGCGGCCGTGCGTGTGTGCGTGTTGCATAAGGATGATCCTGCCGTGTTGGCGCAGATCAGCACGACGGTATCCGAAGACGGTGTTGCGGTGGCAGGTCTTACCAACGCCGCCAAGAAGGGTAACGCTTACACGGTGGTGGATGCCGACGGCGAGGTTGCCGAGTCTACGCTTTCCAAGCTCCGCGCCATCAGCGGCGTAGCTCGTGTGAGAAAGATCTGATTACAGGTATGAGAAAAGCGATCGCGTTTGCGATCGCTTTTTCTTATAAAGGCTTTACAGGTATTGCGGGTGTATGGTAAAATAGTACGCGAATCAGGTCGTTTAAAAAGGAGGAATCACCATGGTGGTACGCACGGTGGGGGTAACGCTGGGCTCATTGCTTACGTTGTGGGGTGTGTGGCCTATCTTTTCCGGCTCGTTCGGACCGGGGAGCGTGGTATTGGTTGTCGGTGGCGCGCTGATCACGTTTGTGTGTTGGCGGTTCAAATGGACAGCTGCTTTCATTGGACGGATATGGCAAAGTGTTGCGGGGAAGATCGCGCTTATTGTGGTGGCACTTTTGGTGATTGCAGGTCTCGTGTTATTCCTTGCGGTTTCTGTCAAGATGGCGAATGCGGCAAAAAACGAACCGTCGCCCGATGCCACGGTGGTTGTATTGGGTGCGGGCTTACGAGGGGATCGCCCCAGCAAAATTTTGCGCGGGCGGTTGGATGCCGCAGCGAAATACTTGGAAGCACACCCGCAGTCGAAGTGCATTGTGTCAGGCGGTCAAGGCAAGGATGAAGTATGCACCGAAGCGTCGGTGATGTACGATTACTTAGTGGGCAAGGGTATTGACCCTGATCGCATTTATAAAGAGGAAGAGGCAACCAGTACGCTTGAAAATATGCGGTACTCGCGAAATATGATCGCGGATAACGGGTTGTGCGAATCGGTGGCGATCGTAACGCAGGAATTTCATCAATACCGTGCACAACAGTTCGCCGTTTCGGTTGGTCTGGTGGATGTGGGCGCTATCACGGCGCGTACGCCGTTCGATCTATTGGCCAGTTATTGGATCCGCGATTTTGCGGGAATCTGCCGTATGTGGCTGTTGGGCAACTAAGGTGGGTATTATGAAAAAGATTACATTTATCGGCGATATTATGTGCGAAAAAGCGGTGCTGGATGCCGCAAAACAACCCGATGGCAGTTATCGGTTTGACGATCTTTTTGAAGAAACAAAAGGATGTTCGCTCAAGCGGATTATGTGGTGGGCAATATGGAATTCCCCGTTGCGGGCGAAGCGGCGACGTATGGCGACAGCTTTTTCGTGTTCAATGCCCCCGATTCGTTTGCGGAAGCGATAAAAGCGGCGGGTATTGATCTGGTATCGACCATCAACAATCACACATTGGATCGCGGTCCTGAAGGGATCATTACCACGATGAAAACGCTGGATCGCATCGGACTGCCGTATACCGGCACTGCGTTGCCCGAAAGAGGAAGACAACCGGCATATTATTTTGAATTAGATGGTGTTACGTTTGCTGTTATTTCCTACACTTACGGTATTAACAAAAAAGCGGAGGAAGAGTCGGACATCGCGCAGTGCCTCAACCGTTTTGCGCGATTTGGCAATCGCGTGTGCGGTGTAAAGATTTTCCCGAAATCGTGGGTTCCGGAAAAGTTTAAGGATCACCCTTCGGTAAAAGCGGTCAAACGGTTCTTTAAAATTCCGTATTTGCCCATTCAAATTGATACGTTAATCAACGAGGAATACACACAATACGTTCGGCAATTCTCCGAGGATGTTGCCGAAGCGAAGAAAAAGGCGGATTTCGTCATTGCTTATCTTCATACCGGCGGGCAGTTCAATATTCAAATCGGCGATTTTTCCAAGTACGTGTTTGAAAAAGCGCGGCAGGCAGGCGCTGACGCGGTGCTCGCCTCCCATTCGCACGTGGTGCAAAAAGCTGAGTTTTGTGACGAAATACTCTCCGCTTACGGGTTGGGCAATTTCAATATGGTCCCTAACTCATTTGTTACAGCAAAAAAGCCGTTCCCCGAATACGGGTTGGCAATGCACTTGTATATGGATGGTAAATCGCTGGATCACGTCACGTTTTCACTGACAAAGGCTGTCAGGAATGGAAAAAAACAACTGAGCGTGTGGCCCGTGGATGCGTTGTATAACTCGTTAAAAACAGCGGGGCGGCGAAAAAACTCGAAAAAGAAGTGCGCGAGGTCTATGCCATTGTAACGGGGCGCGCAATTGAGGGCGATGTGATTCGCCAAGAGTATGAGCTGAGGTGATTTGGTATGAAAAATGTATTGCTTATTGGGGATTCCATTCGTTATGGGCATCCGCCGAAAAGTCCGGGATACGGCAAATATGTAAAAGAACAATTAGAGGGTATTGCCAATGTATATGCCCCCGACGATAACTGCCGCTTTGCGCAGTACACGTTGCGGTACATTCACACGTGGGCGTCGCAAGTGGATGCCAAAGCCATCGATGTGGTACACTGGAACAACGGTTTGTGGGATGTGTTGCGCTTGAGCGGCGACGAACCGCTCACGCCGTGTGAGATGTATGTGTATATGCTCAAGCGTGTGTATCGTATGATTCGGCAATTGTTCCCCAACGCGAAAATTATTTTTGCGTTATCGACGGCGGTAATCGAGGAATGGGCGTCACCCAACTTTTTCCGTTATAACGCCGATATTGAAGATTACAATGCCGCTGCCAAAGAATTGATGGAATCACTTGGTGTGGAGGTTAACGATCTGTACACGATTTCCAAAGCATTCCCCAACGAGTGCCATTCTGATTTTGTGCATTTCGGAGAAGAGGGTTCACGCTTGTTGGCTGACAAAGTCACGCAAGTAATAAAATCGCATTTAGAGTAACAAGAAAGCGGCTTCGATCATCGTGATCGAAGCCGCTTCTTTTATTATTCGCCGTACAAGAGTCGATAATTATCCCAACTGTATTTTGTGCCTTTGCACTCGGGTGAATGCCATTGGTCGCCGGACCAATTGTGGTTTAATGCTTTCATTTGCTGTGCGGTAAGATTGAAATACTGATGCGATACTGTTTTCGGGTCGCCGCCGATGGGATCGTCAAACGTGACATCGCAATGATACCAGTCGCCATCCAATTGCACGGCGTTCCATTCGTGGTCGCCGCCCAGCGCGGTGCCCACCACCTCGGTGCAGTTGATGCCGACCGCGAAGCACAAGGCTTGGAAGGCTTCGGCATACGATTCGCACACGCCGGTTTTATTGATGATACCGCCGTACGCCGTGAAGTTATCATCCGCAAGGTTGCTCCACTGCGCGTTTTGGTTATAGGTATTATCCAGTACGAGGCGGTCGTGGATCAAGCGTTCTTTCACCGCATCCGGTGCACTTGAGGGGATGGTACTGATGATCCGTTCCATGCCGGCATTGAACGTGGCCACCTTTTTTTGGATCTTGGTGCGCAAGGCATCGGTCAACGGGGCATCGGGGTTGGCGGGGTCGGAGTATTCACCGGCTTTGGTGCCGACAACATAGGAGAACGCCAACCCGTGTTGGTTCTCACCCTTGGAGAACATGGTGATGTGATTGGACAAATAAAACAATTCGGGCGTGTCCATCATATACAGGAAATAAATCTGATGTCGGTTGTCCTTGGTGAGATCGACGCCCAAATAGACGCGCTCATCCAAGTGGCGCACGGCTTCATCAATTTTTCGGTAGTAACCTTTCCACTCTTCGTCCAGCAAAGAATAAAAATACCGTTCTTCCATCGGCAACGGGGTGTGCTTTTGTCCCGTCACGTAAGTATATTCGGTTTTCTTAAAGGTGGTGGAAGCCCCGCCTTGTTGCGTTGTGGTTTTGGGCGAGGTGGGAACAGGAGCCGGCTTCTTTTTCGTGGTTGTTGTGGATACCGAGACAACCGAAGTGGGTTTGCCGTCATCCGTTGTGGTGGTGCGTTTCTTTGTCGTGGTGGTGGACGACTTTTGCGCCGATACCGTCGATGTGGGCGGTGTGAGCGTTACGGTGGTTGTGCCGTCCTCGTTTTTAACGGTCGTGGTGTTGGCATCCAGATACTCCCGCGTGGTGTCCAATATAGTAGTGGTTGTCGTGTCGGGAGTTTCCTCGGTAGGATCAGAACCGCAAGCGGCGGTTGTGCTTACCAATACCAGGCACAAAAAACAGGCAAGCGCTTTTTTCATAATTCACATCTCCTTAACAGCACGTTATTATAAATGGAAAAGTTCACGCAGGGTAGCGGAAACGTCCGTGACTTCGCTCGCGGAAGAGTCCACCAAGGTGCCGCGCATACGATACGGATGCTTGACTACAGACAGTAACGAGGCGTCATTTTCTCCATCACCGAAAGCAACCGCTTCGTCGGGGGTGATACCCAGTTTTTGCATCAATGTGACGGCGGCGTTGCCCTTGTTGGCGCAAGGGGCAACCAGTTCGGTAAGCCCCTCTTCGGTATAAGCCACGCGGTAATTTAAATTTTTATCGGGTCGGTGGTCAGAAAAAATTTCGATTTTTAAGAAATCTTCTCCAATCTCGTTAGGAGAACCCACCTTTTTGCCAATTGTGGGGGCATTGCCAAGGCAATATACCGTTTCGCGCCCGTGAACCGCCGCGTTGGGGAACTGTTGCAACAGCGAAAGCGCGGGTTTGCGCGGTACAGGGCGTTTGTGGATCACAAAATCGTGACGGCGGGTAAGCGCACCGTCCAAACAAATAAAGATCAAACGATGTGCGAGCGAACCGAATAATTGACGCAACTGCGTATACGGGCGACCGCTCGCAATGGCAACCGTAATACCGCGATCGGTTAAGCGGCGCAATACATCGCACACTTCTTCCGATAACGCGGGTTGTCCGTGCGGCAACAGCGTGCCGTCCACATCACAAAATACCAGCCGCAACATAGCGGCACCTCCCTTTATTTCATCGTTACCACGGTCACGCCGGTCTCGCCCTCGCCGTAGGTGCCCAAGCGAAACGCTTTCACACCGGGGCAGGAGCGCAAATGCGCTTGCACGGCGGCGCGCAGAGCGCCGGTGCCTTTGCCGTGGATGATGGTGACTTGTTCCAATCCCGTAAGACGGGCATCGTCCAAGAATTTATCAACTTCAAGCAACGCTTCTTCGGTGGTCTGCCCGCGCAGATCCAACTCGGTGCGTGCGGCACGCGACGAGCGCGACAACTCACCCATCGTGTGACGTTTGGTGACAGGTTTTGCGGGTTGACTCTTCTTTTCAAGCAACCGCACCGATTTGACCGACACACGCGTGCGGATGATGCCCGCTTGTACTTCAACATTGCCCGCGGCATCGGGTGCGGCAATGACCACGGCGGGTTTATCCAGATCCGTCAGCAGTACCTCATCACCCACTTTGAGCGGACGCGGTAACACATAGTTATCGCGCCGCCGTTTGGTGACGGGGTCGATCGCATCTTCCAATTTATCCAACTTGCCGCGCAATTGCGCACGGGCGGAGGCGGCTTTTTGTGAAAAGTCAGCGGATTCTTTTTCCCGCCGCAACTTATCCAATTCTTCCACCAATGCCTCGGCATCGCGCCGCGCACGTTCCACCAATCGTTTGGCTTGATCGCGTGCTTCGCCCAGCTCTTTTTCACGAAGACGATCCAGCTCGTCCAACTGTTGTTGCGCGGCGATCTTGGCGGCTTTGGCTTCGGCGGCATCGCGGCGGACGGCCTCCAATTGAATCTCGAGTTCGCGGCGTTTTTCTTCCAGAGTGACAACCACTTCCTCCAACTGCTGTTGATCGGAAGCGACCAAAGACCGCGCGTGCTCTACCACCGAGGGCAACATCCCCAACCGTTCGGAGATGGCAAAGGCATTGGATCGTCCCGGTACACCAACCAGCAAGCGGTAAGTGGGGCGCAGTGTCGCCACGTCAAATTCGCAACTGCCGTTTTCCACACCCGCCGTCTGCAAGGCATAGGCTTTGAGTTCGGAATAGTGGGTGGTCGCGGCAATGCGTGCGCCTTGATTGCGTAATTGTTCCAGCGTTGCGGTAGCCAGTGCCGCACCTTCCACGGGATCGGTACCCGCGCCCAATTCGTCAAGCAATACTAAACTGTAGTCATCTGCTTCGTTTAAAATGCGAATGATGTTGGTGGTGTGCGCCGAAAACGTGGAAAGGGACTGCTCAATGGATTGCTCGTCGCCGATATCCGCCAGCACGGTGCGGAACACGGAAAACGCACTACCGTCGCTGACGGGCGGGAGCAACCCGCATTGTACCATCAACGTAAGAAGGCCCAGCGTTTTTAATGTTACGGTCTTACCGCCGGTGTTGGGGCCCGTGATGACCAATGTGTCAAAATCAACGCCCAGTTCCACATCAATGGGTACGACACGATCGGACGGAATGAGCGGATGCCGCGCACGGCGCAGACGGATACAACCGTCATCCGACACGGCGGGGCGCACCGCTTTCATCGCATATGCCAGTCGTGCTTTGGAGAAAATGAGGTCCAGTTCAATGAGAACCGTATAATCTTGCAAAATCGCATCCGCAAAAGAGCCGGCATCCGCCGACAATTCCTGCACGATACGTTCAATCTCTGCCGCTTCGCGGGATTCCCATAACTTCAATTCGTTGTTGGCTTCCACCGCGCCCAGCGGTTCAATAAATACGGTTGCGCCCGAAGCGGAGGTGTCGTGCACCAAGCCGGGTACGTCGCCGCGGTGTTCGGCTTTTACAGGAACTACAAAACGACCGCCGCGAATGGTAATAATGGGATCCTGCAACAACTTTTGCGACGTAGGGGAGTGAATGAGTTTATCCAGTTGATCGCGCACGCGGGACGAGGCGGCACGCATACGGCGGCGGATATCCGCCAAGGTCGTGGAGGCGTGATCGCTGACTTCCTCCTCCGACACGATCGCCGTGCGGATCTTATCTTCTAAAAATTTGTTGGGGGCGAGTAAGGAGAATCGCTCGTCCAGACACGTTGAGATACCTTCGCAATGTTGATGCCACTCTTTCAGCGAGCGAATGACACGCAACGTTGCGGCGATGTGCAACAGCTCTCCCAACGAGAGCATTGCCCCCGCTTGCGCCCGTCGAAGGGCGTTGGCAATGTTGGTAGCACCGCCGAACGAGGGAGCACCGAACTTCGCCATCAATTGTACCGCGGCATCGGTTTCATCCAACAAGGCGCGCACTTCGGTCAAATAGGGCGAGGGGCGCAACGCGCGCGCGGCATCCGCCGTATCGGCACAGATGGCTTGCGCCGCCAGCAGCTCTAAAATTTTATCCAGTTCCAAGGAACGGTAATGCTTGTTCATAGGGGACTCCTTATACAATACTGTGGTAAAAATCCAAGGTGTTAAACCCGCGTCCCAGTTGCGCGAGCAAAAAGCGTTCGGTGACATCACACAGCGCCGCCGCCTCCGTTTCGGGTATGGAAAACGCGAAACAACGCTCAAACGGCGCATACACGATGTGCCGCAAGGCGGACAGTACGGTAGGGGATACGGCAAGTGCATCGGTGTGACCATGACAGGTGTCACACAGCAAAACACCCTTCACGGGCGAAAACCACCCGCCGTTTTGAGTGCCGCATCCACCGCAAGAGGCGAGGGCGGGGGTGTATCCCGCTTGACATAACAGGCGCAACTCCGTAACCGCTTTAAGCAACGGCAACGGGCGCGTGTTTTCCGATAAATAATGCAGAGAATTGAGGAGCAAGCGCAAAGCTTCTTCGGCGGGTTCTTCTTGCGGTGCAAGTACACCCGCCAATTCGCAAAAATATTGTGCCAACGATAAACGATCCAACTGCTCGCGCAGTTGAAAAAACACGGTAAGCGGTTCGGCGTCATCGACTATGTATTTATCCCGCCCTTTGTACAGTGACAGGCGGGAATAGCATAACAATTGGGTTGCCGAATGATTACGGTTTTTAATATTTCGCGCACCGCGCACCGAAGCGCGGATCACCCCGCAATCGCGCGTTAAAGCGGTTACAAAGCGATCCGACTCACCGATATTGTTGTTTTCCCTCACGATCAGTGCGTCGGTGGTGATTTTCATTCGCGGTGTCTCCTTTGGGTTTGTCGCCCACACGGTTTACGCCCGTGCTGTAGATATCAATACCGCAATAGCGAAGATAGTCTTCCACTTTGCCGGTTTTTTGAAAAGTAGCCCATAATTTGTCTTGTTCCACGCCGATCCCTCCGCTCAAAGTATCACTATTACTTTGAGCAAAAAGAGGCGAATCATACATACAACCTTAGGAACGATAACCGAAAGAATTTAACAATCCTTGACGGTTACGCCAATCCTCTTTGACCTTGACCCAACACTGTAGATCCACGTGCGTGTTAAACAGCGATTCCATTTCCTGACGTGCAGCGCTGGCGATGTTTTTCAGTTGCGCGCCGCGCTTGCCGATGATGATTCCCTTGTGTGTTTCGCGCTCGCAAAAGATCTCGGCGTCAATTTCTAAAAGCGTGCCGCGATCGGTCTCGCGCTCTTCAAATCGCTCCACCATCACGGCGATACCGTGGGGGATCTCTTCGCGTAGTTGCAGCAACATCTGCTCGCGGAGCAATTCGGCGGCAAGGATACGATCGGGCTGGTCACTGCTGGTGTCTGCGGGGAAGAAATGCGGGCTGGGAAGTGTGTAGCGATCCAACTCGCGCGCCAGTTCGTCAACACCGTCACCCGTGAGTGCGGAGACAGGGAGCACCGCTTCAAACGGATACGCTTGCCGCCATGCGTCGATGCACGACAACAGAGCGGTTTTATCAGCAAGCGTATCAATTTTGTTCAGCACCAATAACACCGGTAATTTTTGAGAACGAAAACGCTCGAGCAATTCTTTTTCGGCATCGCGCACGGTGGTGGAAGGCTCGGCCACCAAGATGCCCACATCCACACCCGACACGGCTTCGCCGATGGATTTGATCATAAAATCCCCCAAGCGGGTGCGCGGACGATGCGAACCGGGCGTGTCGAGAAATACAAATTGGGTATCCTCTTTCGTAAGAACGCCCATAATGCGGTTGCGCGTGGTTTGGGGCTTGTCCGATACAATGGCGACTTTGCGGCCCACGAGCGCGTTAAGTAATGAGGATTTCCCCACATTGGGAATGCCAACGATGGCGATAAAAGCAGAACGGGTCTCCGACATAATTTACCTCCCTTTAAAAACAAACAACCACGCAGGCAAAAGCGATACCAGCAGTACGCACGGGCACCACCACTGCGTGCAAAAAAGCGTAAACAAGGAAACCCACGCCGCAGGCTTCCAAAACAAGGTGATGCCGACCCCCACCGCAGCCATAGCCAGAACCAACACGGCGCCCGCCGCTATATCTTTGATGGTGCCGGAGAGCGGATGCTGTTCGGTGGAAATGCGGTCCACGGTGCGTTCGATGGCGCTGTTAAACAGTTCGGCACACCACACACAACCGACAGTGAGACATAACACCGCCCACTCGGCGCGGGACAAGGAAAAATGCGGCGCAAAACCAAACACATACGCCGCAAAAACCAGATGAAAGCGAAGATTTCGCTCGTTGCGCAGACAGTGCCAAACACCGTTCCACGCATATCGAAAAGCGGCGAAAAAGCCGGTTCTCTTATTGGTCCAAGACATAACTGTTGATGCGGGAGAGACCGATTTGATTCATAACCGTCTCTTCCTTTTCACGCATACGCACCGCTTCCAAACCGCCGTTCACGTGGTCGTATCCCAGCAGATGGAACATCGAATGAACGACCAAATACCCGACTTCACGGTTGAACGAATGACCGAAATCGCGGGCTTGTACTTGTGCCTTTTCCAGCGACAACACGATATTGCCGATGAGTTTTTCGTCCGTTTCGGGATTGATCTCAAATTCACCGTTTTCACCCAACGGGAAGGACAACACATCCGTGGGCGCATCAATACCGCGCTGTTCCAAGTTGATTTGGTGGATCTGGTTGTTATCGACCAATGTGACATCCACCAGCGCGCAGCCGTCTACGCCTTCCAGTTCCAAGACGGCGTGGCAACACCGCCGAATGAGCATACGCAATCCTGTGGGGATCTTAACCGCTTTTTGACGATTTTCAATATCGACCCGAATTTTTTTCAGCATTTTTTGTACGCTTCCCTTCCTGCTTGGATTTTTCGTAATCTTCATACGCTTTAATGATGCGTTGCACCAACTGGTGACGCACCACATCCTTTTGGTTGAACGTGCAGATGGCGATATCCTCCACACCTTTCAAGATGCGCATAACTTCTCGTAATCCGCTTTTTTTACCGTCCGGCAAGTCGATCTGGGTGATATCACCCGTTACTACCATTTTCGAATTGAATCCCAGTCGTGTTAAGAACATTTTCATTTGTTCGGGCGTGGTATTTTGCGCCTCGTCCAAGATGACGAAACAGTCATCGAGGGTGCGACCGCGCATATACGCCAGCGGGGCGACCTCAATGTTGCCGCGTTCCAAATATTTTTGATACGTTTCGGTTCCCAACATATCGAACAACGCATCGTACAACGGCCGCAAATACGGGTCCACCTTGGATTGCAGGTCGCCCGGCAGAAAACCGAGCTTTTCGCCCGCTTCCACGGCGGGACGGGTGAGGATAATGCGGTTGACTTGCTTGGAGCGGAACGCTTCCACCGCCATCGCCACCGCCAAATACGTTTTACCCGTACCTGCAGGGCCGATGCCCAACACGATGGTGTTATTGCGGATCGCCTCGACATAGGCCTTTTGTCCCAAGGTTTTGGGTTTGACGGGACGACCTTTGGAGGTGATACAAATGCTGTCTCCCGAAAGAGCGGGCAATTCTTGTTCCGCCCCTTCGTTGACAAGCATCATCACATACCGCACATTTTGCTCGGTCAGTTGCTCGCCGCGGCTGATGAGTTGCAACAATCCGTGAATGGCGCGGGTCGCGTGCATCACGTCTTCGGGTTCACCACTGACTTTGATATCGCTGTCGCGGCTGAGAATAGCAACGTGGTATTGCTGTTCCAGCAAACGAATGTTTTCATCAAAATTTCCAAACAGAGCGACCGCTTGTTCCATACGATCGACGTTAATGAGTTGTTCCACCGAGGCACTCCTTCTGTGTATAGTTTCTGTTAGTATACCACAAAATTTTCGTCTTGTCACTAGCAAAATAAACAAAAATTATGTAAAAATGGCAGTTTAGGCGATGGGGACTTCTTGCGTCAACTCTTCCGTACCGTTGTACGTTACCGTGACGGTTACGCCATCTGTAAGTTCTTTTACTTGCTCTGTACGGTGTTCAATCGTGAGGGTTTCCCGCAACGCTTGTTCTTGAAGCAGTAACCGCTTTTGTGCTTCCTCGTGTGCTTGTTCGGGGGTGCGAGTCAGAATATCTGCCGCGGTATAGGTAAATTGTGTAACCTCCATGCCGATGGGCAGTGGTACGCCGTTGGCAATCAACGGATAGTGTGCCGTGCTCTCAGTCGGAGAACCCGACAGAGAGCTGTTGGTGTACAGCGGTATGGAAAACCCAAAAAGGTTGAGTTTGGGACGGGAAACGGTGTGTGTCGGTATCGTGACAGATTCCTCGTACGGCACGGTGACTTGCAACGTGTGGGTAACACGGGCGACCACACTGCCCGCCGCCTTTTTGAGTTGCGGCCCTACTTTACTGTCGGTAACACCGCTGATTAGCAAGTCGCCGCGACGCACCGCGTCACCGACACGCACCATCGGTTGCCCCGTGGCGGTATCGATGCTGACGATCACCCCGTCGCGTGAGGCGATTAAATTTGTGGGAACATTGTCTGCCAATGGATCTATGGGGGTGCGTTCTTTGATTTCTACCGTTGCAATACTACCCGATTGGTTGACGGTAAGCCATGTCAGATCCGGCAGTTGTTGCAAGGCTGTCAATCGCAGATCGGGAATGTCTACCCCTTTGAGCGAACCTCCCTCACGTACGCCGAAAGGTTCCACCACCGCGCGAATATCCTCTTCGAGAATCGTGTCATTGCCTTGGATACGCACTACCCAAATACGCGAAGAAAGCAATTGCAAAAGAATCACGAAGAGAGCAACCCCTGCGAACAACCCGCTTCGCAGCCCTAAGCGATGCCAATGAAACGGCAGGCCGAATTTGCCGCGCACCCGCATTCGCACGCACGCGCGGCGGGCCACGGCACGCAACCGGATATATTGAGCGGCATGGGTACGGCACCGCAGAGACGAGTCGCAACGACGGATGTCCCATAGCGGGATGGTGTTTTCGGCGGCGACATTCAAAAACGTTTCGGGATACCCGCCCTCGCACTCAA
Organism: Acutalibacteraceae bacterium; assembly: GCA_045596125.1. Lineage (GTDB taxonomy): Bacteria > Bacillota > Clostridia > Oscillospirales > Acutalibacteraceae > RGIG3009. Next base: position 9,608 of record JAZOBT010000072.1, on the reverse strand, counting down.
TGAGAACCGATCCCAAAAGAAACGATGAGAACGACATACAAGCACCCCCTATACAAACTCAACCGACAATAAACGCCCTGTTATTACAGCGTGTTCGGGTGTCAGGCAATTCATACATAACTCGCGCCCGCTGAACCGCACTTCCCCCACATCGGTGCACAGGCAAATATGATCGGTGTCGCACGTTAAAACGCGTTTGCATCCTTCTACCATCACACGGCGGTTACCGCACAACTCAATGCGCGGTGCGGTTGACAGAACCCCCATCGGTAGATCCAGAGCGCCCTCGATGCGCCGCGGCAGAGCGGTTTTGTGTTGCGAAGATTTCACGGCAATTCCTCCTGTTCATCTTATCCTATGTGTCAGCGGCAGGAATAATGCCGCGTAAGCATTCCATAGAATGCAATGAGAGAGGGGGATGTGTGGTGATAAAACAACGAATTAAAACGGTACTGTTGACGGCGACAGTGGTGGTGGCAGGTGTTTTCCTGTTATGGCGACCACAGGCAGTGGCAAGCGGTATCAGTCGAGGGTTGTCGGTCTGCGGCGGGGTGCTGATTCCGTCGCTGTTTCCGTTTTTGGTGTTGAGCGGGTTTTTGACACGTTCGGGGGTGGCAGACGCCATCGGCAGACGGTTAGAGGGCGTCACGCGGCTGTTGTTTGGCTTGCCGGGATGCTGTGCGGCAGGTATTTTGATCAGCGCGATCGGCGGATACCCCACGGGCGGTGCGGTCGTCGGTGAATTGGTGCGCCGTGGACAGATCACCCGTGAAGAGGGGCGGCGGATGTTGCGGTTTTGTGTCAACGGCGGGCCGGGATTTGTCATCAGCGCGGTAGGTGCGGGATTGATGGGCAGCGTGCAGGTGGGTATGATCTTGTTCTTTTCACATCTGGCGGCATCGTGGTTGATGGGTATTATCAGCGCGCCTCGCGGCAGTCGTCGCAAAAACGGAAAACGGTTAATCGCCGCGCCGCCGCTTACCACGTCGGTCGCGTTTGTGGAGTCGGTGACGGGTGCGTGCCGATCCATCGTGTATATGTGCGGTTTTGTCGTATTGTTCTCGGCGATAACGGCGCTGATAGATGCGGTAAATATTACCTCGTTTTTGGGTGCAACACCGCAAGGAGAGCGGTTGGTGTCGGCACTCCTTGCGTGTGTGCTGGAAGTTGGCGGCGGGTGCACCGCGGCGGCTTCACTCGGTGAGAACGCCGTACTGCTGCTCGGCTTTTCGGTGGGGTTCGGAGGATTGTCGGTGCTGTGCCAATTGGCGGCATCGCTGCAAGGACTCAAACTTATAGACAGTGCGTTCTTTTTATCGCGGTTGGCACACGGTTTACTAACGGCATTTTTAGCCATCACCGCGTATCGGTATATCCCTTTGTCACAACCCGTATGGGCGCCGATGCAAACTCCGATTATGCAGACGACATCGGGTTCGGTCACCTTATCGGTGGCACTCTTGATACTCAGTGGTGTGTGGATGCTCGCGGTGCCGTGTCATCTTGACAAAGAACCGTAGTCGCCGTATAATGACAGTATTACGGCGTAAAGGAGAAGAACAATGGAACAACGGGCACTTCCGATACAAGGCGAGACAGTAGCGATCTTTCACACCAATCACGGTGATATTGCGGTACGACTGTTCCCCGAGCTTGCACCTAAAACGGTGGAGAACTTTGTTACCCACGCGAAAAACGGATATTACGACGGGTTGATCTTTCACCGCGTAATCAATAATTTTATGATCCAAGGCGGCGATCCCACGGGTACGGGTTGCGGCGGCGAAAGCATTTGGGGGCATCCGTTTAAGGACGAATTTTCCAAAGAACTGCACAATCTGCGCGGGGCATTATCCATGGCGAATGCGGGTCCGGGTACTAACGGCAGTCAATTCTTTATTGTACAGGCGAAACAGGTGCCGGAATCGTTGCTGGGTCAAATGGCGGAACTGCGTGACTATTTCCCCGAAAGCGCGGAGCAAGCCTACCGCGAGATTGGCGGCACACCGCATCTGGACTATCGTCACACCGTGTTTGGTCAGGTGTACGACGGTATGGATGTAGTGGATGCCATTGCCGCCGTGCCGACCGGTGCACAAGATCGCCCGAAGGACGATGTGGTTATCAATACTATTGAAGTGAAGGAATATGCAGGATGAGTGTAAAACGATGGATAGCGTTGCTTGCCGCGCTGGTATGCTGTGTGGCTATGACAGCGTGCGGCAACAACGGCGATGCAACCACTACAACAACGACCACGCGGCCTACGGTCGCCGAGCGTGACGATACCGTGGAAACCGCCTATCCCAATGAAAAAGCAGGATTCCAAATGCAAAAACCCGCCGCGGGGGATCAGATCGCGATCCTGCACACCGATGCGGGGGGATCTGCAGGTACGGCTGTTTCCCGAAGCGGCGCCCAAAGCGGTGGACAACTTTGTGAAACTCGCTCAAAAAGGGTACTATGACGGCGTGATTTTCTACCGCATCGTGAAGGACTCGGTGCTCCAAACGGGAGATCCTACGGGTACGGGTGATGGCGGTGAAAGTGCCGACGGCACTCGATTCGAGGACGAATTTGACACGCGTTTGTTGAACCTGAAAGGGTCGCTTGCGATGGCAAACGACGGCGAAGACCGCAACGGCAGTCAATTTTTCTTAAACCATCGCGGGGTGGATAAGTTTGGCAAGCGTGACGAATATTCCCCCGAAGCGCGCGATGAGGCGGCGAAGATCGGGTACGATCAGTTTGTTAAGCAATACACCGAGGATGAGCGGAAACAATACGGTATCACCACGTTTGAGGAGTTCAAAAAGGTCTATGCTCCCGAAACGTATGTGTATGATTGGATTCCCGATGAGGTGTGGGACGCGTATGAAACGTACGGCGGTAATCTGCGCCTGGACGGTGCGTTTCGCCGTAGTGGTGGACATACCGTGTTCGGTCAGATCTTCGAAGGCATGGATGTGCTCGACGAGCTTGCGGACACCATCTGCAATTCGGAAGGCAGACCCATCGTGGATGTACGCATCAAAACTATAGAGATCACGACCTATAAAGGGTGAAAAAAGGAGCTCGATGCTAGGCATCGAGCTCCTTTTATATTTATTTAAGCAGTGCTTCCACGGCATCGACGGCGGGTGCGATCTCATCGCACACCACACGTTCGATCTCGCCCGTATCACACAATGCGGAGACGGTGGGGTCAATGGGAAGCTTGGCAAGCAGTTGAATATTCATATCCTTTGCCGCTTGGTCCAGCCCGTTTTCGTCGCCAAACAGGGAGATGCGCTTTTGGCAGTCGGGGCACACCAGATAACTCATATTCTCCACCAGACCGACCACGGGGATGTTCAGCATATCCGCCATGGTTTTGGCTTTGCCCACCACCATTTGCACCAGTGATTGCGGGGTGGAGACCACAACGGTCGCATCCACCGGCAACGATTGATACACCGTCAGCGGTACATCGCCCGTTCCGGGAGGCATATCGATAAACAGCACATCCAGATCGCCCCAGACTACGTCGGTCCAGAACTGCGTGACCGCGCTTGCAAGCACGGGACCGCGCCACACAACGGGTTTGGTTTCATCTTCGAGCAACAGATTGATAGACATCACTTTGATGCCCATATGCGTTTCGGCAGGCAAAATGCCGATTTCCGAACCTTGTGCTTTTTGCGTGATACCGAATGCACGCGGGATGGACGGGCCCGTAATGTCCGCGTCCAACACACCGACTTTATAACCGCGGCGCGCCATCATAACCGCGAGCAAGCAGGTGACAGAGGATTTACCGACCCCGCCTTTGCCGCTGCTGACAGCGACCACCTTTTTAATGCTGCTGAACTCGCCGGGTTTGGCGCGCAGATCGGTGCGATCGCCGCAGTCTTTCGAGCAGGTGCTACAATTGTGTGTACATTCGCTCATATTGCATTCCTCCTGTAACAAACTAAACGGGGTTCGTGCCGACGAACCCCGTGTTTTAACCATAGTATTACGCCGAGCGGCGGTCTTTATGCTGTGCGCGGGATGTGATCTCTTTATTTGCACCTTCCACGATGCCTTCGGATACAATCACTTGCTTTACGGTCTTGAACAAGATCGTCAAATCGGATTTGAGAGAATACGACTTGGCGTATTGTGCGTCATACCGTGCTTTTTCACGAATGGTCACGGTGTCGCGGCCGCTGATCTGCGCGAGACCCGTAATGCCGGGGCGAACACGATCCGCACCGTTGCGACGACGCAAGCGAATGAGATCCCGTTCGGTGAGTACCACGGGACGCGGGCCCACAAAACTCATATCCCCTTTAAACACGTTGAACAACTGCGGCAACTCGTCCAAACTGGTTTTGCGGATGAGATGCCCCACGCGGGAGATATACTGATCGGCATTTTCCAGCTTGTGTGTTGCCACGTTCGCGGGAGCGTGTACGCTCATACTGCGAAACTTATAAATTCTAAAAGGAACACTGTGCCGTCCCATACGCTCTTGCACGAAAATGGGAGCGCCTTTGGTATCGACGGCGACCACGATGGCGACCAATGCCATTACCGGAGCCAACACAAGAATCATAACCGAAGAAATAACAAAATCGAAAAACCGTTTGAACGAAGAATAGACATTGTCGGTCTTACTGCGATACGACGGAGAAGACAGAGCAACGACTTCACGCATAACGGATTTCCTCCTTCCTTACTATCAAAGAACACAGAAATCGGAATTTCAGTCAATTGTTAATGTTTTTCGCGGTAGCACTCGCATTGTACCATTGTGTGCACAAAAAATCAAGTCTTTTGTGTGAATGCACCCCAAAGACTGTGTTACAGCCCACTTTTTCGCCGCGGTTATACGTATCTTTTGTGCAAACGCGCCTAAAAAACCGTGAAATTTGGCGTGAAAAAGCTGTTATTTTTTTCAAAATTTATCGTTAAACGGGAATTTTTTCTTGAATAACCAACGATATACGCGCGCAAACAGTGGTTCATAGGACATACTATTGCGGGAGGCGATAGTGTGGTGTATAGAGTGATAAAACGTGCCATTGACGCCGTTTTCTCGTTGTTCCTGTTGATACTGTTGCTTCCCTTGTTTTTGCTCATTGTCGTACTTATTCGGTGCGAAACACCGGGGAACGGTATTTTTACGCAACACCGTTGCGGCCGCTACGGGAAACCGTTTGTGATTTACAAATTTCGTACGATGCGTACCGATGCGCCGCACAACGTGGCAACGGTGGCACTGCGTGATCCGGACCGATATATCACACGCGTGGGGCGTTTTTTACGAAAAACCAGTTTGGATGAGTTGCCGCAACTTCTCAATGTGCTTAAGGGGGATATGAGTTTTGTAGGCCCGCGTCCCGTGGTGCTTACAGAACGGGATCTTATCCGCCTGCGTCGGCGTAATGGCGCCGATTGTGTTCGTCCCGGTATGACGGGGCTGGCACAAGACAGCGGTCGTGATACCGTGACGGTGTATGAAAAAGCACGGTATGACGCGCAGTACGCCAAGCGAGTGTCGCTTTGGTTGGATATGCGCATTGTGTTGTTGACGTTTCGTTGTATGCTCGCGGACAGTCACGCCGCGCACCCTCTGTCATAATATGAAACAGAGACCGACTTGCAGCAAGGCGGTGATAAGACGGGAGGGATTACAGTGGCGGTATTTAAAGCGCCTGTACGGTTCTTTTTAGGAGCAAATACGCCCACGGGGTTTGTGGGCTTTTCGGACGAAGTATACGATGCCCACGATGGGTGGCGAGCCTACCTTATCAAAAGTGGTGCGGGCACGGGAAAGTCCTCACTGATTCGAAAAGTGTATCAAACGATGACGGAGTGCGGCATCGAAGCGGAAGTGATCTGTTGTTCATCCGACCCCTCATCGCTGGATGGGGTGGTGTGTCCGCAACTCAAACTGTGTTTGCTGGATGCAACGGCGCCCCACGTGGTCGAGCCGCGGTTTTGGGGCGCGGTGGAGCAGATTGTGCCGCTGGCGATCTGCTTGGATGAGCAGGCGTTACATAGCAAAGTCGCGGAGATCGCGTCGATCACGCAGGAAAACCAAGCGTTGCACGCACGATGCCGCAAGTATATGCACGCGGCGGGAGCGTTGTTACGGGAAAATCGGCGCATTGGAGAATCGTTGGTGGATGAGCAAAAAGTACGGCGACTGGCGCGGCGTATCGCAAAACAAGAATGGGGCGACCATAGTGGGAACGGCAAGTTGACGCACCGTTTTCTCAGCGCGATCACGCCCGAAGGGCAAGTTACCTTGTACGAAACGTTGCAGACCTTGTGCCCGCGTATCTATACCATCGAAGACGAGCAAGGGGCGGCGGCGCGGCTGTTTCTTGATGAGTTAGCGCGGTGCGCACAAGCCGCAGGGGTGGATGGTATCGCGTGCCCCTGCCCGCTTGCGCCCGCTGACGGCGTAGAACATCTGTTGTTCCCTACGGCGGGGGTCGGGTTTACCACGTCGAACACATTCCACAAAGCGGATTTCCCTGTCTACCGCCGTATTCACGCAACGCGGTTTATGGATGTGGAGCCGTTGCGTGCCAAGCGGCAGATCCAGTCTTTCAACCGCCGTGCGGCACGCGAACTGTTGGAGCAAGCAAGCGCCTTGTCCGCCGAAGCGAAAACGGTGCACGACGCGATGGAAGCCTATAACATTGCCGTGATGGATTGGGCACGCGCGGAAAAGATTGGAGAAAGGGTTTTGCAAGTGTTTCTTGACGCCGCACGGCAGTATAACAAACAATAGAGAGCACTCTACTACTTTGAAAATTCACTCTACAAGGGCGATAGAGCGCGTCTCGCCGGATGGATTGACTCCCGCGGGCACAGGGCGTATACTGGCACCGCGAAGGAGGAATTGGTATGGCAAGAACACGATTGCGGGATCGTTTATTACCCGCCTACACCCGCGGCGAGGAACGGTTTCATATGATCTCACACATTGTGGGCGGCGGGTTCGGCGTGGTGGCACTGGTGTTGTGTGTTGTGATCTCCGCCGTGAAAGGCAATGTGTATGGGGTGGTGAGCGGCGCGATATACGGCGCCTCGCTGATCGTGTTGTATACGATGTCCAGTGTGTATCACGGGTTGCGACATCCTACCGCCAAAAAAGTGATGCAGGTGTTGGATCATTGCACCATTTATTTTCTCATTGCGGGCACCTACACGCCGATTGTGCTGTGCGCAATTCGCGCGGTATCATCCGCGTGGGCGTGGGTGTTATTTGGACTGGTGTGGGGGCTGGCGGCGGTCGGTGCGGTGTTTTCGGCAATCGACTTGAAAAAATACGCCGTTTTTTCGATGTGCTGTTACATCGGTATGGGGTGGTGTGTCGTTCTTGCCGCAAAAGTCACCCTCCAAGCCATTCCGATGGCAGGACTTGTGTTATTGCTCGGTGGCGGGATTGCCTACACCGTCGGCGCGGTGGTGTACGGTCTGGGCAAAAAGCGGCGGTATATGCACGCGTTGTTCCATATGTTTGTACTGCTCGGCAGTATCCTGCAGTTTTTGTGCATCATCTTTTATGTGCTCTAAAAGAGAACGGCGGGGGATCAAAAACGATCCCCCGCCGTTTTGGTATTACCAAATCAACGGTAGTAAACGATATTTTACTTTTTGCTTGTATTCGCGATATCCCTGTAGCTCCTTTTCCAGAAACGCCTCTTCGTTTTTGATGCGTTTTGCGATGATAAACGGATAGGCAAGGAAAACGGGTAAGGCGTACAACGATCCTAAAACAAGCGGCATCGCCAAGAATAACAGCAAGGTGCAACTGTACATCGGGTGCCGCACGAGGCCGTACAAACCGGTGTCAATGACGGTTTGATTTTCGGCAACCTCAATCGTGCGGGATAAATACGTGTTTTCGCGCAGGACTTCCGCGTACAAGAGATACGCCGCAAGGAAAAGCACCGCCGCGCCCACCGAAACACCTACGGGCAAGCGGAACCAACCCAGTCGATATGTCAGCCCCGCGATAATAAATCCAACAATAAACATCAATCCGCTGAGTTTGACCACGAGCGTTTGCTCCGCTTGCGTTTCTTTCGCGTTCAAACGCCGTTGTAAAAGGGCGGGACTCTTGAGCATAAGCACGATCCCACCGAGGAACATCGGCAAAAACAGAACCGCCATCAACAGCCAGCCGTTGAAAAATGCGAGTGACCCTGCGGGAAGAAACACCAATGCGCCTACGGCAATAACGCCCAAAGCGAATTTGGCAATGGCTTGAAAAAACAGTGCTTTGTTCATAAGGATACCTCACAGAGTGGTATTTGGGTGTGTGATTTATTCTGCGTGTTGTGCCGGCACAGAGAGGGTAACCCCGGAAGCGCGGATTCGCTCGGCGGGATCGCAGGCGTCGATTTCAAGCACTTCAATTTTGTCCCACAATTCTTTTAGACATTTGCCGTCAAATACGGGTGCGGATACAAAGTCTTGAAAGTTGTCGTAATCGTAGGCTTCCGACCCGTCGCGCGCCAATCCGTACCAATATACTTCTTTGCCCTCGGTGGCTTCACTGGCCAATTTGCCCATCCAACAAAATTGATATTGGGGATAGCCTTCCACCGAAAACAAAATTTCAGTGCAGCAGTTTGGCTGTTGATAAAGGGCGAACCAAGCGGTAATGTCCTCAAAGGAAAGAGTCATAGTAAGCCTTCTTTCGACGAAATCTGTTTCATAGATGAAATTAACTTCACCCGTACAACCGGGTGGATTTAGTTGAAAAGAGAACCCAAAGGGGTTTTGTACAGTGCGGCATTCACCGCCCCACTTGCGATCTCCACCAAAAATTCGTACACAAAATCGTATTTGATGTTGAGATAAAAACACCAAAATTATTCATTATTCATCAGCGAAGCGACTTCGTTATTCATTAAGAAAATCCGTTGAATGAATGATGAATGGTGGATAATGAATAGTGAATAATACAAAACGAAAATCCGCTCTCTTTCGAGAACGGATTTTCGTTTTGGAAGGGTCGCATAAAATCGAACCCCAAGCCGTATATGACTGAACCCACGAGCATTTTTTCATCTCCTTACTCCATCCTTACTGTCTTTTCAATGCCGCCTTTGAAGATGACGAGCAGTTCGTTTTTGGATACCACCTTGATGCAGTCGACGAGCTTTCGGGTTACGCTGTCATCGTAGTCGATTGGATGATTCTTCAGTACATCCAGCGTTCCAAGGACTTCGTTCATTCTTGCTTCGTTCGCATGGGCGACAATCTGCTGTTCTTTCTTTGCGGCGATCCGCTTTTTGGTTTCTGCGATCTCTTGGGAGAGTGCGAGGAATTCTTCACTGTCAGCATCGCTTTGCTTGGCTCGGTTCATTACCTCGGCGATAAGTTGATTGAGTCGGAGTTCGTCGGCTGCGAGACTGTTGTCATCACTGCTGCCGTAATACATTCGGATGTGGGCTTGCAGGTTCTTGATGGCGAGTTGGCATCCGTTGTCGTTGACAATCTCTTGGATCGCTCCAACTATCGCTCTATGAAGGATTGTTTCCTCGATTGTCGGCGAGTCGGGACAGTATTTCGTGCCGTATTCCATTCGGCTGATGCACCGCCACACAGCTTTCTTC
>JAZOBT010000071.1:0-10505 GCA_045596125.1 Acutalibacteraceae bacterium | reverse complement strand
TTTGCACCTCCTCTTGGTCTATGGCCCTCTCTCTCGGAAAGGGCAAGGATAGAATATCTCGACTTTTCCGCAGAAAAGTGCCATAATATTATAACAACCGTTACGGTGCCCGTCAAGTCTTTTTTTGAAAAATTTTCTTGACCCGAGCGCGTGTGTATCATATAATAGTGTCAGCGACCGTCATTGGTAGAAAGGATCGTGTCTATGCTTCAGTTTGAGGAATTGCGACTTCGGTTGGAAAACAGCTTGCCGAAGATCGAGGCTTTGTCCGAAGCGATCGGGCTTAAAGCAATGGAAAAAGAATTGGCGGAACTGGATATGCGCGCCGCGGAACCCGGTTTTTGGGACGATATGGATAAGGCGCAACAGATCACCCAACGTGCGGCGGGGCTGAAAGACAGCATCGAGCGCTACGGGCGGTTGGTCTCGACGTATCACGACACCATTACGCTGATCGAGCTGGCGGATGAAGAAGAGGATCTCTCGCTGCTGGATGAGTGTCTGGAAGGGGTGGAGCGCGCGGAGTCCGAACTGGAATCGCAGCGCCTTGCCACGCTGCTCACCGGCGAATACGATAAGAAAAACGCGATCGTGACGTTTCACGCGGGGTCGGGCGGCACCGAGGCGCAGGATTGGGCCGAGATGCTGTACCGTATGTACACGCACTGGGCAGAAAAGCGCGGGTTTACCTATAAGTTGCTCGACTATCTGGACGGCGACGAGGCGGGCATCAAGAGCGCGTGCATCCAAGTCAACGGTGAAAACGCCTACGGTTATCTGAAAGGCGAGGCGGGTGTGCATCGGTTGGTGCGTGTGTCGCCGTTTGACGCGGCGGGGCGCCGCCATACGTCGTTCTCGGCGGTGGAAGTGTTGCCCGAACTGGATGACAGCATTCAGATCGACATTCGCCCCGAGGATATCAAGATGGACGTGTTCCGTTCCAGCGGCGCGGGCGGTCAGCACATCAACAAAACGTCGTCGGCGGTGCGTTTGACGCACATTCCCACGGGTATCGTGGTGGCGTGCCAGACCGAGCGCAGCCAGTTCCAAAACCGCGATACTGCGATGAATATGCTGAAAGCCAAGTTGATGGAGATCAAAGAGCGCGAGCATTTGGATCGCATTGAGGATATCAAGGGCACGCAGGCACAGATCGCGTGGGGCAGCCAGATCCGTTCGTATGTGTTTATGCCGTACACGCTGGCGAAAGACCATCGCACCGGTTACGAGATGGGTAACATCAACGCCGTGATGGATGGTGAGCTCGACGGGTTTATCAACGCGTATCTCACCGCGTCCGCCAACGGTACGCTCGGGTATAAAGAATAAGAGAGCGGCAGAGGATGTGTCCTCTGCCGTTTCGATTTTATCGGCGGACTTGACTTTTTTGTCGTTTTAAGATACCATAGCATTGTGCGTGCCCTATTATTAACAAAAGAGGGATTCTATGCAATTTGAGGCATTGGCGAAACAGTTCGGGATCACCGCGCCTATAACGGCGGTGACGGAGATCCGTTCCGGTAACATCAATCGTACCTATTTAGTGACGGCGGGTGAGCGGCAATACGTATTTCAGGATATCAACACCTATGTGTTCAAAAAGCCCGACGAAGTGATGGCGAACATTTTAAAGGTAACCGAACATATCAAGCGCAAGTTGCTGGCGACGGCGGGAACCTACGAGCGGCGGGTATTGTCGTTCTTGTGTGCGACCGACGGAAAGCCGTATTGTTACACGGGGGGAAACCATTTTTGGCGTGCGTACGAGTATGTGTATAACGCGGTAGCGTACGATCAGGTGGATGACCCCGTACGGTTTTACGAAGCGGGATGTTCGTTCGGTGAGTTTCAGGCGTGGCTGTCGGATTTTCCGGCGGAAACACTGATAGAGATTTTGCCGCATTTTCACGATACGCCGGCGCGGTATGCGGATTTCCGCCGCGCGGTGCAGGAGGATGTGGCGGGCCGCCGCGCCGAAGTGGAGGACGAGATCCGTTTTCTCTTGGAGCGCGAAGCGGAATGCGGCGTGTTGATGGACGGGTTGCGCACGGGGCGGTTGCCGTGGCGCGTGACGCATAACGATACCAAGATCAACAATATTTTGTTTGATGCCGACACCGATAAGGCGATCTGCGTGATCGATCTGGACACGGTGATGCCGGGCACATCGCTGTTTGATTTCGGCGATGCGGTGCGGTACGGGGCATCTACGGCACTGGAGGACGAGCGCGATCTGTCCAAGGTGTCGCTGAACACCGCGTTGTACGAGCAGTTTACCCGCGGGTTCCTGAAGGGTGCCCACGGTTTGTTGCACCAAAACGAGGAAGAATTGCTGTTGCGCAGCGTGAAAATTATGGCGCTGGAGTTGGCGGCGCGGTTCCTCGGGGATTATTTGAACGGTGACGTGTACTTTAAAACCGATTTTCCCGACCACAATGTGGTGCGCGCGCGCACGCAGATCCGTCTGGCGCAGGATATCGAAAATAAGTGGGACGAACTGTGTGAGATCACGCAGCGGTGCCGCGGCTTGTAAGATGTACCAAAAAGACTTGCATTTGTGCAAGTCTTTTTTGCGCTTTTTAGGCAATAAACGGTTGTAATCTCGCATAGAATGTGCTAGAATTAAAGGGATTGCGGGGAGGGAGCGAAAATGGATAATCGGCCGATCGGCGTTTTTGATTCGGGTCTGGGCGGCCTTACGGTCGTGCGGGAACTGCTTTCGCGCTTGCCGCACGAAAAGCTCGTCTACTTCGGCGATACGGGGCGTGTGCCGTATGGTACGCGCACACCTGAGACCATCGCGCGGTATGCCGAGCAGGATTGTCGCTTTTTATTGCGCCACGATGTCAAGTGCATTGTGGCGGCGTGCGGTACGGTGAGTACCACGGCACAGGCGGTGCTGGCGGCGCAACCCGTGCCTGCGATGGGTGTCTTGGCACCCACGGCGGAAGCCGCGCTTGCCGCCACGCGTAACGGGCGCATCGGTGTGCTGGGCACGGCGGCGACGGTGGGGTCGGGTGCGTTTCGCACGTATTTGGAACAGCACGACGGCATCCAAACCTTTTCGCAGGCGTGTCCGCTGTTCGTATCGCTGGTGGAAAGCGGCTGGATCGAGCGGGATAACACCGCGACCATGGCGGTGGCGCAGCGGTATTTGCAACCGCTGTTGCAACAGCAGGTGGATACCGTGATCTTGGGTTGCACGCATTTTCCGTTGCTGTCGCCGGTGTTATCCGACATTTTGGGCAGTGATGTGACGCTCATCAATTCGGGCGCGGCGACGGCGGCGCACTGTGAGCAGGTCTTGCGCGAGCAAGGGGCGTTGTGCGACCCCGCGCAGGACGGCGGGTGTGTGTTTTATGTCAGCGACCGTCCAAACGGGTTTGCGGATGTGGCGGAAATGTTTTTGGGACGCGCGGTGGAGGATGATATTTGCCGCGTGGATGTGGAGGATATCGGTTGAGATGACGGTGAACATCACGCTGAAAACGCGTCAGGAACAAAACGGCGAGACCGATGAGGTGACGCTGAGTGCTTTGGGGACGTTGACCGCTGACGGCGATACGTATACGTTGCGCTATACCGAACCGACGGAAAACGGCGGGGCGGCGGTGTGTGTCACTGCGGCGCACCGCGTGACGGTGCAGCGGCGGGGCGAGACGGCTTCTACGCTCATCTTTGCGGCGGGGGAGCGGCACCGGTGCCCGTATGAGACGCCGTACGGAGTGCTCACACTGTACACCGCGTGTGACGAATTACAAAATGAGTTGACCGCGCAGGGCGGGCGGGTGTATGCCGCGTATCGGTTGGATACGGGCGACCCGCGCGAGCCGATCGGTCAGTGTACTATGGAAATTTTGGTTGAGGAAGTGGCAGAATGAATACCATCGTAAAACAAACCGAAGAGCAGTTGCGTGCGGTGCTGGAAGCGGCGCGTGCGGCGGCGGTCGCGGCGGGCGAATTGCCGGACGAGCCGTTGCCGACGTTTACCGTGGAAGTGCCGGCTGACCGCGCACACGGCGATCTTGCCGCCAATGCGGCGATGGTGTCGGCGCGCGCGTTTCGCAAGGCGCCGCGCATGATCGCGGAGTGCTTGGTTTCTCATTTGAAGTTGGACGGTACCTATCTGGAGCGCGCCGAGGTGGCGGGGCCCGGGTTCCTCAATTTCTTTTTGTCGCCGGCGTATTATGCCGACGCGGTGCGTGCGGTGCTCGACGCGGGTGATGCCTACGGGCGCAGTGACTACGGCGCGGGCAAAAAGGTGATGGTGGAGTTTGTGTCTGCCAACCCGACGGGACCGATGCATATGGGGAACGCGCGCGGCGGTGCGCTGGGCGACTGTATGGCAGCGGTGCTGGATGCGGCGGGCTATGAGGTGTGGCGCGAGTTCTACATCAACGACGCGGGCAACCAGATCGATAAGTTTGGCTTGTCGCTGGAAGTGCGGTATTTGCAACTTTTCCGCGGGGAAGAGGCGGTGCCGATGCCGGAGGACGCGTATCACGGCGACGATATCCGCGAGCACGCGAAGAAGTTTGCGGCGTTGCACGGCGACCGTTATGTGGAAGCCGACGAAGCCGAGCGCCGTGCGGCGCTGGTGGCGTATGCGTTGCCGCTGAACATTGAGAAAATGAAGAAAGATATGGCGAAGTACCGCATCGAGTACGACCGCTGGTTTACCGAATCGACGTTGCATCAAAACGGCGAGTTGGCGGAGACCATTGCACTGCTCACCGAGCGGGGGCTGACCTACGAAAAGGACGGGGCGCTGTGGTATCGCGCGGGCGAGTACGGCGAGAAGTACCAGAGCAAGAAGCACATCAACCGCGACGGTGTGGAAGAGGGCATCAAAGACGAGGTGCTGGTGCGCGCCAACGGCAATCCCACGTATTTTGCGGCGGATATTGCGTACCACCGCAACAAGTTCGCCCGCGGATTTGACACCTGCATTGACGTGTGGGGTGCCGATCATCACGGCCACGTGGCGCGTATGAAGGGCGCGATGGATGCCGTGGGGCTGGACGGCGATAAGTTGCAGGTGACCTTGATGCAACTGGTGCGCCTGATGCGCGACGGCGAAGTGGTGCGTATGTCCAAGCGGTCGGGCAAGGCGATCCAGTTGGCGGATCTGCTCGACGAGGTGCCTGTGGATGCGGCGCGGTTCTTCTTTAATCTGCGCGAAGCGTCCACGCAGATGGATTTTGACTTAGGGCTGGCGATCGAGCAATCGTCGTCCAATCCCGTGTATTATGTACAGTACGCGCACGCGCGGTTGTGCTCCATTTTCCGCACGTTGGCGGAGGACGGCGTTTCGCTGACCGATACCGCGCAGGAGACGCTGTGTTTGCTGACCGCGCCTGAGGAGCGGGAGCTGATTCGTCATTTGGCGGATTACGAGCCGACTATCGTGGCGTGTGCTAAGGCGCAGGATCCTGCGGGAATGACGCGGTATGCGCTGGAACTCGCGACGCTGTTCCACAAGTTCTACAACGCTCGCCGCGTGCGCGGCGTGGAAACGGCGTTGCAGCAGGCGCGTCTCGCCCTGTGTGCCGCGGCGCGTATCGGTCTGAAAAACGTGTTAACATTGCTGAAAATTGAAGCACCGGAGACGATGTAATAATAGGAGGGCTTACGATGAAATTTCACGCATTGGTCGAAAAAACATCGTGAGGAGATTCTCGCGGCAGAACGGTACATTTGGAAGCACCCTGAGACGGGTTTCAAAGAGTGGGAGACGCAAAAGTATCTCGCCAAGGTGTTTGAGGATGCGGGGTATGAGCTGACCTATGCGGGCAACATTCCCGGCTTCTACACCGACATCGACACGGGTCGTCCCGGTCCGAAAATTCTCATTATGGGTGAGATGGATGCGCTGGGTGCGCCGAATCACTTCGATTGCACCAACGGCAACGCGCACGCCTGCGGTCACCACGCGCAGTGCGCGGGCCTGGTGGGTGCGGCGCTCGCGTTTAAAGAGCCGGGCGCGCTGGATGGACTCTGTGGTTCCATTCGCTTGATGGCGGTGCCTGCGGAAGAACTCATTGAGATCGAGTACCGCGAGAGTTTGCGTCAGCAAGGCATTATCCGCTATTTGGGCGGTAAAGTCGAGTTTTTGTATCGCGGGTATATGGATGGGTGCGATATCAGTTATATGATCCACGCCAGCAACGTGACCGAGGTGGATTTCCGCGTCGGCCGCGGCGGCAACGGCTGTATGGCGAAGGAAATGGTGTATGAAGGCCGTGCTTCGCACGCGGGCGGCAGTCCGCAAAACGGCATCAATGCGTTGTATGCCGCGACGATGGGCCTCAATGCCGTCAACGCCATTCGTGAAACGTTTGTGGACAGTGACCACGTGCGGGTGCATCCCATTATGACCGACGGCGGGCAGACGGTGAACATTATCCCGAGCGCGGCGCGCTTGTCTACCTTCATCCGCGGCGAGAGTGTGGAAGTAATCAAGAGCACCAACCGCAAAGTGAATCGCGCGATTGCGGGTTCGGCGGTGTCGTTGGGTGCAAAAGTCAAGGTCATTGACCGCCCCGGGTATTCGCCGCTCATCAATGATGTGAATTTGGCGGATCTGGCATTGCAGGTGGCTGCCGAGTATTTCGGCGAGGACCGCGTGCGTCACACCCATGGGTGGGGTACGGGGTCAACGGATATGGGCGATATGAGTTGTGTGATGCCGTCCATTCACCCGAATATGGGCGGTGCCGCTGGTGCCGGCCACGGCGACGACTATTACATTGCGGATCCTGAAAAATGTTGCATGGGTTCGGCGACGGTGCTGGTGGCGTTGGCACAGCGGTTGCTCCAAAACGACGCCGCACTGGCGAAGTATGTGATCGACAATGCCGAGTTGCGGTATCCCAGCAAGGAAGCGTTCTTTGCGGATATCGATCAGTTGTTGTGTGATAAAGACCTCGTTACCTACAACGAGGACAGCATAGAAGTTCAGTTATAAAGGAGAGAGTGGTGTGAAATTTCACAAGTTAGTTGAGAAGCATCGCGACGAGATCTTGGCGACCGAGCGTTACGTTTGGAACCATCCGGAGACGGGTTTCAAAGAGTGGGAGACGCAAAAATATCTCGCCAAAGTGTTTGAGGATGCGGGGTATGAGCTGATCTATGCCGGCAACATCCCCGGTTTCTACACCGACATTGATACGGGTCGTCCCGGTCCGAAAGTGCTGATCATGGGCGAGATGGATGCATTGGGTGCGCCCAATCACGTGCAATGCACCAACGGCAACGCGCACGCTTGCGGTCACCACGCGCAGTGTGCGGCGTTGGTGGGTACGGCGCTCGCGCTCAAAGAGCCGGGTGCGTTGGACGGGCTGTGCGGTTCGATCCGTTTGATGGCGGTACCCGCGGAAGAGCTCATTGAGATCGAGTACCGCGAGAGCCTGCGTCAGCAGGGTATCATCCACTATCTGGGCGGTAAAGTGGAGTTCTTGTACCGCGGCTATATGGACGGCTGCGATATTTCGTATCTGGTCCACGCGACACCCTCTTCCACGGCGGATTTCTATATCAGCAAGGGTTCCAACGGCTGTATGGCGAAGGATATGATCTACGCAGGTCGTGCTTCGCACGCCGGCGGCAGCCCGCAAGACGGCATCAATGCGTTATATGCCGCGTCGTTGGGTCTTACCGCCATCAACTCCATTCGTGAGACGTTTGTGGACAGTGAGCACGTGCGCGTGCATCCCATTATGACCGATGGCGGCCAGACCGTGAACATCATTCCGAGTGCGGCGCGTCTGTCCACCTTCATCCGCGGTGAGAGCATCGAGTCGATGAAGAACACCAACCGCAAGGTCAACCGTGCCATCGCGGGGTCGGCAGTGTCGCTGGGCGCCAAGGTCAAGGTGATGGATCGCCCCGGGTATTCGCCGCTGATCAACGATCAGGGCTTGGTGAAGCTCGCGGAAGAGGTCGCGGGCGAGTATTTCGGTGCGGATCGCGTTTCCAACCACGGCGGTTGGAGCACGGGTTCCACCGATATGGGCGATATGAGTTGTATTATGCCGTCCATTCATCCGCATATGGCGGGTGCACAGGGCAACGGCCACGGCGACAATTATTTGATGGCGGATCCCGAGAAATGTTGCTTGGGTGCCGCTACCGTGCAGGTCGCGATGGCACAGCGTTTGCTGGAGAATGACGCCGCGTTGGCGAAGTCGGTCATTGCGAACGCCAACTTGCGGTATCCGAGCAAGGAAGCGTTCTTCGCGGATATCGATCAATTTATGAGTGATAAGGACCTCGTAACGTATAACGAGGATAGCATTGCAGTTGCGTTATAAAAGGAAGTCTTGGTTCATGAATAGCAACATACAGTCCAAACCGCGATTTCATTACGCGTGGATCATTTTTATTGTTTCGTTTTTGATGGTTGGCTCAGCACTCGGTTTTTGCAGTTCGCCCAGTGGTTTGTACTTGAAAACCGTGTGTGAGGATCTGGAGATCCCGCGTGGCTTGTACTCGCTCGGCAGCAGTGTCCGTTTTGCCGCCACGGCCGTTATCAATTTGTTTTTCGGTAAATTTATTACCAAGTTCGGTATTCGCAAAATGGCCGTGATGGGGTTTGGATTTCTCTTTCTTTCCTGTGCCGTCAACGCACTGGCTAACAATTTGGTGATGGTCTACCTCGGCGGCGCGTTACTCGGCTTGGGTCTCGCGTGGACGAGTACGTCGATGGTCGGCTACGTGGTGGAGCGCTGGTTCTCCAGCAAAAAAGGGACGATGATGAGTTTCATCCTCGCCTCCAACGGGTTGATGGGTGCGCTCTCGGCGCAGGTGCTCGCGCCCATCATTTATTCCCCCAACGAGGGGTGGCGCTTGGCGTATTGGATCACGGCGGCGCTGATGTTGACGGTGGGGTTGCTTGTGTTCATTTTCCTACGGGATGACCCCAAAGAAAAGGGCTTGCAACCGCTCGGTACGGGGCAAGCCGCCGCCAAGAAAAAGCGCGGCCGCGATTGGGCGGGCATCTCGTCGCACGAGGCGTTCCGCCAACCGTATTTCTATGTTTGCTTGGCGGGTGTCTTTTTGACGGGTATGTTGCTCAACGGCATCTCTCACGTCAGTGCCGCGCATATGGAAGATTGCGGCATTGCCAGCACCATCGTTGCGGGCGTTACCAGTATCAGCAGTTTGGCGTTGTTGTGCTCCAAAATGCTCACGGGTATCTGCTACGATAAGTTTGGGTTGAGCTTTACGATGATCATGACCAGCGTCGCAGCGATTCTCGCTATCGTGTTGCTTGCTTTTGTCAGCAATCCCGTGATGGCGTACGCGGCGGGTTTCTTGAAATCGTTGGCACTACCGCTTGAAACGGTGATGTTACCGCTGATTGCGGCGGACCTCTTCGGCCGACGGTCGTATGCGCATATGATGGGCCTCATTGTATCCTTTAATACGTTGGGCTATGGCGTGGGTAACCCGCTGATGAACATCTTTTATGATCTCACGGGCACGTACAAGGGCATTATGTTGGTGCTCGGCGGGGTGATGGTGTTGGTAGCATTTGCGATGCAGTATTGCATTCTTTGTGCTCACAAGATCCGCAAAACGCAGGAGGCTGAAGAAGCCCAAAAGGAGGAAGCCGTATGCTGACGGAGAAATTGCAACAAGCCGCCGCGCTTCACGCGCAAGGTTTCAACTGTGCGCAGTCGGTGGCGTTGCCGTTTTGTGACGAGCTTGGCATCGATCGTAAACTCGCGATGCGTGCGCTGGAAGGGTTCGGCGCGGGTATGGGCGGTATGCAACAGACCTGCGGCGCGCTGTCGGGCGCGGTATTTGTGGCGGGTCTCAAGCACAGTGACGGGAATTTGGAAGCGCCCGCTTCCAAGAAAGCCACCTATGCGGTGTGTCGGCAGTTGAGCGAGCGCTTTGTGGCCGCGTGCGGTTCGGGCGTGTGTGCGCAGATCAAGGGCATTGACAGCGGCAAGCCGCTGTGCTCGTGTGACGCGTGTATTGCGTTGGGCGTGCGTTTGGCGTACGAAGCATAATGAAACGTATAACGGCTCTCGAAGGCAACTTCGGGAGCCGTTTTTTGGCGCCTTAAGGTGTGGAAAGTACCCCTTGGTGCTACCGGAGAAGATAAAAGAGCGAGCGATTTCTTGCCTCCCCTTGTCAGGGGGGTGGAGTTTTGCCGAAGGCAAAAAGACGGAGGGGTAGTTTTGTTATCTCTCCCTCCGTCCTCGCTGGCGCTCGGGCAGCTCCCTCGTCAGAGGGAGCGGGACAGAGCGATGCGTGGTTTTGATGGGAGGGGTGGGGGTAAATTCCCGCCCTGTATTTTTTGTTTATTACTTTAGAAAATATTTTTAAACCTGACAGTAGTTGTCAGGTTTTAGTTTTATAATGCGGTTGTAACGTTACAAAAGAGTTTGAACTCGAAACAAAAACATTTTATGAAAAGAGGTAAAAATTATGGCATGTAAAGGTGCTGCACACGCCAAGGCTTTGGCCAAGGCTTCAAGGGCTGCCGCTGTTGG
>JAZOBT010000070.1:0-2115 GCA_045596125.1 Acutalibacteraceae bacterium | reverse complement strand
ACCGCCGCCACGACCAACAGACCGCCGACCAAAATGAGGTCGGCAGTCTTAAAGGGTAGGCGGCGTGGACACTGTTTCATAATTCCTCCGTTATGTAGAGCGACGTTAAGCCGCTCGAGATTGCACATATGCGTGCGCGTTGTTGACCGCATCAATGACCGCTTGCGACGACACCGTGGAGCCTGACAGCGCGTCGATGGGCGAGCCGATCGTCGCGGCTCCCCACAGCTTCATCGGAGCGCGACGCCCCGCGAAAAGCGAGGTGAAAGCCGCCGACTCCACGCGCGTGCCAAGATATTCCGTTTCGTTTTGCGACAGCACGCGGATGCCCGCGATGGTCTCACCGTCCGCGGCGAAGGTAGTCTGCACGCGAATGTCGGATTTATACCCGCGCGCGACGGTAATGATGACATATCCCGTCACCCGTCCGTCGGTATCCTGCGCTTGCGCGGCAGATTCTACGCGGTAGGCATCCTTGTCCTGCGCGGTAACATCCATCACACGCGCCACCGCCATCGGCACGGTCACGCCGTCAGCGGGGATGAGCACATCTGCACGCGCGGTGTTATACCACACCGCCGCACCGAACACCAACCCGACCGAACCCGCCAACATCAGCGCAAACGCCAACAGTCGGCGGGAGCCGCGGTAGCGTCGATCTTGTTTCGTCATGTCGTTACCCCTTCCGTCAACTCGCCGAATCCGTCGGAATACTGCAGACTGCCGTCGGCGAGCACCCACACAGCGTGGGCATTCGGTGTTTTTTCGAGCAACGCTTTGCCCTGCTCTGCAGGCAGGCAAAACAGCGCGGTCGACAGCATATCCGCCAGACCGCTGTCCTCGCACACCACCGTCACCGCTCGCACGTGCGTGGCGGGATACAGGGTGGCGGGATCAATAATATGGCAATAGTTCTGACCGTCAACGGTATAATACCGCTGATAATCCCCGCTCGTCACCACCGACCGATCCGCAACGTTCACCGTTGTCAGATACGTCTTAGCGGACGATGTGTCGGGATTTTGCACCCCGATGGTAAACGGCGTATCGCTGTTATCGCCGCCTTTGCCGCCGATGGCGCGCACGTTGCCGCCGACGTTGATGAGCGCAGACGTCCAGCCGAGTGTTTCTTGCGCGTACCGCGCGACCCGCTCAACGGCATAGCCCTTGGCGATCGCGCCGACATCGATACGTGCCGCGGGATCGGTCAGACGCACCGTGCCCGCCGCGCGGTCAATGACCAGCGTGTCGATAGACACGTGTGTCCCCGCCTCGATCAACTTCGCCTGCGTGGGTAACGCGGCGCGTGCGGGATCGGCGACCCCCTCGGTGCGCGCATCGTGCCACAAGGACAGCACCGCACCGAACAGAATATTCACCCGCCCGTCGGTGCGGTCATACGCGTCGATGCCGAACTCGAGCAGGTCGAGGATACGGTCATCCGCTTTGACGGGCGCGCCGCCCGCGGCGGCGTTGACCGTCTTGAGATTGGTCACGTCGGGGTAGGTGTTGTATATGTCATATAACCGATGGTATGCCGTCAGTTCATCGTGCAATTTCTTGACATCCGACCGGAACTGTTCCTCGCCGACACCGTACGCCGTGATCTCGGTCACGGTGTCAAACACATCCAAATATGTCTGCGACCGCTTGGGCGCAGACGAAAAAGGGGCGCAACCGACCAATCCCCCTGCCAACAGCAGAGAGAGCAACACGCATAGTATGCGTTTCACCATCGTCGGTCGCGCCCTTTCGTTTTTTCGGTTTAATCGGGGGGCTTAATCGAGCTCAGCAGCTTTCACGGTATTTTTCAGCATACCGCCGATCGCCATCGTGCATCCCGAGATCGCATCGGTCTTGCCGTCACTGCCGACAGTCAGCTTCATCAGCTCCGCCGCCGTTTTGCCGACCGCGTAAGCGTCAAAGGCATCCGCCTGCTCGTACCATTCCTTTTTAATAGAAGACGCCGCTTTCATTCCGTAGGCATCCCCCTTGCCGCGTTTGGTGTCCATCTTGCCCGCGGCGTGGCTAAAGAGGCTGTTTTCCACCGTCAGCTTCGCCTGAGCGGTATCGGTCAAACAAGCCGTGATGCGGTCGTTACCGCCGAGCGTCACC
>JAZOBT010000069.1:0-4929 GCA_045596125.1 Acutalibacteraceae bacterium | reverse complement strand
TCATCGAGATGGGTGTCGACTGTATCATGACCGATGACCCCCTCTTGCTGAAGCAGATACTACAGGAGTATAAATAAAAAACAGACACCGAATGGACTAAGAATTATGTGAAAAAGTAACGTTGATTAACCATGCCTAAAGAGTGCAATGAGAAGGGGACAAAATCGTGTTTGGGGATAAATTGTGCGGGATGAAACAGTACCTTTGGGTACTTTTGAAATGGTGTCTTTTGAGTGCGGTGATGGGCGCTGTCGGTGGCTTGCTGGGAGCGGGATTTCATCACACGCTGCAATTGGTCACGGGGGCGCGGCACTCGCACCAATGGCTGATATTTCTGTTGCCATTGGGAGGCTTGGCAACGGTCGGGCTGTATCGCCTTTTCCGATTGCAATCCAATCGCGGCACAAACGAGATTATCGATTCCGTGCTGGAAGATAAATCGGTTTCTCCGCTGATTGCACCTGCTATTTTTGTAACTACCGTCATCACGCATTGGTTTGGCGGTTCGGCAGGGCGTGAGGGTGCCGCTTTGCAGATCGGCGGGTCGGCGGCATCGTTGCTCAGCAAGATATTTCACTTAAAGAAAGAAGAAAGCACCGTAATGATTCTATGCGGTATGAGTGCTGTCTTTTCGGGTTTGTTCGGCACTCCGTTGACTGCCTGCTTATTCACATTGGAATTTGAATCGGTCGGAACGATATTTTCGCCCGCGTTATTACCTTGTTTTATAGCGGCGTTGCTGGCGAGCAAGGTTTCCTTGGGGTTGGGGGTTCACGGTGAAACAGCGATATCCGATAACGCGGTTTCCTTAAACCTTGGAACAACGTGGCGCGTTGTTGTACTGGCAGTGCTTGTTTCGCTGCTTGGCATCGTTATGTGCTATGTTTTCCACAAAGCTGACCACTTAGCACATCACTTTGTAAAAAATCCGTCGCTTCGTATCCTAGTCGGTGCCGTTGCTATTGTGATCTTGACAGTACTTGTCGGCGATCAACGCTTTAACGGCTCGGGTATGGAACTGACGTTACAAGCCATCGGTGGTATGGCGGATTGGTATTCTTTCCTTCTAAAGATTGTGTTTACCGCGATCACGTTGGCGGTCGGTTTTAAAGGGGGAGAGATCGTTCCCACGTTCTGTATCGGCGCCACATTCGGTTGTGTGATGGGCAGTTTGTTGGGAATCGATCCCGGTTTTGCGGCGATGTTGGGGTTGGTCGGTCTGTTTTGCAGTGTAACCAACAGTCCGTTGACATCCATCGCATTGAGTATTGAGATGTTCGGTG
Source organism: Acutalibacteraceae bacterium (assembly GCA_045596125.1). Taxonomy (GTDB): domain Bacteria; phylum Bacillota; class Clostridia; order Oscillospirales; family Acutalibacteraceae; genus RGIG3009. The sequence continues at coordinate 3,646 of JAZOBT010000069.1, read as the reverse complement.
CCGCAAACTTGTATATCTTTGTGCTGGTATGTGTCATTACGTTTGTGCTCTCGGGCAACAGCGGATTATACGCCAGCCAAGTTATTGAATTTTCGAAATTGTCTATGGCAAGAATCCGAGCACATAATAACAATTAAAAAAGATCCGTTCTCCTAAGAGGGCGTTTTTGGATTTTACATCAGAAAGTAGGGGAGCAAATTGACATTCATTTCACGGTGTTGTATAATTCCTTCAATAAATATAGTGAGGTGCTCTTATGGAAAAAACAATTATGTCAAACATAGCACCATTTAAAATGTACGGTAACTTATACTTTATCGGTTGCAGTCGCGTCTGTGTCCACTTGATCAAGACTGAGGAAGGATTGGTTATCATTGATACCGGTTATCCGGATATGTATGAACAAATTCTCAACAGTATGGACGTGTTGGGCTTTGATCCGAAAGACATTTGTGCGATCTTCCATTCGCACGGTCATATCGATCATTTCGGCTGCACACAGCGTTTGAAGGAACTCAGCGGCGCTAAGACGTATATCAGCCGCATTGATAACGATATTGTCAACGGTAAATACGATCTTTCGTGGGCGGTGGAACTGAACTATGATCGTTTGCCTCCGTTCGATTGCGATGTACTGATTGATGACGGTGATTGCTTCACCTTCGGTAAAACCACCATTCGTTGCGTGGCGGCTCCCGGTCATACCGAGGGTACGTTGGCATTCTTTGTGAACATCGAAGATGGCGACGAGAGCATCATTGCAGCTATGCACGGCGGCGTGGGTATGAACACGTTGGCAAAAGATTTCTTAAATAAATATGGGTTGTCTTTCGATTGCCGTGACAAGTTCCGTGAAGGATTGCATAAGCTTGCCAAGGAGCACGTGGATCTGGTGATGGGTAATCATACGCACCATAACAACACCCCCGGTAAACTCAAGAAAGTGTTGGAGGGGAAGAGCATTGTCAATCCCGAAGAATGGCAACGGTTTATGAAAACAAACGAAGATCGTTTGAATGCGCTGTTGGAGCGTGAAGCCGCCGAAGGCTAAAAGAGATTCATCTTCACATACTACGATAGGAGGGGATGTTGTGTCGCGACGCGTGTTGGTCGGTATGAGCGGCGGTGTGGACAGTTCGGTTGCTGTGTCACTGCTTTTGGAGCAGGGCTACACCGTGGAAGGCGTAACCTTACGTTTGTGTGCCGAGTTTGCGCAAAGCGGCGCCGCCTCCCTGCAAGCGGAAGCGGATGCTTTAGCGGTGGCAGAGCGGTTGGGCATTCCGCACCGCGTGTGGGATTACAGAGACTTGTTTCGCAATACCGTTATCGCCAATTTCGCACAGGTATACGCCGCGGGAGCTACGCCGAATCCGTGCATCGTATGTAATCGGCGTGTAAAGTTCGGACAGATGTTAGAGGATGCTTTGGCGGCGGGGTTTGACGCCATCGCTACAGGGCATTATGTACGCTCTGAATGGGATGATGCATCCGGACGTTGGCTTTTAAAAAAAGCGGCGGATGCGTCTCGCGATCAAAGTTATGTGCTGTATATGTTGACGCAACATCAACTGGCGCATACCGTATTCCCGCTCGGGGACTACTGCAAACCGCAGTTACGTGCGATGGCACAAGAACGCGGTTTGGTCACTGCCGATCGACCCGACAGTCAAGACATCTGTTTTGTACCCGATGGGGATTATCTTTCGTTTTTGACCGATATGATGGGAATGCGCTTTGCAGGCGGTTCATTTGTAGATGAAAACGGGGGAGTGCTCGGAACGCATCGCGGCATTGCGGCGTACACCATCGGGCAACGCAAAGGCTTGGGACTGGCGCTGGGCGAGCCGCGGTTCGTGGTTGCCAAGGATGCCACCTCAAATACCGTAACCGTCGGGCGAAGTGAATCGTTATTTTCCAAACACTTGATCGCCGAAAATGCCAACTGGGTCTCGATTGAGTCGTTGCAAGAGCCGATGCGCGTTACCGCACGTACGCGGTATCATCAAACCGAGGCACCTGCCACCGTGGAACCATACGGCGAAAACGGATTTCGAGTCCTGTTCGACAAACCGCAACGCGCCTTGACAGCGGGACAAGCGGTTGTGCTGTATCAAGACGATATCGTGGTAGGCGGCGGAACCATTTGCTGAAAAAAGCACTTGCCGTGGCAAGTGCTTTGGATATACACATTAGAGTGCAATTTCAATTTCAGGGTATTCCGACACGGTATCCCGTAAGCATTGGCAGAAGGATTGTATGGCTGTCGTTTCCAACCCGTTACCATCCGTCAAAAGAGATACTTCGCGTTTCGGTAACTCAAACACCGTTCTAAGGCGGCGAACGCCACATGCTTTTTCTAATCCAACTGCCACGCTGACAGGGACGATCGCCCAGCATTGTTCGCGTTCCATAAACTGCATCAAATGCGCCATAATTGAGATAGTGAGCTGAGGATGCGAACTACCGAATGTATGTTGATGCCACTGCGCAAAGCGACTACTCCATTCCACATAAATCTCGTGTCGAGGCGATAATTTATCGGCTTTTACCGGTTCCTCATACGTAGCTTGTGCACCGCAGATCAACACCATCGGTTCCACAAACGCCAGTGTTTGGGTTAATCGCTCATCGCGGTTATTACCAGTCGTAAAAGCTAAATCCGTCATACCGTTGCGAATACTTTCGCTGGCCAATTCCAACTCCATATTTTGGATTTCCAAACCGATTTCCGGATAAGTTTGCAAAAAACGTTCGTACACATCCGGCAACAGATAGGTATCCAAACTGTTGAGCGAAGAGACGCGCAAACTTTTGGGTTGATTGCGACACACTTGTTGCATTTGCAACATAAGTGATTCATATTGTACCGCCAGTTTGTAAAACTCTTTGCCTGCGGCAGTGAGCGTCATTTCGCGACTTCCTTTTTTGCGGATGAACAACGCTCCTCCAAGTTCCCGTTCTAACGTTTTCAAGCGAATGCTGAGGGATGGCTGGGTGATATACAATGCTTCGGCAGCACGACTGCCCGTTTTATAACGGCAAACTGCCAAGAAGCACTCAATTCCCGTATGTGTCATTTTGCACCCTCCTTTTGAAATATTGAACTTATTCAATATAATATCACAACATTATCAATTTTACAATTACGGAATTTTTATTTATAATATTGACTGATAGATATATAATTCCCGATCGAAGCAGGGAAGAAAATGTCCGTTTTTCGGCAATGAGGATTGTCGATAGGTTATAAATCAAAATACTGGGAGGAAAACACAATGGTATTTGGCGTTTTGAAAGACATTAAAGAGGGCGAAAATCGTGTAATTTGCACGCCCATCGAAGTGGCATCCATCGTTGCCGCCGGTCACACCGTGTTGGCACAACGCGATTGCGGTATCGGTTCCGGTTTCTCTAACGAGAAATATGCGGCTGCCGGTGCAGAGATCGTGGATACGATGGAAGAGATGTATGCTCGCTGCGATTTCTTGGCGAAGGTTAAGGAGTTGTTCCCCTGCGAATACGATCTGCTCCGCGAGGATCAGTTGGTGTACTGCTGCATCCATCCCGCCGGTCATCCCGAAGAAGTGGACGCTATCTTGAAGAGCCGTTGTATCGCTTTGACCGCCGAAGACAGCCATCGCTACGG
>JAZOBT010000068.1:0-2385 GCA_045596125.1 Acutalibacteraceae bacterium | reverse complement strand
AACAACGAGTGCGAATATTTTCCTTGTCATAAAGTCGAGGGCGATTTTTTCAATTGCTTGTTTTGTTATTGCCCGCTCTATGCGTTGGGTGAGGGATGCGGCGGCAATTTTGTGTACACCAAAGAGGGTATCAAGGACTGCTCCAACTGCCTGATTCCGCACAGTGAGGGCGGCTATCTGTACGTGTTGTCACGGTATGATAAAATCGCGGAATTAGCGGCTAAAAAAGAAGATTAAAAAATCACCGACGAACTTGTTCGTCGGTGATTTTCTTATAGATGTTGAACCTCGCATAAAAAGTACGTGGCGGCGAGCAAATCGGCACAGCCACCTGCGGAAAGGTTGCGTGCGATAAACGCATCGTCCAGCTTTTCAACTTCGGCAAGGGATGGGATACGCTCGGCTTTGAGCAGTTCACGGGCGGCCTCCACCGCATAGGCGGCGCCGTCTTGGCCGCCACGCCGATACAACGTAGTGTCGTTTACGGTGGCGATCAAATGCAACAAGGTTACCACGCCCGCGTGGTTTTTGTCAACGCCCTCTTGCAAAAGTGATTTGTACAACGGCAAGGCGCATCGCGCTATTGCGGGCAGACCGCCTGCCACTTCGCCGCGAATGCCGGTAATGCCGCAGGTGTGATATAGCTTGAGCCCCGCGGTGGAAGTGTCCTTTGCCGCAAAATCCGTTTCCATAGCCGCTTGCCCGATCTGTGCAGTATCTTCAAGAATCGCTTCTATCGGCGCAAACGGTACGTCGGCCGACCACAATCGTCCGATGCTTCCGCACAGGCACCCCAAGGTAAAAATAGCACCCTTGTGGGTGTTAACACCGCCCGTCGCTTTAAACATCGCTTGTTCTGCGACAAGGCCCGCACGGCGCAAAAGGGGAAAAGTAACACACGGGTCGCTGTCAGCGGTGGCTTGCCCCAAGGCGACACACTCGTAAAAATACGAGCGCAACGCCTCGGCGCTGGCCTCGAACGAGGAGAGATTCATATCCCGATGGCTGCCGCTGTTGCGGCGATCCACCAATCCCGGTTTCGGGGTGGTGTATACCTCGTCCAATAACGATTGCACGGCGAGCGAGGCGATGGTTTCGCGATCGAAAGCGGCAAAATGATCGTGTAAAATGCGATGGGTAGCTGCTTGCAACTCTTCAACATTGTGCAACCGTCTGGAGGCGCAACCGCGCCCCTCGGCACCGCAAACCAAGCACCCGCGCTGAGAGTGACGGTCGATTTTTTGGCGGTCAACTCCCAGAACATCCATATCGAATAAGCGCCCAAGCGGGGTCGCTTCTTCAATGGAAACGCAAATGGATTTCAACGTATCGGTATCCATATCAACCGCTAAGATGATTTGACATCCCGTTACGGCGATGTCAAGTTTACGAGCGCGAATCTTGTCCTGCGGCAGACGGGCATCCAATTGGCGTAACCCCTCGAAGAAGGCTCGCTCGATCAGCGGCGAGGTTTTGACGGGTCCTGCGATGTTCATGGTAAAACAGATCAAAGGACAGTGGTAGGTGCGTATCAACTGTTGCTGGAGTTGCACACGCTCCTCGCGCGCTTGCAGTATTTGGGGCAGTGTGGCTTCCGGCATAGTGATTCCTCCCATTACAGAATAAGATCCGATTGCTTTTCTTGCTGAGCGTCCAATTTTTGAAGATTTTTTTCCGAGTGTTCGCCGACGCATCCCACCAGAAGATAGCGGCGGCTGAAACGATCATAGATAAAGTGGTGTAACAAATGGAAATCTTCGATCAAACCGGTGCGCGCCACGTGGATGCGCGGACCCGTACAAGGGTGGATGTTACCATCGATCGAGACGTGATTGTTGTCGACATAGGTGATGGGTAGATCGGCCCTTATGAGTTCGTTTACCCGTGCTTCCAGTTTTTGAATATCAAACGACGGTTTGTGATCGGGGAAACTGATAACAAAGCCGTGCTTGACATCATCGTGACCGCATCGTGCCAAATCTTGCGGCGGCATACAATATTCGCACAGATCCTCTGCGGTATGTGCCATCAAGCGATAGGAAAGAGATTTGTAAACGTTTTCGCGGATTTCCTGCGGTTCGGGGCCGAACAACGTGGGGCGCGAAATCAAAATTTGTTCTCCTACGCCAATGAGCAGATTAGCGTTAAAGCCGAGCAGGGGATACACCAAATCAAAATGCTCCACGATCACGCGCTTTCCGTTGTGTAACGCTTCACTTATCGCATCGGCGAGTACGCTCATTTGCGTGAATCCGTTTTCAAAACGAATATCCAAGTGATACGTGTGCGGCGCAAAGAAACCGGTTTGTGAGTCTTGTTCCAATAACGGCAGGGGGCGTACATAGACGCCGACGTCGTCATTGGTCAATTCCAGACCGGGGAACA